>CANROH010000001.1 GCA_947632185.1 uncultured Clostridia bacterium
CTAGAGTTGCTCTTTTTACGTCAAATTTTCTTACAAAGAATGCCCATGTTTCGCACATGCTTGGTCTAACAACAACGACACGAGAACCATCTTTCATTTCATTAATCTTATAACCATTTGTATCAGATAACTGACCTGGGTTATTATATTTATATATATTTTGACATACTCTTTTTAGTTCAGCTTCGTTACCAAATGATAAGAAAGCTAAACGTATTGATTTACCTTGAAAGAATATCCATATAGCATCACATGCTCTAGGTATTTTTGATTCCATAGCTTGTTTTAGATAATCACCATCTGTTTGTGCAACTTGACTCAAGAAAGATTCTGGAAGTCCTGAAACACCACCAGAAACTCCATCAATATTCATATCTCTAATTTCATCAATACTACTGAATCCTTTATATTTTTGGTATATTCTTTGTACAACTACTTCTAGCTTATCAGAAAACTCTAAATGAATTTGTTCCTGCTCATAAATATCATCAATTTCCTGAGCTGTTATTACATAACAAGGCTTTGATTCTCCTTCAACATATTTCAAAGTAGCTAAGTTATATTTTTTTATAAGCTCTGTTAATGCCTCATATGAAAATGTCTTTTTATATTCATGAATTAAAATATCAAACTTATCTTGAGCTGTAAGAATTGATGGTGTATCAAAAGGAATTGCATTTGATATATTTGTCTCATCAATTCCATACTCTTTTGACAATAAATCATATATTAGTTCTTTAACATATTTTTTATCATTAACGTCGCCATATGTACAGCCTTTTAAAGCTTTTTTTAATTCATATTTCTTTGCTCTTCTTCTTTTTAATTCAACTTCTGATAAACCTATATCATATAGATTTATTTTTGTGATTTCATCAAGTCTTTGCTTAACAAACTTAACCATTTTATCTAATGTAAAAGTTTTGTCATCAACCTCGATACTTTCTTCAACTATTTCATTCTTATTCTTTTTTATCATATACACTATAGCTGAAACTGCAGCTACAATTACAACAAATGTTAAAGCAATGTTTGAAATATTCATTTAAAAGGCTCTCCTCCCTTTAAAATTTAAACTTTATATTTTAGTTCTTGTAATTTATAAATTATTTTTTGACATGCATCTTCTACACAATTTACAAAATTTGAATTTTTATCATTTATTTTATTTGAAAGTCTTGTTGTTAAAAAAAATTGTGCTACACCTGCTTCTGATATATTTTTTACGAAACTAGAATTATATGGTATTGTAGCAACTTCTCTTTTTTCTCCTATATATCTAGTTACATTTCTTTGATTATATACTACATTTTCATCTGAATTTGAAAGTAGCGGTATTACTTTATCTTTTTTTAAAATATCTTTATTTGTAGTTATATTAGAAATATATTCATCTGCTTGTTTTAAATTTTTTGTAAAACTATAGACGATTATATTTGTACTTTCTAATAATGTTTTTGTAATTTCTTCTTTTAATGTTTTCTCTAAATCAATAAATACTAAATCATAATATTTATCTGCTGTTTTTATTAAATCTTTATATAAATTTAATGATTTTAAATATTCCTGTCGAACCTTAGTCTTCAAACCACATAACACATCTAATCTGTTTTTAAAAACTACCCTAGTATAATTAGTAATTATTTCAGGAGTAGCTTTATTACTTACTACAGCACTTATTAATCCTTCTGCGCCTGAAGAGATATCCATTTTTCCTCTGTTTAATACCTGAACAACATCTTTTTTGGCATTATTTACATTCCAAAAGCATCTCTCCATTGTATCATCATTAAATGTAGCATCTACTAATAATATTTTATAATTATGTTCAACAGCCATATGTGTTGCAATGGCAGCTATTGATACAGTTTGACCAGATTCTTTTTCACTTCCACTCCAAAAACCAATTATTGCCATTTTTCCCTCCAGAAATTAATTCCTTTCTAACATTTTTAGAGCCCTTCTTACATTGCTTTGGCTATCTCCTGATATTTCTTCAGCTATAAAGGCTATATTATCTATATATTGTGAGCTTAATCCCTTTAACTGAATTCTACCAGATCTTTGATTAGAAAATATAGCAGTTTGGTCACCTATTTCAAATGGAAAATATAAAATATTAGTATTCCATTTAATTTTTAAACCTTTTGAAAGATAATTTAAATAATTATCTTCTTCAGCTAACATTTCTTTTGTAAATAAAAGTTTTGTTACTTCTACAGCTTCTTCTAATTTTCTAAATACTTGTAATCCTCTTCTTAAATTATATATATCAAAAGAAGTAACAAAATATTTTTTATCCTCCGTTTTTATTTGAAAATAATAATATCCTCTATATGAATCTATATCTATTAACACATAATCGTAATCTAATTTTTCCATATTTCCTAGATAGACTTTTATTTGACCAATGTTTTCAAAGCCGATTGCAATATCAACATTTTCAAAAGTAGTTATATATTGTTTAAATGCTTTCATAGTTGGAACAATATATCTAGTTTTCTGTAAAACTGTTGAGTCTATTACTAATACTTTCTTTCCCATATTAGTTAATATTTTTGATATATAAATTATCATATCTGCTTTATCATAACATCCTATAAAAGCAACTTTTTTCATGGTAGCCTCCAAAAAACTTATCTTTCGTAACCTACATCTCCTGTGCCTTCTAGAGATTCGACGAATTCTTGTCTTGCAGCTCTAATACTTTCAGCATCATTTTGGAATCCGCTTTCTACTAAAGAATCTCTTTGTTCAGCATAAGGTGTCAATGAAGGAACTATGTAATTATTTCTCATATCTGCATCATGTGAATATCTATTAAATAATTCTGTTTTAGCTTCATTAGTAATATTTGGATTAATTCTCATTTGTTCATATACTTCGCTGTCTGGTACATATGTAGGAATTGCAGCATCTTGTAATCCAGCCTCTATATATGGAATTGCATAAATTTTAGATCCTGTTAATTGATATGCTTCTACAATTGCACTATTTATAGTTAATATTTCAGATTCATCTAATTTTAACCATAAACTTGTTTCATTTGTTCCTAAAACTTTTTTCTTAGACAAAACAATGAAATCCTGCCCATTTGGTAATTGATATCTTATATCAATATAATCACCATTTTTTAATTGTGATGGTAAAAGTATCATATTAAATTCTTGTATTCTTTGAGAATCTGTTGTTTGTTCGCCAGATTCAACAATCATATCTTTTGTTACAATTGTTCCAGATGGGACATTTACTTTCATCATCATTTCTTTAGGCTCTTCTGTAATATTGCCATCTTCATCTATATATAGAAAATCATCAGATGAAATAACTTGGCTTTCATCTAAACTCGTTTTAACATTTTCCATAACAAAATTATCTTCCAAAGTTATAACTTGGCCAGATTCTAAGTCCTCAGATGCCACATAAACAGTTATAAATTGTGATTCTAATTCCTGTTTAGCTTCATTTAATCCTTTTATTTTGTATAACAAAAGAAATACTAATAAAGCCATAATAATTAAAGCTACTAAAAATCCTACTAAAAAAGAATTTCTAGCTCTTCTTTGCATTGGATTCATTGCCATATCTAGATTCCTCCCTTTATCATATGAAAATTCGATTCTTCTTATTATTCTGATACTTTTTCTTATAATTTTAAAAATACCATTTTCTTTATTCTACAATAATTTTAGAGTAAAATCAACGAATTGCGGTATTGTAATATAAACTTATCTTTTTTGTAATCTTTTTGTAAAATTAGTTTAAAATGAATTTTTCTATTGCCTGTGACACACCATCTGAATTGTTATCAGAAACAATTACATCTGCTATTTCTTTCATCTTTGGATTACTATTTCCCATTACAACACCTAATCCGGCTTCTTCTATCATTTCTTTATCATTTACATTGTCACCTATTGTAATAACTTCTTCTTTATTTATATTTAATTTTTTTAAAAGGAATTCTAAAGCACTCCATTTATTTACATTTTCATTTGTTATTTCTGTATAATAATATTGAATATCTATATCTTCCGTTCCAAATTTTATTTTCTTCTTAGACATATATGCAACTTCTAGTATATCTATTCCTGATATTGTTTTTAATCTTTTCATAATACTATTAAAGATAAATTTGGATTCATCGCAAACAGTTATTTTTAAAAATTTATCTTTTCCACTTTGTCTAATATATTCAGCAATATTTTGAACTACATTTATATGAGTTCTTCTCTCTTCAGGTTTTTTTACATTTTCTTTATGATAAAATAAAATATTATAATTTAATGAACTTGCTATTACTTCATCCTCAGTATAAACATTATAAAAGAAACTATTATCATCACATATTTTAGCAATATCAAGAACCTGTTCTTTAGTTAAAAATCTATCATAAATAACTTTCTGATTTTTAATATCATAAACAGCAGCACCATTTCCTGAAATCAAGTAATTATCCACACCAAGGTCAACTGCTAAACTCTCTGTGGAACTTATTGGTCTACCAGATGCAAGAACAATTTCTATACCTTTTTCTTTTGCTGCTTTTAAAGCTTTTCTTGTTTTTTCGGAAACTTCACCATATGAATTAAGTAACGTTCCATCTAAATCTATTGCCATTAATTTATACATAATACATCTCCTTTACTTAATCTTTTGTTATGTATAATTATAAAATCTTTTGGAATTCATTATAACAAAAATATTAATTTTATCTTTTACTTTGACATTATATCATTAAAAGATTTTTTGACAATATATATTTTATAGCAATTTTATAAAATAAATAGGCGAGATTGCTCTCGCCCATTTTCAATTCTAAAAAAGCATTTAGTTATTTGTTAGCCATTTGATTTTCAGCTTGTTCTATTAATTTCTTAACCATGTTACCACCGATTTTACCAGCATCTTTTGCAGATATATTTCCGTTATAACCATTTTTAAGATTTACACCAACTTCACTAGCAACTTCATATTTGAATCTTTCTAATGAATCCATAGCTTCTGGAACTACGTTTTTGTTACTTCTTGCCATCTTAATTCACCTCCGAATTTAATAGTGTTTTCTACTTTACTTTATAGTAAATTGCTTCACACTATTTTCTTTAGAAAATACTTAATTCAAATAGCTAATCATTCGCATATAATTTATATACGAATAATTAAACATTTAGAATTTAAAATGTATTTTCTAAATATAGAATGCTCATTTAAATAAAATTTAAACAAGTAAATTTTGGTAATTTAAAATTTTATTTAAACAAAAAAACATCTCAAATTAATTTTTGAGATGTTTTTTATTAAATATTTCATACTAATAAAATCTTAAGCTTCTGGTTCTACTAAACCATAATTGTTTGAATCTTTTAATTTAAATATTACATTAACTTTTCCTGTATCAACATTAACAAAAGTATAAAATATATTTCCCTTTTTTTCCATTAATTTAATTTTTGCATCTTCAACTGAAATTGGTTTTAAATCATATGATATTGATTTAATTATTTGATCTTCAATTTTAACTTCTTCAATACCACTTAAATTCATTTGTTTTATTGAAGAATCTTTTTGCATTTTTTCTCTTCTAGCTTTTGTTTTTCTTATTTGACCTTCCAAAATATCAATATCTTTATCAAAAGCAGCATACAAATCTTTATCTTCTGTAACTGCCTTATATGATGCTCCTTTTACAGTTACATAAATTTCAGCAATTACTGTAGCTGTATTTTCTTTTTTTATTGTTGCATTTACATCTATAGTATCTGTCTCAAAATATTTTTCAATTCTTGTTAATTTTTTTTCTACATAGTCTTTAATTGCTTCTGTAGCTTTTAACTCTTTACCTGTTATTGTTATATTCATAAAAATCACTCCTCTTCCTTTTTTAGTAAAATTATTATATAAGTAATTAGCGCTTTTTGCAAGTATAATTTTTATATTCTAAAATAACTTCTCTATCTTATATTCTTTTTCTAATTTTTCATTTAAATAAACGTTTGAAATTAGTTCTAGTTCTTTTCTACAGTTTTCTGAGAGATTGAATGAAAAAATCTTTTTGGGATCAGCTTTCATTATATATATAATTGCATTTCTAGTTGCATCACTCATCTTTAAACATCCTGTATCTTGTTTAGCACAAGATGCACATTTAAATCCGTTATCTTTTATGCTAAAAAACTCAAGATTTTCTTTATTTTTACAAGTTACACATTCTTGTATATTAGGACAAAAGCCTAAAATTTTTAATATTCTCATTTTAAAAATAGATGTTATAAAATCTAAATCTTTATCTGTTTCAGAAATCATATAAAGAGTATTCAAAAATAATTTTAATGTGTTAAAAGAATTTTGATTTTCTGTTGTAACATCATTTATTATTTTGGTTATGTAAGAAGCATATGTTAATTTATCCAAATCAGTTCTTATATTGTAAAACATTTCTATTGTTTCACAAGAATTTATTGTATAAATATCAGATCCTTTAAAGAGCATGTATTCTCCAAAACACAAAAATTGAGTACCGCTCAAAAGTAGACTTTTTGGTCTTCTTGCTCCTTCTGCACCCAATTTTCCCTAAATTAGGAGTTAATATAGTAAGCATCTTATCAAAATCTCCCATATTATTTTCTGCTATCACTATCCCATTTACTTTTATATTTTTCATCAATTGATACCTTCATATTTTCTTCTATATTTTTTACTTCTCTAAATTCTAGATATGAGTTTATATCTCCAGTTTGTTTAAATGTATTCCAAGCTATATTCTTAATCATAATGTATTCCTCCTCATTTCTATCTTTTGTAATTTATAAAAAATTATACTAGCATCACTTTAACTTGAATTTATTTACAATATTATCTTTTTCCTGCCAATCTTCTTTGACTTTAACCCAAACTTTTAAATTTACTTTTGTTCCCAACATATTTTCAATGTCATATCTTGCAGATGTTGCAATCTTTTTTAAAAGATTTCCGCCTTTTCCAATAATAATCCCTTTATGTGATTCTCTTAAACAATAAATTGTAGAATCTATGTCATAAATTTCTTCACCTTTAGTTGTTTTTCTATATTTAAAATTTTCAATTTCAACATATATACCATGTGGAACTTCATCTTCTAAAAATTTTAAAGCTTTTTCTCTTATTATTTCTTCTGAAATCTGTTTTACTGTTTGATCAGTATATTGATCTTCATCATAATATTTGGGTCCTTCTGGTAATAATTTTACAAGTTCATCTATAATAGTTTGAATTCCTTCTTTTTTAGTAGCGGAAATTGGTATAACAGCTTTAAATTTGTATTCATTGCTATATAATTTTATTAAATTTAAGAGTTTGTCTTTTTCAATTAAGTCTATTTTATTTATTATAAGTATACAAGGTTTTTTACTCTCTTTTATTTTTTCTAAAATTATTTTATCACCTTTACCAATATCTGTAGAAGTCGCTTCTATTAAAAATAATATCACATCTACTTCGGAAAACATCGTAAAAGCTGTATCTACCATTGTTTGGCCAAGTTTTGTTTTGGGTTTATGTATTCCTGGAGTATCTGTAATTATTATCTGATAATTTTTATCATTTAAAATTGCTTTTATAGCTGTTCTAGTAGTTTGTACCTTATTTGCTGTTATAGCTACTTTTTCTTTTACTAACGAATTTAATAATGTTGATTTTCCAACATTTGTTCTTCCAACTAAAGTTACAAATCCTGACTTGAATTTTTCCATATATTTTCCTTTTCTTTATTCACTAATAGTAACATTGGCATTAATTGGGCAAATATTAATCCATGTATTTCCATCATTTACAACAATTTCTTTACCACTTAAATCTACATATTGGGTTTGTTCTGTTCTATCTTTTTTTATACATTTTATCTTTATTGCTTTTCCATTTGTTATATAATATCCATCAAGTTCTCCAACTGTTACAACATCTTGTCTTCCTTTATTTTCTCCATCATTTAAAGTATAATTTCTAGCAAGAGTTATAATAATATTTTTAGTTGTTATATCTTCTTTTGTTACCTCATCTGTCATCTTTTTATTTTTTGAATATCTTGTATATCTCTGGGTTTCTTCATTATATTTATATTCTACATTATGCCCAGTTGCATATGGTATTTTTACATAATTTGCATCTAATACTTCTGTATTATTTTCAGCTAAATCAACTTCAGATGTAACATAATTTAAAACACTTTCCTTGTCTGATGTTGTTCTATATCCTTTGTCTTTACAAATTTTTAAAATTGATTCTGTATTTGTATATGCGTTATGTGGAGCTTTTTTATGATTTACTCTCCAATATAAAGATGTAGATGTTTTAGCTTTTCCTGTGTCATACACTTGTCCATTTATATTATCAATATCTAATAATTTAAAATCTCTTTGAGCTTGTGGACTATTTCCTAAATGCGCATATATAGCATCATTTTCCAATGCATAATCTAAAAAATAATGCCTTGCACTTCTAATTGGTCCAACATCTTCTGCAACAGTCCCTTTAAATAAAGCCATTAATCTACTTTCTCCACCTTCTACAATTATCTCATAAACCATATAAGTTGAATTAAGTGATGCTTGTGGTTGAGCATTTTTGTTATTATCAATCATAAAAGCTATAGGTCTATCATTTCCAGTAAATATTTTTACAGTAGGAATTTTATTTTCTGCTTCTTCTTTAGATATTATTTCTTTTTTGCCTTGCAATTGTGGCTCTTTTTCTACATCTGAAACTTGGTTATCTATACCTTCTTCTTTTTGCTTATTAAAATATAAAATAGCACAAGATATTATTACAATAACAAATAATAGTAATATTATAATTATTATTGGTTTAGTTCCCGTGCCTTTTTCCATATATCTACTCATATATTTCTCCTTTTGTTAATACTTATCTTATAATATTCTTAGCAATTCTGGTATAAATATTAATCCTCCTATAATTATTGAACAAATTGCAGCAAGCATAACACTAGAAGCTGCAACATCTTTTACTATTTTGGCTTTTTCATTATATTCCAAAGTGTACATATCGACTATATTTTCAACAGTTGTATTTATGAATTCAGTAATTAAAACTATAAATATTGTTAATATTATTATTGAAAATTTAAGTAAATTAATTTTTAAAATAAATGCTAAAATAATCGCTATAACTCCAAGTATTAGCTGTATTTTTATATTGCGCTCTGATTTAAAAACTATTTTTATTCCATTAAAAGAATTTTTTAGTGCAACTAAAAAATTCTTATTTTTCCACTTATTTTCCATGTGTTCCTCGTTTATTTTATGTATTTTAACTTTAATATTCCCTTATTATATTCAATTTATTTAAAACATTTTCTTCTTTTTTTCTCATTATAACTTTATCTTCATCTTTTATATGATCTTCTCCCATAAGATGATAAAATCCATGTACAATCATATAAGCAAGTTCCCTTTCAAAGCTATGACCATATTCTACAGCTTGTTCTTTTACTCTTTCTATTGATACTACTATATCTCCAAGAGCTTCTTCATATTGTAATTGTTTTAAATTTTCAATTTCTTGTTTTTCAAACATTGGAAAAGAAAGGACATCTGTCTGTTTATCTATATTTCTATATTTTTTATTAAGTTTTCTAATGTTTTCAGGTGTAGTTAGAGTAACACTTATATACAATTTAGAATTTTCAAAACCCTCTACTTCAAAACATTTATTCAATACCTTTATTATTATATCTTCATATTCTACATTTTTTTCTAAATCTAAATATTCTATTTCTGCAACCTTTTCCATCTATTACTTCCCTTATAATTTTGTAAAATATCCATTAAAAATTCCTCTAGACACACATTTTATCTTTTTCATTGCACCTAGGCTTGTTAATTTATCTTTATAAAATTTTCTTACTTCTGCATATTTTTCATATTCATCATCTGTATCATATAATTCTCTTTTCAAAGACAATATTTCTTTTTCTCTTTCAGAATTAGATTTACTATATGCATTCCAAAACTTCATATAAGCATCTCTTTCTGATGGTTTATCCCAATATACTTTTGTTGATAATAATTTTACATTATAATCTTCAATTAATTTTAAAAGCATATTATAAACACTTTCTTTTTTCTCTTCTGCCTTGCTTTTAACGATAAGATTTCTTGTATCTTTTAATAATTTTTTATAACATTGTTCTGCAGCAACTAATGGAAGACTATGAGTAAATAAAACTCTACTTAATCCTAATAAAATCATATTTTTTTCTAGGAAATCTCTCTCATCTAATTTTCCAACATCAAACTTCTCATATTCTTCATAATCTGCTAATATTTTACTATACTTTTCTTCACCATCTATTTTTATTTTTATAGGTAATACATTTTTTATATAATCTTCTAATAACTCAAATATCTTTTTATATAAGTCAACTTGATTTACAACTTTAGCACGAATTCCATCAGCAAGTTTTACAGAATAATTTTTTAATATTCCTTTATATATACTATCTAATTTCTCTATATATATTGCTTCAAATTTATCTAATGTTTTTATTTTTTTACTTTCTTGTAAGCTTTGATAATCTAAATCTAATAAGAATTTTTGCTTTCTATATTTATATTCTAAATATTCATTTTCTTTTAAATGAACTACTGTATAATAGTTTGAAAGTGCATTTTTTTCAAATACTGAAGCTGTATTATTTTTTACTTTTTTATAAATTGAATCCATAATATGTTTATCAATTGATTCTAGATATAATGTATAACTTTCTTCATATCTATTTTTGTATTGTTCCTTTTTAGTAATATCATTTACTTCTTCAGCGCTTTTTAGATTTTCATATGATTTTATTACACCACTTCTCTTTAGATTTATCATCATGCTATTGATGCCTATCTTAGTTGGTATTAATAATTTTGTTAATGCATTAGAAACTTTACTAAAAAAAGTTGTTTCATTAGAAAGTACTTTTAAACTTCTTTCTTCTACCATATCTTATCATATCCTTTCCTTTACTTGCTTTTTAAGCTGTAAAGCTATTTTAATTGTTTTTCTCCAATTTCTTCCTGAATTTCATATACAAGTTTAACTTTTATTCCATCTTCTTGTAAACTAGTATAGTCTGTTTTATTTACATTATTTTCTTCATATTTTGAAATCTGATATTCTAATTCTAATTCTTGCTCTAATTCTTTTATAATTTTTTCTTTAAGCTCTTCTTCCGTATAAATTTTTTCTTCATTAACTACTTCAATATTAGTAATTTTTTTAATTTCAATTGGAAGATAAAAATTAGAAAACAATTTTACTTTTTTACTTGATGTTATTGTATCATAATTTTTAAATTTTGAAACCCCTTTATTGAAATTTATTTTAAATTTATTTATACAAATTTCATTTTTTTCTTCTTCATTTCCCGTTTCTACTTTTATATTTTGGACAAAGTTTTCTTTTTTCTCTTTTTCATAGACAATTTTACCCAAAATATTTGCCTCAGCATGAACTTCTCGTGTTCCTGTATGTTCTCCATTCATAACACCTTCAACTAATAAATCTCCTTTTTTTACTTCATCACCGACAGAAACTTTTGCCGTTCCACTTTGAACTATAATTTTAGAAATAATAGCATCTTCTTTTGCTATTATGTTACACATCTCGTTCTTATCAATAATTTCAGGAGCTTCTATCGCCTCTTCTATTGTTATAATGGCATTTGTTCCTTTAATTGAAATCCCTATCCAAGATAAATCTCCCCTATCTAACCTAATAGCATTACTTAGTTTTTCTGTATTTATACTACTCTTTAACTTTCCTTTTTTAATTCCATATTGACTTACTAGATTTATTATTTCTTCTTTAGATATTTTTTCATTTCCGCGTACTTCAACATTCCATATAAATTTTGTCATTCCAAAAATAAAAATTGCAATTACAATTAGTGCAACTGCAAAAATTTTCCTTTTTCTATATTTATTAAGAAAAAAAGGTATCCCTGATTTTTTTTCAATTTTTGCTTTACATTTTGTTGTTCTTGCAATATGTCTAATCTCTTTAAAATCAGATTTCAATATTTTTACTTTAATATATGTATTATTTTCTCTATGTAAATCTTGTAGCACAATATTTTTATTTCTACATATGTTTAAAAATCTTTCTATAAAAAATCCCTCAATATTTACAGTTACATACCCTGCAAAAAACATATATATTATTTTAAATATCATATTTGTTTCCCTTCAAAATCAATATTTTCAATTTTTCCACTAACTAAAATATCATCATCTGTCATTTGATTTAATTTTAAGTTAAAACCATTTATATTAATATTTCCTATACTAGTACTTATTCTTGTAAAAAAATCTTCATATTCTAAAATTCCCTTAAAATTTTCAATTATCATTTCATCAAATCCTGTTATCGTAATTTTAGGAATATCACTAATTACTTCTCTCGGAATCTCTAAAAATTTACTAATTTTATTATATTCTTTCATAAAATAAACCTCTCTTTTTAATTATATATTCTTAAAAGAGAGGTTTATTCTTATTTGTTTTATTTTATTAATATTAATAAATTATTTGTTAAATGAATCTAATAATGCTTTTATATCTGCATCTTCCAAAAGCTTAGGATTAATATATTCTATTACCTTATTTTTACCATTTTTTATTGCTGCAATCGCTACATCTTTATCGCTTCTTAATCTAAAACTTGCATATTTCAAAATTATTGGCTTATTATTAACCGCTGATAAAACTACATCTTTATCATCTCTAAGTTCTTTGCTTGCAAAATATAAAACCTGTCCATCATTTTTAGTTGCAGTAAGTAAAACATTTTTATCAGCTTTTAGTCTATCACTTGCATAACAGCAAGTCCATCCAGCTTGCGATACAGCTGATAGCAAAACTTCCTTATCATCTTTTAATCTATCACTTGCAAATTCTAAAGCACCACCATCTACTTTTACAGCTTCTAGAATTACTTCTTTATCATCACGTATTTTCTCATCTGACCATTCTATTAATGATGGCATAGTTTTTACCTTTTCCAAGAAAAAACTTCTATCATTTTTTTTCTCTATTGCTTCTAATACTTCTGGACTATCTGCCATTTCTTCTCCTTAAAAACTTCTGTAATTTGTTTTTATAAATATATTATTATTATTTTTTTTAATCAATATATTTAATTTGTTTTTACTTTAAATTTTCATTTACTTTTTGTTTTACTTATAATATAATCTATTTATAATAATTAATATGGAGGTTTAAATGCCTAGAAAAAAAGTTTCTTCTAAAAGTACAGATGTTATAGTAAAAAATTCTTCATTTTTAAATGGACCATCTGTATTTGAAAAATTTAATATAGATATTACTGATGTCAATGATAATTCAAATTCTTCTACATCTTCTGTTTTTAATGAAATAAGTTTTGAAAGCTCTTCAAATATTAATAAAGAAGAAGGTAAAAAAGATCTTGAAAATCAGCCTACTTATTTATACAGAAATTCAGATATTTTCAATAATCTTGATATGTTAAATAAAAAGCTAATTATAGATTTTGTACAAGACAATTCTTATTTAAAAAATAATTATAGTAATATAAATTTAAGTAATATAGAACAAATCAATTTTAATAATTCAATAATTAATCCTAGTAATGTTAATGCAGATAGTATTAATACAATTGTTGATAATACTAGTATAACAGACGTAAACATAAAAAATCTACAAGTTGATGATATAAGTATAAACATTGCTTATCCAATTACAACTACTAATAGAGAAAGTATTGAAATTGGTAATACAGATATTGATGAATCACCTGATTTTGAATTTACAAATGCAATTAATATATTAGAAAAAGCAATTGTAAAATTACAAAATTCTAATAAATAATAAAACTAGCAAGAAAATTTTTAATACTTGCTAGTTTTTATTTTATTCTTCTGAATTTTCTACCTTATGCCTTATATTCAATTCTTGAATTTTTTTATCATAAAAAACTTCTATTTTATCTCCTTCAACAATCTCATTTGCAATCATTTTTTTTGCAAGTAATGTTTCAACCTGTGTTTGCACAATTCTTTTCAAAGGTCTTGCACCAAATTCCATATCATAACCTTCTTCTATAAGCCATTTTATAGAAAATTTTGTAAAAGATAATTCAATTCCTTTTTCTTTAAGTCTATCACTTACTCCTTTTAAAATAAGTTCTACAATATTATAAACCACATCCTTATCTAAAGCTTTAAAGAATATTATTTCATCTAATCTATTTAAGAATTCTGGTCTAAAATGTTGTTTTAATACTTTATTTACTTCTTGTTTTGCCTCTTCTGTTATTTCCCCATTTTCAGCTATACTATCTAAAATATATTGAGAACCTAAATTAGATGTCAATATAATTACAGTATTTTTGAAATCAATAAGTCTTCCTTGGGAATCAGTTACTCTTCCATCATCTAGTATCTGCAAAAAAATATTAAATACATCAGGATGAGCTTTTTCAACTTCATCAAATAATACAACAGAATATGGTTTTCTTCTAACAGCTTCTGTTAGTTGGCCTCCTTCTTCATATCCAACATACCCTGGAGGTGCACCTATCAATCTTGTAACGCTAAATTTTTCCATATATTCTGACATATCTATTCTTATCATATTTTTTTCATCATCAAAAAGAGTAGATGCTAATGCTTTACTAAGTTCTGTTTTACCAACACCTGTAGGTCCTAAAAATAAGAATGAACCTATTGGTCTATTAGGATTTGATATTCCTGCTCTTGCTCTAAGTATAGCTTCACTCACTTTTTTTACAGCTTCGTCTTGACCAATAACTCTTTTGTGTAAAATTTTTTCTAAATTAAGAAGTTTTACTTTTTCCTCTTCTGCAAGTTTTGAAACAGGTATTCCAGTCCATTTTGAAACAACAATTGCAATTTCTTCTTCAGTAACTTTATTTCTTAATAAAGTATTCTTTCCTTGAGTTTTTTCTACTTCTTTTTCTTCTTGTTCTAGAACTGTTTTTAAATTCGGCAAAGTAGAATATTTAAGTTCAGCAGCTTTATTTAAATCATAATTTCTTTCTGCTTTTTCTATCTCTGCATTTACTTCATCTATTTTTTCCTTTAACTTTTGAATTTTAGATATATTTTTCTTTTCATTTTCCCATTTAAGTTTCATATCTTGAAATGATTGTCTTAATTTAGATAGTTCTATTCTTATATTTTCAAGACGTTTTTGAGTTTTAGGGTCATCTTCTCTTTCTAATGATTTTTCCTCTATTTCATATTGCATTATTTTCCTTGAAATAACATCTAATTCTGTAGGCATAGATTCAACTTCACTTCTAATCATAGCACAAGCTTCATCTATTAAATCTATAGCTTTATCTGGTAAATATCTATCAGTTATATATCTATTTGAAAGAGTCGCTGCTGCAATTAATGCTTGATCTTGTATTTTAACTCCATGAAATATTTCAAATTTTTCCTGTATGCCTCTTAAAATTGTAATACAATCTTCAACACTAGGTTCTGGAACTAAAACTTGTTGAAAACGTCTTGTTAAAGCTGGATCTTTTTCAATATATTCTCTATATTCATCAAGTGTTGTAGCACCCACACAATGTAATTCTCCTCTAGCCAAACGAGGTTTTAATAAGTTGCTTGCATCCATAGCACCTTCTGATTTTCCTGCTCCGACAAGATTATGTATCTCATCTATGAACAGAATTATATTTCCTTCGCTTTTATCTATTTCCTTTAATACGCCTGTTAATCTTTCTTCAAATTCTCCTTTATATTTTGCACCAGCAACTAAAAGTCCTAAATCTAATTCAAAAATAATTTTTCCCTTTAAACTTGTAGGAACATCTCCTCTCACTATTCTCTGAGCTAATCCTTCTACTATTGCTGTTTTACCAACTCCAGGCTCTCCTATTAATACCGGATTATTTTTTGTTTTACGAGATAGAATTCTTATAACATTTCTAATTTCTTCATCTCTACCAATAACTGGATTAAGTTTATTTTGCTTTGCTAAATCTGTTATATTTTTTCCAAATTTAGATAAAACATCATATGAATCTTCTGGTGTATCAGTATTTACTGATACATTTCCTCTAATATCTTTTAAAGCTACTAAAAACTTATGTTTATCCAATTTATATATCTTTAAAATTTTTCTTAAATTTTCTGTTGCATATTCAAATATTCCAAGCATTAAATGTTCTACTGAAATAAACTCATCTTTCATAGCTTTAGATTGTCTTTCAGCCTCATCTAATGCTTTTTCGACTTCTAAAGAAAATCTTAAAGAAACAGTTCCATTTACCTTTGGCATTTTATCGATTTCGTCTTGAATCATATTACATAAAGAGTTTGTATTAATCTCCATTTTTTTAAATAATAATGATATAATTCCATTTTTGTCCTGTAAAAATGCTAATAACATGTGAAAATCAGTAATTTCTGGATTACCATTTTGAGAAGCAATATTGCTCGCAGTTGTTATTGCTTCTTTTGATTTTTCAGTAAAGTTTTCAACATTCATGTTTACATATCCCCTTTCTTAAGTTTCATCATAATAATTTAATCTTGTGTTAATAAAATACACAATAATACATTTATATATTGTAATACACCAATAGTTTTTATTATAATACCTGTTATTTCTTGAGTTCTTTTATCACTTTTCTTTATTAATTGTTGCCATATTAAAATACTTATTATTATCATTGAGAAATCAAAAAATATCATTGTTCTAGAATTAGAACTAAATACAGTTGGTGAAAAACCAATTATAATTTTAGAGGCTAGTCCAACCAAAAAAACTAATATTGCTATATTATTTTTTAAATTTTTAAATATTAATAAAATTGATAGAGCTATACATATGAAATTTATAAATGCAAATATTAATGGAAAAACACTTAAAAGATTATTTATATTTGAAGCATTTAACATCATTTGCTCTCCAACTATTAAATTTCTAAAAGAACTAATAAATGGTAAAAATGCACTAATTACATTTTTACCAATACCAAGTAAGCATATTGATAAAAATGGTATTAATGCTATTACTCTATATAATTTTTCTTTATAATTTGAAAAAATATACACTGCTATAATTAAAGTTAGTATTAAATATACCATACTTGATTGATTAATTATAACTCCCATTGCAGTTGTAAATCCTAAAGATATTTTATCTAATATAGTAAGTGTTCTAAAATCTTTAAAAAGTTCTTGTATTTCCTGTTCATTTCTTACATAATTTCCAGGACAAGTTAATATAAAAACAATGCTTGCTATTATTAGAATTGTTTGAATTATCATATATGGATGTACTTTTTTGTTTTTAATAATCATTAATATTGTAAATAAAATATATGTTCCACACAAAATTGCACAAGTTTGCTCTTGATTTCCAGCAAATATTAAAGCTAAAGTATATAAAGGATATTCAAAAAATCTTATCTTTTCATTATCCCATATTTTTCTTATAGGCACTAATGCAAATAAACATGTAGCTAAAGGCCACATATAATTTACTGTTGTAGCAGCCCATCCAGCGCTATTCATTATAGTTATTGGATATGCTAATATCATAAATATTAGCATTATATTATTTTCATTTTTATTATCCTTAACAAAAATTTTTGATATTGAATAACCAGCCAAAGCTACCATAAAACTTTCAATTAAAATCCATAAATATTTAGAAATTTTTAAAACTCCACAAAGTACATACTCAATTAAAAATCTTGATGTCCATGTATAATATCTTGGTTTAACATAAGAAATTATACTTGTACCTGTAACACTTTCTAAAAATGTTTTATCATCATATTTATTTGGAGTTACAAAAAACGTTAAAAATAATTCTAATAAAAATAATGCTATTATTGCACTTCTTC
Organism: uncultured Clostridia bacterium; assembly: GCA_947632185.1. GTDB lineage: Bacteria > Bacillota > Clostridia > TANB77 > CAG-508 > Scatovivens. Next base: position 17,914 of record CANROH010000001.1, read on the forward strand.
CATTTTTTAAAACTTTACTAATTTTTTCTTTTACTTTTTCCATAATCTATTCCCCTATAATTCTCTAGATATTAGAGTAAATGCTAGTATATCCTCTTCATCATTTTGATATAAAACATAAATATCATACATACCTCTTGGAATTCCAAAAAGAAGACATTGAGCATGTAATCCTGCTTTTTTTAATCCTTCATCTTGGATATTTATATTTTCTTCCATTTGTGTTCTCATCAAATACATTTTTCCTGTTTCTTGATTTTTTAGAACATAATTACAATTAAAAGTTCCAATTTCATCAATTCCTTCCTTATATGCCCATCCAGATATTTCAATTTTTTTAGAATCTAGTTCAAGCATGTCAATATGCGTATTTATAATACCTTCCTCAGTTACTATTTTAGTATTTTCGCTAGGAGTATAAGGTTTAAATATTAAAAATGAACTCATTGTAAGACCTAAAAACAAAATAACAACTATTATACAAATTATTAATATTCGCACATACAATTTTTTATTAATTTCAACATCTAAAAAATTCATTTATTTTCTCCATAATTAAGATATATTTTATACTATCATAAAAAATTTTTTTATTCAATATACTATTAACAAACCCCTAGATTTTTTTCTAGGGGTTATTATTTTTTCTTTTATTTTTGTATCATATTATTATTTATTTCTATAAAATTTAAATATTTCAGTTACATAAAAAAATTTTTCAAATTTATCTTTCAAATTCATTTACACTTTTAAATTCATATCCCATATTTTTTATCTGTTTTATTACATCATCCAATATTACACTATTATCTTTGGAGGTAGCGTGAAGCAATAACACACATCCACAATGTATATTGTCTATTATTTTCTTTTTTCCATATTCTTCTCTATTTTGTTTTGCTTCATCCCAGTCATCATAAGCAGATGACCACATTACAGTTGTATAGTCTAATTTGCTTACAACATCTATTACTCTTTCACTAAATTCTCCTTTTGGAGGTCTAAAATAAGTCATCTCATATCCAAATTTCTCATACACTGCATTATGCAAGTCCATAACTTCTTTTTTAATTTCTTCATCACTTATATTTGGTAAACACTTATGATTTACAGTATGATTTCCAACTATATGGCCATCTTCTATCATCCTTTTTACTAAGTCACCTGCTGTATTTAAATAATGTGCTGTTATAAAAAAAATTGCTTTAACATCGTTTTCTTCTAAAACATCTAAAATTTTTTCTGTATATCCTGCTTCATATCCACAATCAAAAGTTAAATATACTTTATTACTATCTTTACTTCCCATTGAAATTCCTTCATAGTCTCTTATAACTTTTTCACTTGCCGTATCTAATGTAGGTTGATTATGGTTTTCCCCTCTTCTAAATCCCCAAGCGAGTAACTCATTACTTAAAGAACTAGCCTGTGCATATAATGAAAATTGTACAATACAAATCATTAATATAATTAATGCAAAGCAATGCCTAATAATTTTTTCCTTCATAAAATCCTCCTAAATAATTTTTATTAAAATTTATTCAGAAAGATTTAATATATACCTTTATTTAATAAATTAATATTTATTAAGCAATATTGAAAATCATACTTTAATTTTTATCTTTTAATATATCTATTAAATTATCTAATCTTTCTTTAGTAGAAATTTCTCCATCTACTATATTATATTTTCCAATTAATCTTGTTAAACATAATATTCCTGCATCATGATATTTTTGTCCAGCTGTTGAAAAGCAGTAATTACTTAAAACAATTGGTCTTATACCATTTTCAAAAAAATCAACTGCTGTTTTTAAAACACAACACTCTGTATCTAAACCACAAATAAATATTCTATATGGCAATTTATTACCATTTTCCTCTTTTAATTTTTCTATCATTTCTTTCGTATATGCAGAATAACAATCTTCTTTTACTGTTACACAATCGCATAATTTATATACTTCAGGCATTATTTCCTGTGATTTTTTACTTCTTAAATTTGTCCATCCAATCATTTTTTCAATATTACTTCCATTTACATTTTTGTATTTAGTAGCTATTACTTTATTAAATATCTTATTTTTTAACAATTCCGATATTTTATTATAAGTTTGGACTGTTTTATCATTCATAAAACCATTTTGAATATCAATAACTATAAGTATATTATTCATTTTTCTCCTTTTATAACGTACTTTTCTTTTAATATTCTAATTTTCTAATATTTTCCAGCTTCCTACTTTTTCAGGATACTCTTCAAATTGCATTACTTCTTTTGTAGTTGGATGAATAAAACTTAAACTATAGGCCCAAAGCGCTAATCCCTTTCCTTTTCCTCTAATTCCATACTTTTGATCTCCAGATAAACTATGTCCTCTTGAGGCAAATTGTACTCTTATCTGATGATGTCTACCAGTATGTAAATCAACTTTTACAAGAGACATATTTATTTCTTTATTATATTTTATAACTTCATAATCTAATACTGCTTCTTTTGAATTTTTAACCTGTTCCTTTACGACTTTACTCGTATTTGTTTTTTCATTTTTTAATAAATAATCTCTCATTGTTCCGTGATTATTTTCCATTTTTCCATCTACAATACATATATATTTTTTATGCATTTTATTTTCTCTTACTTGCTCACTTAACCTTGAAGCTGCCTTTGAAGTTTTTGCAAAAACCATAATACCGCCAGTAGGTCTATCTAATCTATGAACTAATCCTAAATAAACTTCTCCCGGTTTATTATATTTTTCCTTTATGTATTTTTTTATAATTGTTAACATATCTTCATCACCAGTTTTATCACTTTGAGATGGGATATTAACTGGTTTTACAACAACAATTACATGATTATCTTCATATAAAATCTTAAAATTCATTTCCATTTCCTTAATAATTAATACATTTAAATAGTTGGTTTAGTTATACAACTTAAACTTAATTTTCCCAGCGTCCATATATTCCACAAGGCAAAACTAGTTTAGAATCTTTCATAGGAAGTCCAATTTCTCCTGATGAAAACTGTCCTTTTTTTATTTTTAATTTTAAATTTAATATATTTTCTAATACTTTTGAAGATATACCTGTTGTATAAGAATTTATCAAGAAAAATAATGGATCTTCTGATAAAACATTAGAACATAAATCTACTAAATCAGATATATTGTTTTCAAATTGCCATACTTCTCCATTTTTTCCTCTTCCATATGATGGTGGGTCCATTATAATTGCATCATATTTGTTTCCTCTTCTTATTTCTCTTTGAACAAATTTAGTAACATCATCAACAATAAATCTAACTGGTTTATCAGATAATCCTGATGATGATATATTTTCTTTTGCCCATGATACCATTCCTTTAGAACTATCAACATGACATACTTGAGCTCCAGCGAAACTGCATGCAACTGTTGCGCCTCCTGTATATGCAAAAAGATTTAAAACTTTTATATTTTTTCTATCGCAATTTTTTATTTTATTTATCATCCAATCCCAATTAACAGCTTGTTCTGGAAACAAGCCTGTATGCTTAAATCCCATTGGCTTTATATTAAATACTAAATTTTTATAATGTACTTGCCAGCTCTCAGGTAATTTTTTATTATATTGCCAGCTTCCTCCTCCGCTGTTACTTCTGGTATATTTGGCATCTACATTTTTCCATTTTTCAGGATATAATTTTTCTTTCCAAATAATTTGTGGATCTGGTCTTACTAAAATTATATTATTCCATCTTTCTAATTTTTCGCCATTTGACATATCCAATATTTCATAATCTCTCCAATTTTCTGCTATTTCCATTATACTTTCCTTCTATCTATTACTTTAAATTTTTAAGTTTATTTTTTACATCTTCTATTGATTGCTCTGGAGTTGAAGCCCCTGCAATAATACCAACTCTATCTATATTTATAAAATTTTCTTCTTTAATTTCATCTGCTGTTTCAATACAGTATACATTTTTAGAATTTTCTTCTGATATTTTTGCTAATGCTTTTGTATTAGCACTATTTTTTCCACCGATTATTACCATTGTGTGGAAATCTTTTGACATTTTCCTTGCCTCTTCTTGTCTCAATTCTGTTGCATTGCAAATTGTTTTATCTATTATGCATTCAGCTTCAATAAAATTTTTCTCCACTTCTTTTGATAACCTGTCAAAATAACTGCTTGACATTGTTGTTTGTCCAACAATATATACTTTTGATAATGAAGTATTTTCAAATTTCATATAAGCATCTAAAATATCATCTTCATTTTCTATTACATAACTATTTTCTCCAGCAAAACTTTTAGTTCCTATTACTTCTGGATGTTTTTTTTCACCTAAAATTATTATAAAACAATTTTCTTTTTGTTTATCTACTTTATCATGTATTATTTTTACTTTTCCACATGTTAAATCAATAATTTCTAATTTTTTTCTATATGCTAATTCATATATTTCTTTTGGTTCTCCATGAGCTCTAAAAATAACTTTTTCACCATTATCTATTTGTTCTAAATTATTTACTGTTATCATACCTTTTTTCTCTAAAGAATCTATAACTTGATTATTATGCACCAGTTCTCCCAAACAATAAATTTTTTGATTTGTTAATACCTGTTCTTCTGCCTTTTTTACAGCATTTTTTACACCTGAACAAAATCCTGAATTTTTTCCAACTATTACTTCCATATTCCCTCTATTTATATATTTTTTGATATAATTTTTAATTTAAAAATTGATTTTATTATATATTAAGTAATGTTAAAAGTCAATTTTACAATGTTTGCAACACTGCTACAAAACTGTATAATAGAAAAATTAAAACACTAAAACTAATGCTTGTCCCTACTAATAATATGCCAATTAAAAATTTTTTCATAAAAACCTCCATAAATATTATTTTTATAAATATATATTCATGAAAATTAATTTTATTACTAGTTTTATTAATAATTTTTCAATTACTTTAATATAAAAAGCTCAAAATTGTTTATTAATTAAACATTTTGAGCCTTTACATTAAAGTTCTTTTTTTATTTTTTCTGCTAAAGTTTTGTTTATTCCTTTAACACTAGCTATATCGTCTATACTTGCCTCTTTTATCTTTTTAACACTTCCAAATTTCTTTAATAGTGCTGTTCTCTTTTTTTCTCCTATTCCTTCTATATAATCAAGTTTTGATTTTGTCATTTCTCTATCACGAACTTTTCTGTGATATTCAATAGCAGTTTTATGAACTTCATCTTGAAGGTTTGTTATAAAATTAAATAAATTTTCTGATATTCTATATTCATTTCTATTTTCATCTATCAAAGCTCTAGTTTGATGCTTGTCATTTTTAACCATACCAAATACAGGAATATCGACGTTTACTTCATTCATTGCATTTTTTATCGCCTTTATTTGAGTTATACCACCATCTGCTAAAATTAAATCCGGTAAAATTCCAAAACCGCCTTTTGGATTTTCTATAGAATGTTTTAATCTTCTTGTTACAACTTCCTGCATACATCGTGGATCATCTTGTCCATATACAGTTTTTATTTTAAATCTTCGTGAAAGATTCCTTTTTATTATCCCATTTTGTGCAACACACATTCCTGCAACAATAAAATTTCCTGAAATATTTGAAATATCAAAACTCTCTATTTTAAATGGTACATAATCTAAATCTAATACATCTCTCAATTCAATTAATATATCCGTCTTATCCTTAACTTTATTTTCTAAAGTTATTTTACTATTAAGTTCTGCCATTTCAACAAACCTTAATTTCTCACCTCTTTGAGGACTTTTTAATTCTACCTTTCTATTTCCTTTATTTGAAAGCCAATTTTCTAAAACATCTTTTTCTTCTAAATCATATCTTAACATTATCTTACTTGGAAAATCTTTTTTATCCATATAATATTGTTTTATAAATCCAGATACAATTTCGCTTTCATCCATATCCTTTAACTCATCAAAAAAGTAATGTTCTCTTCCTATCATTTTACTATTTCTTATAAAGAAAATCTCTATACAAACTGTAACTTCATTTTTAAATAACCCAATTACATCAATATTATTTTCTGAAATATTAGAAACCTTTTGTTTTTCTGATACTCTTTCTATGGCCAAAATTCTGTCTCTAACTTGTGCTGCCTTTTCAAATTCTAGATTTTTAGAATATTCTTGCATTTCATTTTCTAAATCTTTTATAATTTTATCTATTTTTCCATCTAATAATAAAATAATTTGATCTATTTGCTTTCTATAATCTTCTTTAGATACATATTTCATACAAGGAGCTAAACACTTTTTTATATGATAATTTAGACATGCTCTATCTCTGCTTTTAAAATTCTTACACTGTCTGATTTGAAATTTTTCTTTAATAAAACTTATCATTTCTTTTGCAGATGTAACATTTGGATATGGGCCAAAATACTTTGCACCATCATTTAAAATTTTTCTTGTCATAAATACACCTGGATAATCAGATTTCATATCTATTTTTATATATGGATATGTTTTATCATCTTTAAGAAGTACATTAAATTTAGGTCTATATTTTTTTATTAAATTGCACTCTAATATTAAAGCCTCATCTTCATTACCAACTACTATATATTCAAAATGATCTATTAAAGAAACCATTTTCTCAATTCTAGGTGTTTTGTTATTTTTTCTAAAGTATTGTCTAACTCTATTTTTCAAAACAACTGCTTTTCCTACATATATAACAGTATTATCTTTATCTCGCATTAAATAAACGCCTGGTTTTTCCGGAAGCTTTTTTAATTCTTCTTCAATATCAAACATTTTATACGCTCCAACTAATTTAATTATTCGATATATCTAATAAATTGCATTCTATGCATGTATTATAGCATTTTAAAATTCCTTTTACAATAGACAAAATCTCACATTATTTAGAGTTTATCCATTTAGCAATAAAAATTTATTTGACATTTTTTTATAATTTACATATTATAATATAGAAATTAGTTATTTAATTTTTTAAGAAAGGTGTTTTTTATGTGTGGAATAGTTGGTTATATTGGTGAAAAAAAAGCAAAGCCAATATTAATTAATGGTTTGTTAAGATTAGAATATAGAGGATACGATTCAGCAGGAATTGCTACAATTGAGGGAAAAGAAATTAAAGTTATAAAAAATAAAGGTCGAGTTAGTGAACTAAATAATATTAATGATATTAATAATTTGAATGGAACAATTGGTATTGGGCATACTAGATGGGCAACTCATGGCAAACCATCTAGTATTAATTCACATCCTCATATGGATAATAGTAATAATTTTTCTGTAGTACATAATGGAATTATTGAAAATTATGCAGATTTAAAGGAATTTTTAAAATCCCATAAATATACATTTTTATCAGAAACTGATACTGAAGTAATTCCAAATTTAATTCATTTTTACTATAGTACTTCTACAGAATCTGGGCAGACTAAATTTTTAAAAGCAGTTATAGATGCTTGCAAAATGTTAAAAGGTAGTTATGCAATAGAAGTATTATCTACATACTATCCAGATAATATGATTGTTGTTCGTAAAGACAGTCCTTTAGTTATTGGTAAAGGTAAATCTGAAAATTATATAAGTTCAGATATTCCTGCCATACTTTCATTTACTAAAGATTTTTACTTACTTAATGACTTAGAATTTGCTTTTATTTCAAGGGAAAATATATCTTTCTATGATGAAAATTTAAATAAAATAACTAAAGAAATTAAAAATATCACTTGGAATGCAGGTGATGTTGAAAAAAATGGATATCCTGACTTTATGTTAAAAGAAATTAATGAACAACCAAAATCTATACGAGAGACAATTGGTTCAAGACTTACACTTAATTCTAAAGTTACTATTACTGATTTAAATTTAAGCAAAAAATATTTAGAGTCAATTAATAGAATATTTATTGTTGGTTGTGGTACTGCTATGCATACTGGTATAACTGCAAAAGCTATATTTGAAAACTTATGTGAAATTCCTGTTGAAGTTGAAGTAGCATCTGAATTTAGATACAAAAATCCAATTATAAATAAAAGTACTTTATGTCTTTTTGTAACTCAATCAGGTGAAACAGCCGATACAATTGCTGCATTAAAACTTGCAAAATCTAAAGGTGCAAAAACAATTGCAATTTCAAATGTAATTGGTTCATCTATAACAAGAGAAGCAGATCATACAATATATACTCACGCTGGTCCGGAAATTGCCGTTGCTTCCACAAAAGCTTATACATCACAAATTACTCTTCTTGCAATTCTTGCAATTTACTTTGCAGAAATCTTAGAAAAAAATTCTAATAAAATAAATGAATTAAAAAAAGATATTCTGCTTCTACCTATTAATGTTGAAAAAATTCTAAAAAACACTGATAAAATAAAAGAATTTGCTAAAAAAATTTATAAAGAAAAAGACGTTTTCTTTATAGGTAGAGGTGTAGATTATTCTGTTTCTATGGAGGGCTCTTTAAAGCTAAAAGAAATTTCTTATATACATTCAGAAGCATATCCTTCTGGAGAATTAAAACATGGTCCAATAGCTTTAATTGAAAATGGAGTAACTGTTATATCTGTTCTAACAAATAAGCTTTTACTTGAAAAATCAATTAGTAATCTTCAAGAAGTTATAACTAGAGGTGCTAAAACATTTATAGTTACAAATCAAAAATTAACTAATGATTTTGATGAAGTAATTCAAATTCCAGAAACAAACACTCTTATATCACCAATTCTCTCAGTTGTACCATTACAACTTCTAGCTTATTATATTTCTAAAGAAAAAGGATTAGATGTTGATAAACCAAGAAATTTAGCTAAATCTGTTACTGTTGAATAAAATAAGAAAAATCGTTCTATTTAAATTAGAACGATTTTTTATATTATATTTAAATTTTTCTTTTTAGCTTGTTTAATTAAATAATTATACTTTGCTTCTTCCGCCTTAATTTGATAAGTATAATAATCAATCAAATCACTATCAGCAAATTGCAAATTATTGTACATATTATTAAGTGTTTCTTTTACAATTTTAATATTATCAACTAATTCAAAATTTTTTTCTTGATCATCTTTATCAATTATTTTAAACTCTTTAACAAATTCACTATACATAAACATATCTCCTATTTAATCTTATAATTTTAAATTTTTATAAAATCTATATATATATTTATGTATAATTTTGTATTTTATTCATTTTATATAAATTTTTCTATTTTTTTCCAAACTTCATCAATATAAATTTTTCTTTCTGAAGAAAATGGTAAAATTGTACTATATGAAATTCCTAAACTTTCTTTTATTCTTTGTACCTCTTGATCTACTTTAGTTATAGCTATTTTATCTGCTTTATTAGTAAGTACAATAAATGGTAAATTAGTTTTAAGAATATAATCATACATAAGGAAATCATCCTCTGTAGGCTTATGTCTAATATCTAATAATAATATTATTAATGATATATTTTTCCCCTCTTCTAAATATTCTTCTATATATTTTCCAGAAGTTATTTGCTCCTCTTTAGACATTTTACTATATCCATATCCAGGTAAATCAACAAAATAAAATTTATCATCTATATTATAAAAATTAATTTGACGAGTTTTACCAGGAGTGTTACTTGTTCTAGCTAAATTTTTTCTTTCTAGCATTGTATTAACAAATGAAGATTTTCCTACATTTGATTTTCCTACTAAAACTATCTCTGGTATATTTTGTTTAGGATATTGTTTTTTACTTACTGCTGATATTTCCAATCTTGGATTTTTTATTATCATAATTTAACCTCTATTTATAATTCCTCTCTTACAATTAAATCTTCATTTTTAGGTCCAACTCCAATATATTTTACTGGTATTTCAGCAACATCTTCAACAATCTTAATAAATTCTTTTGCTAAATCTGGCAATTTATTATAATCTCTTAAATCACTTGAAATATCCCATCCACCTTTCAAAGTTTTATATATAGGTGTTGGTACTTCATGTGTTAAGTTCATATCATCAGGATAATAATCAATTTCTTTTCCTTGATACTTATATCCTACACATATTTTAATATTTCCAAGAATATTTCCTATTTTACCAAGAGTATCTAAATGGTTTATACAAATATAGTCAGCTCCTTCTGCATCTTTTGCACTTCTTAAAATTACTGCATCACACCATCCAACTCTCCTTGGACGTTTAGTAGTTGCACCATACTCATGACCTTCTTCACGTATAATATCTCCCTCAAATGGTTTATCATATGGAAGAACAACATCATTTTTAATATGTGCAGGTAATTCTGTAGGAAATGGACCATTTCCTACCCTTGAATCATATGCTTTTGTTATCATTACTACTTCTTTAACATCTTTATGATTTAAATGACCTCCTATAAGTGCTCCTGCAGTTACACAATTACTGCTTGTTACATTTTCATAATCGCCATAATTTTTATCTAAACGATATGCTTGAGCTCCTTCAACAGCAATTTTATCGCCATTTTTTCTTGCTTTACTTGTAAGAATATCTGCATTAACAACCATTTCTTTAATTTTTTGTCCATATTCATGAAATTCTTTAGCTAATTTTTTAGGATCAACAATGCAATTTTCCATATTATATAATTTAAAAAGTTGATTATGGACACGTGTTGCTACATCAATCTTTTTAGCTAGCTCATCTTCTGGAAGAAGTAAATCATATACTCTCATTCCAACTCTATTATCATGATCTGCATAACAAGGTCCAATACCTCTTTTGGTTGTTCCTATTGGATTATCTTTTATACTCTCATATAATCCATCAAGATCTTTATGATATGGAAATACAACTGGTGCTCTACCACTAATTTTTATTCTTTCTCTTACGTTTGGTACATTAATTTTATTAAGATCTTCTATTTCTTGTAAAAATATAATTGGGTCAAAAGCAACTCCCTGTCCTATAAGACATATTGCTTCAGGATTTACTATTCCTCCTGGGACTAAATGTAATGCAAGTTTATTATCTTTATATATAATTGTGTGTCCAGCATTTGCCCCACCTGTTGCACGAATTACTAATTTTGCATCTTCTGATTCTCTTGATGCAATTTTTCCTTTTCCTTCGTCTCCCCATTTTGCTCCTGCAATATACTTTGCATTTGGTTTAAAATTTGATACTCTCTTTTTTTCCAATATTCTTCACTCCCTTTTTTTATTTTTTAATTATGAAAGTTACTAAAATTCCGCTCAAAGTATATCATAATTTTTTTTACAAAACAATAAAACATTCTATTTTGTTTTTGGTTTTAAAATTTTTGTGCCTCCCATATATTGCCACAATACTTCTGGTACCTTTACACTACCATCTTTTTGATAATTATTTTCAAGGACTGCAATCAATCCTCTTGGACTTGCTACTACAGTATTATTTAAAGTTGCTACTAAATAATTACCTTTTTCTCCTTTTGCACGAATAGATAAACGTCTAGCCTGTGCATCACCCAAAGTTGAACAACTTCCTACTTCAAAATATTTTTGTTGACGTGGACTCCAAGCTTCTACATCACAAGATTTTACTTTTAAATCTGCTAAATCTCCACTACAACATTCCAAAGTTCTTACTGGAACATCTAAACTTCTGAAAAATTCTACAGTATAACTCCACATTTTTCTGTACCAATCCATTTGATCTTCAGGTTTGCAAAGGACTATCATTTCTTGTTTTTCAAATTGATGTACTCTATATAAGCCTCTTTCTTCTAATCCATGAGAACCAACTTCTTTTCTAAAACAAGGAGAATATCCAGTTATAGTAATTGGAAGATCTTCTTCTTTTACTATCTGTCCTCTAAATTTTCCAATCATTGAATGTTCACTTGTTCCAATTAAATATAAATCTTCTCCTTCTATTTTATACATCATTGCTTCTAGTTCTTCAAAACTCATTACTCCATTTACAACATCAGATCTTATCATAAATGGTGGTATACAATAAGTAAATCCTTTACCTATCATAAAATCTCTAGCATAAGCAATCATAGCTTCATGAAGTCTTGCAACATCTCCTAATAAATAATAAAATCCATTACCACTAGTTCTTCCTGCACTTTCTTTATCTAACCCGCCTAAGCTTTCAATTATATCTGCGTGATATGGTATTTCATATTCTGGCACAACTGGTTCACCAAATTTTTCATTTTCTACATTTTCCGTATCATCTTTCCCAATTGGCACAGAATCATCCATTATATTTGGGATTTTCATCATTCTTTCTTTAATTTGCTCTTTTAACTCTTCTTCTCTTACTTCATTTTCAGCTAATTTTTCATTTATTTTGTTAACTTCTTGTTTTTTACTTTCAGCTTCTTCCTTTCTTCCTTGTGCCATTAATCCTCCGATTTCTTTACTAATAGAATTTCTATTCATACGAAGCTCATCACACATTAAAGTTAATTCTCTGCTTTCTTTATCTAACTTTAAAACCTCATCTACTAAAATAAGTTTATGATCTTGAAATTTTTTTCTAATATTTTCTTTTATCATTTCTGGATTTTCTCTTAAAATTTTAATATCAATCATTTTTATCTCTCCTTACTTTTTTGTATAATCAACTGATAAATCTTCACAAAGTTCAAATCTTAATTTTTGTCCTGTTATGTTATCAGTTCTGCCTTTTTGAACTTCTTCAAAAAACATTGTTTCTCTTCTAACCCAAAGTTTCGAATCTTGTCTTTCATATAATGGTTTATATATTACCATTCTTTCCTTTGTTTCCGAATCTAAAGCCACATCTTGAATATAATAATAATTTCCCTTAAAATGTCGATAAATTTTTCCTACTTGAATTTCCATTTAAAACTCCTTTCTTTTTATTTTTCAATAATATAAAAAAGCCCTTATACGTTAGTATAAGGGCGAATATATCGCGGTACCACCTTTATTAATAATTATTTTATAATTATTCTCATTTTATTGCTATAACCTGCAACAACTCGGTCTTAGTTTTCTAAGAAACATTTAAGAGTAGATTTCATAAATTTTTTTTATCTATTTCCACCTATCATAGACTCTCTATAAAAAAATAATTTATTACTTATCTCTTATCAAACGTTTTCTTTCTTATGGAAATATTATATCATAAAAAATCAAATTGTAAATACAATTTAATTTTTTTAAAGCTATTTTACATCTTTTTCTACTTTACTAACAATCATTTTTAATGCCTTTTCTCTTGGAACAACAATAATATGATTGCAACCTTGGCATTTTAATTTAAAATCAACACCTATTCTTGTTATCTCCCATGTTTTACTTCCACAAGGATGTATTTTTTTTAATTTTACAATATCTCCTATGTTATAATCCATAATATTCCTCATTATAGTCCTATATTCTTCTTAATATTTCATCTTTTCCAAGGACTTTCATAATTTCATAAAGATCTGGTGTATTACTTCTGCCAGTTAATTTTACTCTAATTACAGTACTTATATCACCTACATGTCCTTTATATTTTTCAGGATTTGCTTTATATTCTTTTACTTCTCTAGAATAACCTAAACTTTCAGATAAATCCTTTATTTTATCAAACCATGTTTGTTTATCATCAGATTCATCATAATATTTTTCAAAATATGTTTTTATTATTTTTTCTATTTCTTCTTTATCTGTTATTTTTTGATACTCAAATTCTCCATTTCTATCAAATTTTTCAGGATACATGTAGTAAATGATATGCTTTACATCAGACCATTTAGCTATATCCTTTCTAGGTTTAATATTTCCTCTTTCAATACCTAAAACTTTTAAAGAATATTCTTTATTTTCTAACATTTCTAAAAGTTCATTATCATATTCTTTTGCCCAATCATATGCAGAAGAATATACTTCTTCTGCTGTATATTTAGATATAACATTTTTTGATACATCTAACATTTTTACCATATCGAAAAGAGCACCACTAACTCCCATTTTCTTTAAATCAAAATCAAATTCGTAAACTGATTTATCAGGATTTTGTTTTCTCCAAGCCTCAAAATTTGAATTAGCAATATTCATTAAATATTCTATAACAGAATCTTTTGGTATTCCCTCTTCTTTATAATAACCAACTGCTGCTTCTGGATCTTTTCTTTTACTTAGTTTACGTTTTCCATCTCCATCTTGTTTCATAATTGGTGCAATATGCGCATATTTAGGTGCTTTAAATCCTAATACATAAAATAATTGCAAATGAAGTGGAACTGATGCAAGCCATTCATCTCCACGAATTACTAAGTTCGTTCCCATTAAATGATCATCTACAGCATGTGCAAAATGATATGTTGGCAAGCCATCTGATTTTATAATTATTATATCTTGATCGTTTTCAGGGAATTCTATACTTCCTTTTATTACATCTTTATGTTTTATTTTCCTTTCTGGATTGCCTGGAGATTTAAATCTAATAATATAAGGATCTCCATTTTTTATTTTCTCAATCGCCATATCTATTGGCATATTTCTACATTTAGTCCATTTTCCATAATATCCTGTTCTTTCTTTGGCTTTTTCTTGATTTTGTCTAATATTTTCTAAATCTTCTGCAGAACAAAAACAAGGATATGCATTTCCTTCTTCAATCAATTTTTTAGCATAAGATTGATATATATGCTTTCTTTTGCTCTGCATATATGGACCATAATTTCCAATATCATTTCCATCTATTCCCATTGTTTCATCTGGAGACAATCCATAATCTTTTAATGAATTTAATATTTGCTCTGCTCCATTTTCAATTTCTCTTTTCTGGTCTGTATCCTCAATTCTAACAAAAAATACTCCTCCCGTTTTTTTAGCTATTACTTTTGCAATTAAACTTTGATATAAACCGCCTATATGAACAACTCCAGTAGGACTTGGAGCATACCTAGTAACAATAGCACCTTCAGGTAAATTCCTTTGAGGATATTTTTCCTCATAATACGTATAATCTTTTACATCTGGAAATATTAAATTTGCTAATTCTTTTCTATCCATATTTATCCTCTTTCTCTTTTAAAACTTTTTTCATTATACCAGATACATTTATATTTTTCAAGGTTTAAGGAATCTGTTAAATTTCCATAATAATTGGTAAAATCATTGGATTTCTTTTTGTTTTTTGGAATATATAATCTCTTAAAGAATCTTTTATTGTAGTTTTTATAGTTGACCAATCTTTTATATGATTATCAACACATCTCATAACTTCACTATTTATAAGAAGTTTTACCTCCTCCATAAGATTTTCTGATTCTCTAACATAAACAAATCCTCTAGATATTATATCAGGACCTGCAACTACATTTCCTGATGAATCCATAGTCAAAACAACTACTATTAATCCATCTTGAGATAAATGTTGTCTGTCTCTTAATACAATATTTCCAACATCTCCAACTCCTAATCCATCAACGAATACTTTTCCAACTTGGACAGATCCTGTAATTTTAGCTTCATTTTCATTTAGTTCAACTACTCGTCCATTTTTCATTAATATAATATTTTCAGCTGGAATTCCAACTTGTCTTGCTGTATTTCTATGAGCAATAAGTTGTCTATATTCTCCGTGAACAGGAATAAAGAACTTAGGTCTTACTAATGATAACATTAATTTTTGTTCTTCTTGACAAGCATGTCCTGAAACATGGACATCAGCAAGAGAACTGTATACAACTTCTGCTCCAATTTTCATTAAATCATCTATTACTTTAGCAACAAACTTTTCATTTCCTGGTATAGGTGTTGCTGAAATTATAACTAAATCATTTGAATTTATATTTACTTTTTTATGCTCACCATTTGCCATTCTTGTTAGAGCTGACATAGGTTCGCCTTGACTTCCTGTAGTTATAATTACTAATTGATTATCTGAATAATTTTTTATCATATCTATATCTATAAATACATTTTTTGGAGAATGTATATAGCCTAATTCAACAGCAGTTTGTATCATATTTATCATACTTCTTCCACATACTGCTATTTTTCTATTGTTTGCAACTGCAGAGTTTACAATCTGTTGAACCCTATGCATATTAGAAGCGAATGTAGCTATTACTATTCTTTTATTGCAATTTACAAATAATTTATCAAACACCTCTCCAACTGTACTTTCAGACATTGTGTATCCTTTTCTTTCAGCATTTGTACTATCTGAAAGTAATGCTAAAACGCCTCTATTTCCAAGCTCTGCCAATCTTCCTAAATCAATTTTTTGGTCATCTATAGGTGTATAATCTATTTTAAAATCTCCTGTATGGATTACAGTTCCAACTGGAGTATGAATTGCCAATGCTACTGAATCAGGTATACTATGACAACTTCTAATGAATTCAACCCTCATTTTCCCTAGTACTATAGTTTGCCCTTGTTTTACTGTATTAAGTTTAGCTGTTTTTAATAATTGATGTTCTTCTAATTTATTTTCAATTAATCCAATTGTTAATCTTGTAGCATAAATTGGAACATTAATTTCTTTTAAAAGATATGCTATAGAACCAATATGATCTTCGTGTCCATGAGTTATTACTAAGCCTCTAATTTTTTCTTTATTTTTTTCAAGATAAGTAAAATCAGGTATAACTAAATCTATTCCAAGCATATCATCTTCTGGAAAAGCGACTCCACAATCTACCAAAACTATATCATTACCATATTCAAAAACAGTTATATTTTTTCCAATTTCTTCTATACCACCTAAAGGTATAATTTTTAAATTTTCTTTTTTAAAAGAAAATTCGTCTTTTAATACTAATTGTCTATCTTCTATTTTTAATATTGAAGTATCCTCTGTTTTCATCATTGACTTTTTCTTTTTAACTATTTTATGATTTCCTTTTTTAGAATTATTGTCAGCTCCTATTCCAGAACTAATAATCTGATTTTTTGTATCAGTATTTTTAGTTATTAATTTACTTTTACTTAATTGACTTCTTCTTTTTTCATTTGATTTCTTATTTTCTTCCATTTCAATTTGCAAATTAAATACAATATCTAATTTGCTCTCCTTTCTGATATTTTTCCGTATTCTTAATTAAATAAAAAATAGTCTATATTTTAGACTATCAGAAAATATTTTTACATATAAAACATAATTATAAATTTTTAGAAATAAAACATATAGAACATAGGAAATATATCTTATGCTTCTTTTTTATTTTATAAAAAATCTCTTACTCTTTATATTACATTTTAAAATAAATATCAAATTTATACACACCAATAAATACTAGAAAATCCATCTCTTAATTTTCTAATAAATAAACTTGATATTATTTTAACATTTTCCGTACATCTTATTTTAATATTTTCCGAACTTTTATTTAAATCTCATTAATACTAAATTGTATTATACTATTTTTTCCTATTATTGTCAACCTTTCTATTAGTTATCTATTGTTGCACCTATTATTCCAGCATCATTTTTAAAAAGTGCAGTAACTATTTTAGGTGTACTATGGTTAAATGTTGAATCTGGTTTATATATTTGTTCAATTAATTTTTTTAATACTGGATGTCCTTCATAATAAGAAAAACTACCACCAAAACATATTATTTCTGGTTCAAATATATCTATAAGATTGCATATTCCAATTCTTAAGTAATCAATAAATTCATTTATATCATTTTGTACCTCATCATGATGCTCAACCATTATATTTTCTCTCAAATATTGGCCTGATATATCACTTCCATCTATATTTAAAGTATTTGTTATTCTTGTTTTTAAAGCTTTTATTGAACAATATTTTTCAAAACAACCTTTTTTTCCACAAGCACATGGTATTCCATCTTTTACGATTGTTATATGACCAAATTCAAAGCCAGGATATCTTTTGGGTTCTAACAATTTCCCACCTAAAAATGCTGCTCCTCCAATTCCTGTTCCTATGTTTAAAAACAAGCAATCATCATATTCTTTCATAGCACCATATACTTTTTCAACTAGTGCTGCACATTTACCATCATTTCTAACTTGTACTTCTAAATTATATTTTTCCATAAGTTTAGATTTTAAATCAAAATCTTTTAAATCTAAATTACATGCTGTTATTTTACCATCTGTTATAGTGCCTGGAGATGCTACTCCTATTTTTTCTATACTTTCAAAAGTAATATTATTATTAGTTAGTATTTCATTTATTAATTCATCAATTATTCTTAATATAGATTCTTCAATATTATTTCTATCTTCTCCGTGTAATAAATCTATCAACAGTGTCTTTAAGGTCAGATTTTTCTACTAATCCTACCCCTATATGACTTCCACCAATATCTATTCCTATTCTCATTATTTTTAAGTTCCTCCTATAATTAATTTATTACATAACCAAAAAACTACCCAAATATATTTGCATATATGGTATTAAAACTATAATTATAAATAATAAAATTGAAATTCCAACAGCTCCATAAGATATTTCTGGTAATATTTTTAAAATTCTATCAACTTCTTTTTTTATCTCTTTATCTAGATAATTAATTAGTTCCTGTATAATTTCTCTTGATTGAACATTAAAACCTTTTTTTAACATTTCTATAGTCATTGGATCTAATAATTCTTCATTTTCAAAAGAAGTAAGCCATGATTTTCCAACATAAATATCATTAATTGATTTTTCAATCAAATCTAGCATATATACATTATTTATTACACTTTTGCTTATTTCTAAAGCATCTTGAATTCTGACTTTTGTTTGTAAATTTAGAAATATACTACGTATAACTCTTGAAAAATCCACTAAAAACTTTATCCTACCAAATAAAAAATTAGTATACTTAAATTTATCAAACTTGTATTTTCCAGTATCAGTATTTATTAATTTAATTAATATTGCAACAATTATAGCAATTAATAAAACTACTATATACCAATGTTTTGCAAAATATCTTATTGAATCTATCACAAATAAAGTTACTTTAGGCACATAAAAATTATTTCCATATGATGAAAAAACATTTTGAATACTCGGTATTCCAATCAATATTGCTAATATCAAAGTTATAAAAATACCACAAAATAATATTATATTTGGTAACAACTCATTTTTTATTGTATTTTTTATTTTTTCTTCATCTTCTAGATATGTTATACAATACTTTAATGATTCATCTAGTGATTCAGTTAATTCTCCTGTTTTTATTAAATTTACATATATTTTAGGAAATATATTTTCATGTTCTTTCATAGCCTTATAAATATATTTTCCGTTATCAACATTTTTTAAAATATCCTTTAGGGCTTCTTTTAAATATGAATTTTCCGTTTTATTTATAATTGTAAGTAATGCATGGCTATTTGTAAAATTTGATTTTTTTAATAAATAGAAATTCTCAGTAAATTCTCTAATATCTTTCAATCCAACTTTATTTGAAAATTCTATTTCATAATTTTTATCTATATTTATTTTTAATGTTTTCGTTTTTTTAGATTGAATTACATTTGTATACTTTTTATTATTTAACTTAAAAATTGAAAAATATGATTTTATACTTATTGGCGTCATTCCATTTCTCTTTATTTTTTTTATACAAGCAATTTTATCCTTTTCTTGCATCTTTATTTTTACAATTTGCCCTTGTGGAGTTATTACTTTACAAATAAAGTTAGACATATTTCCTCCTTTCTTTTTTCCATTTATATTCCGTATATCTATTGGAGCAAACTTCGTTAAATTAAATGTTTTATAATATTCGTCTTGAGTATCTCCTAGCTTTCTCCAAACTCCATAAATACCTTCAAAACTACAATCTGGTGAAACATCGGCTATTTCTTCTTGCACTCTATTTAAATATAAATATTTTCCATTTTGATTTAAAAATCCCATTCTTATACATCTTTTTCCTGTACCATATCTAAAATAAGCAATATTATCTTTTATGGAGAAATTTGGTATCCAAACATACATATAATTAGTTATATTTAAAATGTAACCATTATAATTTACTACATTTTTTACTTTACCAGTTTCATCTATAAAAAAATCTTTTAAATTATCTGCATCTTTAGCAAAAACTACTACTTTAGCCCATTTTTTTGCATAATAATTAAACCATTCTTTATCATCCTTCGTTGTTGTTACATATTCTTTTGTATTATCTAAATATTTTATTGGAATAATATCATAGTCGTAAGTATTTATATTTAAATCTTTAAAGTATTGATCATTAATAATAGGACTATTATACTCTTTTACATTTTCTCTTTCAATTGTACTTGAAAGAGTAATATTTTGATTTTGGTTATTTATTTCATAATTAATTATAACTGAAATATTTTTTGCAATATCAAAATCAGAATTAGAATTTTCTATTATAATTTTTGCCTCGTAGTCTTCAGGTATACTTGTTCCAAAAAATGTTCCTGTGAAATCTTTTCCAGAAACTATTATATTTAAAGCATTATTTTCAAGTGTTTTTGAAATACCAATAGACGATATTTGTTCTATATATTGCTCTATATTTTCATAACTTCTTGTTTTTATATTCTCTAAAATATTACTAGCAATTGTTGTTGCATCAATTTTCTTAGTAATATTTTCTTTGTATAAGCCAATTTCTAAACACATTAAAATAATAATGCTAAATATACATATTGTAATTATTAAAGAAAAAAATATTTCTAATGGTACTATCTTCTTTTTCATAACTTTTCCTTATATCTTATATTTATACTAAATTAGGCATATACATAAAAAGTATATGCCTATTATTTTCAATTATTGAGCAATAGAAGAATTGTCTATAGCATTATTACTATATTCTTTATCTTTAATTTCTAGTTCATAATTATCAATATTTTGTATAACTGTATATGTTGCAGCAGCTGCTATAAGTAGCAACACTAGCATTAATACAACAAATTTAAGTAAAGTTAACCCTTTTTCAGATCTCATATTATTACTCCTTTATCTTGAATTTTTATTTGCTTGAGTAGTATTTGTTTTTTCAGAATTTTGTGGTTCTAATATTGGTTCAGCTTGATTTGTATATTCATCAAATGGATTATCCTTTCCACTTTCATAAGAACTTTCTGAAGCATATGATGCTAAATCATTTTGACTTATACTATAAGATTTTAATAAAGAACTTGAATCATCACTTTTAACATCGGTCTCTGTATTTGAATGAATTTCTTCAAGTGTTTTAACAACATCTTCATCTTGAATATACTCTATCGATACAAGTTTTTGATTATTTGATGAAATAGAATCATAAAATAATACTATAAGCATAAACATTATTATTACTGCAAGCAATATAGTTATAAATATTTCTTTCAATTTTTTATGCTTCATAAGATTATTCTCCTTAATACTAATTTCCTGAATTTTGATTTGATGTGTCAACATTAGTTGTATATGATGTTGGAATTTCAGATAAATTTTTGCTATTTATTGGTATTCTTTGAACAGTAAAAGTTGCTTGTAAATTTTCTCCACCTTTTTCCATTAAAAAATCATTTATTTCAAAGTTTAATTTTTCATCATCTTCTAAGCTAAATATAAAATTTGTTATAGCTGTATATTCTCCTGTTACTGTAATATTTAAATCACACATTACATATTCTGAAGATTTTGAATTTTCATCAGAGTTTTTTACTGTATCAAGTTGAAGGACAACTCCATTTCGTGTTGCATATCCTCCTATATTAGTTAATAAAAAGTCATAATCATATAATTCCATAGAACCATTTAAATCATTATTTTGTATCTGCCCATTTGCGACAAGTTTATCATATTGTGATTTTTTATTGTTATATTCTTGAACAGCTGTTTTTAATGCTGATTTCTTTGTATTAAACTCTATATCATTTTTATAATTTAATTCAGAAATCAAATTGTTTCTTTTAGTATTTGCAACTTGTATTTCTCGATAACTACTTATTTTGTAATTTCCTATTTTAAATCCAAAAAACATAATCAAGAAAAATAATAATATAAAAATAATTAACATAAGATTCAATATATATTTTCTCATTTCAAATCCCCCTCTATGGTAATTTGAACTAATGAATCACTTTTTGTACTTGGCGTTGACTTAATATTTGCAAGTGTTCCATCTGATTTTATTGCCGCAAGAAAATAACCTAATTGTTCATATTTCTCTGAAGTTGCTTGTATAACAATATGATTATTCTCTACATTTTCTATAGATATGATTTGGACTTGTTTAGGTATTATCGTCATTATTTTCTTTAGCATATTTGGAATTGCATCTTTTGAAATAACTCTACTATTTTTTGAATTATTATTTGCTTCACTTAATGAATCTACACTTCCTATAAGTGAATTATAAGCATTTATATAACTTTCTATTTCAGAAAGTTCACTATCCATCTTTTCTATCTGCTTACTAGATTCTTGAAGTTTTGCTTGAGCTTCTTGTATTTTTAAATTAGTTTTATTCAAAATATATCCACTAGCAATTGAAAATCCAATAATAGCAATAATACAACATCTTATTGCTCTTAATACAAGTTTTTCTTTAGCATTAAAAGGCTTTTTAAATTCTGATCTTATTCTATTAATATTAAATTTTTCATTAGAATGAACAATACTATTAATTTTAGAGCTTGGTGCAAAATTCAAATCTTTATTTATATATTCTAATCCATCTAAAGCAAGTGCAATTGCTGAATTAACTTCTATATATTCTTTTTTAGATATATCAAAAAGTTCTTGAGATACAAAAAATGGTTTCAATATTTTACATTTTGTATTCTTAAATTCTTCTTGAAAATACAAGTCTATATTACCAATAGTTGCACCAAGACCAGTTATATATATGGTATCTATTTTTTCTTTAAAATTACTAAATACTCTTTGTGCTTCTCTAATAATTCTTGATATAGTAGGTATTATTAAATCTATATATTCATTTTTATTTTCATCAATATTATCATCATTTATAATAGTAGTTTTAAAAACATTATACGTTTCTTTCCATGATAATCCTAGTTTATGAATTTTTTCAATTATGCTTTCTAGTCCAGCATCTAAAATATCAACTCTGTTTATTTGTTTATTAAATATAGTAGTAATTTTAGTTTCATTTTCTATATTTATAATAGCAATATTTTCATTATCATTAATTTCAACAAGATTTGTTATACTAGTTGAAATTGGTGAAATAGAATATAATTTATAATCTGACAATATTTTTGAGTTTGAATAAATTTCACCTTTATTTGCAGATATATATAGAACTTTATATTTATCACGATCTTCTTCATTATTTACTAATATATATCTTGATTCTAGAGATTTTTTTGCATATCCTTTATCTTGGCATAACATTTCAAATTCTATATTTAGAGCTTTTGTAATATCCTTTCTTCCAAGTCCTGAAAAAACATTAAAATAATTATATAATTCATTTTTAATGTTAATACTAATAGGCGTTTTTTGGCTATTTGTCTGATTAATAACTTTTTTCAAAGTCAATTCTAAATTATCAAAAACTTCTGTATTAAAGCTCTCTACTTTAAATGTATTATTGTCTTTTCTCAATTTAGCATATTTTATTAGGTTTTTATCAATAAAAATACCTAAACAACTTGACATTATTTTTCCCCTCTTTATTTTTGTATATATAAATATGTAAAAAAATTCCAATATATCAAAATATATATATTTACATGTATATTTATATATTGTTTTACTTAAAATGTCAATATATTTACGCATTCAAGAAATAAATTTAACAAAAATGTAATATTTTTTTAAAATTATATTTTTTCTTTTAGCTCACCTTCTTGATATGCTAATAAAAGCATTTTTAAATCTTCAATTTCTTCCTTTATTTTTTTACCTATATCAGTGTCTGCTACTCTTTTTCTTTTATCAATTTTTTCTTTTAAAATTATCTGTGCTTTTATATCTAAGCCTTCTTCTATTGCTTTCGCTCTTGATTCAAAAGGTTCATTCATAGCTAAAACTAATCCGTTTGAATTATAAGTTAGTGTATATCCTGCAATTCCTGTAGTTGATTGATATGCTTTAGCAAATCCTCCATCAATAAGAATTGTTTTTCCATTTGCTTTAACAGGGCTTTCTCCATCCTTTGCTTTTACTGGCATATGTCCATTAATTATATGTCCTTCTTCAACATTTGAACCAAAATTTTCTAAAATTTTATTACATATTTCTTCTTTATTAATTAATTCATAATAAGGATTTTTATTTTCTTTATGAGTATATTCATCATCTAAAAAATATCTTTCAAAAGTTGCTGCTTTATCTTTACCAAATAAAGGTGATTTAGGTCCACACCAAAAATACCACATTACATCTATAGCATCTTGGTTTTCTTCATTATGTTCTTTAAAATATGCTCTATGTGCCGTATTTTCTATGTGTTCCATAAGTTCTTGTCCTTTAAGTGATTTTCCCAATATTTCAACTTCATCAAATTCTCCATTTTCTTTTAATGGAATACATCCATGAAATAAAAGATTTGAATTAAAATTTTGATACATATGTCCTTTAGCATATAAAAAATTTATATGTTTATTCAATTTTTCACTATGCATAAATGAATTTTTTAATCTTTCTACAATTTCGGCTTCTTGTTTTGTTAATTCATACGGATTTTTCCAATCTATTGTTGGAAAAACAGTATCATTTAATTTATATTCTTTTTTATTTATAATTACTGTTCCTTTTTTTATATCAATTTTATCTAATAATAACCTGTCATCCATTTTATATTCAGGATGTTTTTTTATTAATTTACCTTCAATCTTAAATTGAATTATAGATATAGCTTTATGAATTTTTGATAAAACAATTTTATCTGTATTACTATATTTTGAAACTTCTCTATTTCTAGGTAGAAATGCTTTACAATCATCATTTTTATAAACCTCAGTTGCAAAAACTGATAGTGGCCTTATATTAATTCCATATCCTTCTTCTAATGTTGCTAAATTATCATATCTACTGCAAATTCTTACAACATTTGCTATACAAGCTTCATTTCCACTGGCAGCTCCCATCCAAAGTATATCATGATTTCCCCATTCAATATCCAAACTGTGAAAATTCATTAACTTATCCATAATTATTGGTGCTCCTGGGCCTCTATCATAAATATCTCCTACAATATGAAGATGATCTATCGCCATTCTTTTTATAAGATTGGAAATTGCAACAATAAAACTATCTGCTCTGTTTAAATCAATAATACTATCTATTATTTGCCCATAATATTTTTCTTTGTTATTATCATCTCCTTGAAGATGTATCAATTCATCAATTATATAATCAAATCCTTTAGGCATTGCTTTTCTAACCTTAGACCTAGTATATTTTGAACTTACAGATTTTGTTACTTCAATTAATCTATATAAAGAAATCTTATACCATTCATTTAAATTTTTTTTGCTTTTCTTTATTAAATTTAATTTTTCTTCTGGATAATAAATTAATGTTGCTAAATCTTTTCTATCTTCTTCTGTTAAAGTCTTTTCATATATATTCTCTATTTTACTTTTTATTATTCCTGAACCATTATTAAGAATATGAAGAAAAGCCTCGTATTCTCCATGAATATCGCTCATAAAAAGCTCTGTTCCTTTAGGCAAATTCAAAATTGCTTGAAGATTTATAATTTCTTCACTTACTTCTTGTATATTTCTATAAGTTTTACTTAATTGATTTAAATATTTATCCATAATTTTTCACAAACTATTTTTGGAAAATAGTATTTCTCCTTATCCCAATTATCATTATTTTTAAATTTTATTAATGATTTGTGATTTTTTTATGAATAACTAATGTATTTTTGGAAAATATAACTATAAGTCTGAAAGGAGATGATTTTTTGAAGCCTATTCAAAGTAAAGAAGAATATCAAACATATGTAGATCAAAAAACACCAAATTCTCCAATAATTAAGAATTGTTTTAATGCATTCTGGGTTGGTGGATTAATTTGTGCTATTGGTCAAATAATTTTTGAAATATGCAAAATGCGTGGAATTGATGAAACAAATTCATATACAATTGTTTCTATGATTTTAGTATTTTGTAGTGCATTTTTAACAGGACTTAACATATTTAATAAAATTGGAAAATTCGCTGGGGCAGGATCTTTAATACCTATCACTGGTTTTGCAAACTCTATAGTTTCACCTGCAATGGAATATAAATCAGAAGGATATGTTATGGGCGTTGGTGCTAAAATGTTCACAGTAGCAGGTCCTGTTCTTGTATATGGAATTTCTTCTAGTATTATTATTGGAATTATTTATATTATTTTTAATACACAAAATCTAATTTTAGTATAAAGGAGTGTGATTATTATAAAAAAAGTTGGTAATCAAAGTTATATGCTTTCTAACCCAGTAAATATTGCTTCCACTGCTTCTATAGTTGGTCCAAAAGAAAAAGAAGGTCCTCTTCATCAATTTTTTGATCAATGTTTAGAAGATGAATTTTGGGGAGAAAAAAGCTGGGAAGCTGCCGAAAGCAAAATTGTAAAAGAAACTGTAAATATGGCTATATCTAAATCTGGTATAGCTTCTCGTGAAATAGACTTTTGTTTAGCAGGAGATTTATTAAATCAATGTATTGCATCATCATTTGGTTTAAGAGAGACTAATATTCCTTTTATAGGTTTATTTGGTGCTTGTTCTACTTTTGTAGAATCAATGATTGTTGGATCATGTTTTATAGATGGAGAATTTGCAAACAATGTTGTATGTTCTGCATCAAGTCATTTTTGTAGTGCAGAAAAACAATTTAGATTTCCATTAGAATTAGGAAATCAAAGACCTCCTTCTAGTCAATGGACTGTTACTGGTGCCGGTAGTGTAATTTTAACTAAATCTGGTACAGGTCCATTTATAACAGGTTTTACACCTGGTAAAATTGTTGATATGGGAATTAAAGATGCTAATAACATGGGAGCAGCAATGGCCGGAGCTGCTGAAGACACTCTTGTAGCACATTTTAAAGATACTGGTAGAAGTCCTAGTTATTATGATGCAATTTTCAGTGGAGATTTAGGTCATATTGGTAAAGACATTTTAATCGATTTAGCAAGTTCAAAAGGTTACAATATAAAATCTAACTACAATGATTGTGGAGTTCTTATGTTTGATAAAGCAAAACAAGATACTCATTCTGGTGGCTCTGGATGTGGATGTGTTGCATCAGTTTTTTCAGGATATATATATAAAATGCTACAAGAGAAAAAATATAGAAAAGTATTATTAATGGCAACAGGTGCACTAATGAATTCAACAAGTTCCCAACAAGGTGAATCAATTCCTGGAATTGCACATGCTATTAGTATTGAAATATAAAACTTAATATATAAAAATTATTTAATAATTAAAAGGTTTATAGGTAAATCCTTTAAAAACCTAAATATATTTACAAGGATATTATTTTATATGGATTGGTATATGGTTCTAAAAGCCTTTGTCACTGGTGGAATTATATGTATAATAGGACAAATTTTAATAGATAAAACCAAACTTACCCCCGCTCGTATACTTGTAGCTTATGTTACACTTGGCGTAATTTTAGGTGGTCTTGGATGGTATAAATATTTAATAGATTTTGCAGGATGTGGTGCTACAGTTCCGCTTACTGGCTTTGGAAGTTTACTTGCAAAAGGTACTATATCTGAAGTAGAAAAAACAGGATTAATAGGTGCATTTACTGGTGGAATAAAAGCTGCAGCCGGAGGAATTGCAGCAGCAATTTTCTTTGGATATATAGCATCTATTGTTTCAAAACCTAAAATAAAAAAGCAGTAATAAATTTTCTATTAATATAATATTTTAAAAATGGACTTTAAAGTATAAAGTTCATTTTTTATTTTCTATTTACTAACAAGCTCTAGCACTTTAAATCACATCACATCTTTTTGCGAACATTTTTTCGAAAAACTATTGACATTTTTATTTTATATATGTAAAATAAAGCAAACAAACATTTGCAAACATTTATTTGTAGGAGGAAATAAAAATGAATATTTTTAGAAAAGTAAAATTCAGTAATACAAAGGAAAAAGATGTTTTTAATAATGATAACTTTATATTTGGAAAAGATGAATCTTTACTTCCAAAATTTACTAAAATTTTTGGATTAAATTATTCTGTTAACGTATATTATTTAAAAATTCAACATCCAGAATTAAATTTAGTAGAAAATTGTATAAATATTCATTTACCTATATCTTTTAGAAAAAGAAACAATCAAAGTTTATTAGATGTAATTTTATTTAAAATGTATAGTAAAATTGCAGAAAATGAAATTGAAAATATTATGGAAAAAGCACGACATACTTTTGGATTTGCTCCAGAAGATTACGAAATTAAAAAAATGTCATCTAATCTTGCAACTTGTAATAAAGATTTACAATCAATAACTATTAATCCTTATATTATTATGTATTCTAAAGAAATTATAGAATATGTTATTTATCATGAATTCTGTCATTTAAAATACAAAACTCATTCTCAAAAATTTTATGAAATGTTAAAAAAATATAAACCAAATTATGAAAAATTAGCAAAACAACTTCCAAATTTGAAATATTAAAATTTTATAATACAAATTAAATATCTAATATTTCTATTATTAGTATTACTTATATTATAGAAAATTTTTAAAAATAATAGAAATATAAATAATTAATTTTTAATATAGAAAAGAAGGATTTTACTCCTTCTTTTTTTGGTTCGGAACAATGGTTATTTCATAAATTTTTAAATTAGTAAATTCACCCAAGTCACTAATACGCCAACCTTTATTTTTAATTTCAGTGTCAATCTCAGAAAAAAGTTGGGAATCTAATTCATGCAAATCGGGGTCGAAATACTTAAATAATGTTTTAGTTTCCCATCCAACTATTCCTGATTGATTTGAAATAAGGATTTTCAGATTTTTTAAATCTGCTTTTTGGTAATCAAAACCAATAAAAGCTTGATCTAAAGCATCTGAAATGGCTACCTCCCATAAATTCCGAAAATACTCTTTACTTCTGTCCTCAAAATCTGCAAATGATTTCATGTTAAAACCTCCTAATTTTAGTTTTGTGGACATTTTTCTTTTGTATAAAACCAATTCGGTTTAAAAATTGAAATAAGATAATTATCAACTTAAAATTCCAAAAGGTTTAATACAAGTAATATTATAACATTTAATGTAATTAATTTCAACTTTACCCTGATAAAATGTTTACATAATTTGATTTTTATGATATAATTCAAATCACTAAATTTTAGGAGGTATTACACCTAATGAATTATGTCGTTGAATCAGAAAGAATACGTCTTCGGAAATTCCAACCTGATGATGTCATGAATTACTACAAAATGACTCGGGATCCGGCAATACAAAAATATGTACCTTATGCATGTGATGAAACTATTGAAGAAACTGCAGAAAGTGTTGCAATATATTGTAATGGTGACTTCATTAATGATTTTTACATTGTTATTGAAGAAAAAAGTACTAAACAAATGATTGGAGCAATTTTTGCAAACAGAATGACAAAAGACTCTACAAAAGAAGTTTCTATAATGACTAGCGCACAGTTTAGAAAAAAAGGAGTTATGAAGGAAGCAATAAAATTATTCATTTCATCGCTTCCTCCAAGGACTAAACTTTCTTTTTCTATAGAGTCTAGTAATATTGCTTCTATAAAAACTGTAACTTCAATCGAAAATATTATAGAAATACTTTCTTATAGTGATTTAGAAACAGGCACATTATATAGACATTTCATATATTTTTGTTAACGCCAATTCCTCAAAAAAAAGATGCTGGGTAAATTCCTAGCATTTTTTCTTTATAAAAAAATACACTTAAATTAATTTTAAGTGTATTTTTATAAAATATATTAAGCTTTTTTTGCTATTTCAGCTAATTCAGAAAAAGCTTTACTATCAGAAACAGCTATTTCAGCTAACATTTTTCTATTTACAGTAACATTTGCTTTTTTTAATCCAGCAATCATTCTGCTATATGTTAAACCATTCATTCTTGCTGCCGCATTAATTCTTGTTATCCATAATTTTCTAAAATCTGATTTTTTATCTTTTCTACCAACATATGCATACATTCCAGATTTCATAACTGCTTGTTTAGCATTTCTAAATCTATAATGTTTAGCACCATAGTATCCTTTTGCTTGTTTTAATACTTTCTTATGTCTAGCTCTTGTTGTTATTGCTGTTTTTACTCTTGCCATTTATATCAACTCCTTTTCTTTCAAATTTCATCCTAGTTACCATATGGTAATAATCTTTTTATTCCTGCTACTACAGTCTTATCTGCATATGCATCCTGAATCTTTCCTGTTTTTCTTTGTCTTGCTGTTTTTGTAGCTAAACGATGTCTTCTATTAGCTTTTGTTCTTTTTACTTTTTCTTGAGCTGTAAAAGAATATCTTTTCTTTGCAGCCTTATTTGTTTTTACTTTTGGCATGATGAAAACTCCCTTCTATTTTATATTTTTTTTGATAAAATTATAAACATGTTTTTACCTTCCAAGAATGGTTTTTTCTCAACTGTTGAAATATCAGAAAGTGATTCAATAAACTTATTTAAAACTGTTTCTCCAGCCTTAAGATTATTTAATTCCCTACCTCTAAATCTAACAGTAAGTTTTACTTTATTACCAGATTCTAAAAATGATCTAGCATTCTTACTCTTAAATAAAAAATCATGTTCACCTATATTTGGTGTAACTCTTATTTCTTTTTGTTCAACTGTTTTTTGATTTTTTCTAGATTCCTTCTCTTTTTTAGCTTGCTCAAATTTATATTTTCCATAATTCATTAATTTACAAACTACAGGCTTACTATTTGGTGATACTAAAACCAAATCTAAATTCTTTTCTTCCGCAAACTCTAGTGCTTTCTCAATAGGTACAATTCCTAGTTTTTCTCCTTCTGCACCAATTAATTGAACTTCTTTTTCTTTTATTTGTCTATTTATAGGCAATTCTTGTTTTATGGTAAAACACCTCCAAAAAAAAAATTTGACTTATTTTAAAAAGCCAAATCCACATACTAATTCATTATAATATTGTCATTTATATTATAAATTTGAATTTTAACCTTATGCTCTTAACTTAAGATAAGGTGAGAAATGGATATTTCTTCTTAAAACATTAATATATTACTACTTTTTTACATATTTGTCAAGTATTTCATAAAACTTATTTTTTTATAAGAAATTAAAATATAAAACATAAAAAATCCTAAAAATTTAGGATTTTTTAAAATTTTATTTAGTTTGTTTGTTTTTTGAAAATATAGAAACAATTATATTTTTAATTTTTACAAAAATATTTTCTTTTTCCTTATTATCTAATGATAAATCTATATTTTTATTAGAATTTTCTTCTTCAACTACATCTGTATAATCTTGTATATCTGTATTTACTTGAGCATATTGATTATACCTTTGAACAGGTTTAGGTCTAGAAAAATCTTGAGCTGCAATTTCATTATAAGTTGTATCATCATTTTCTTGTTTTTCAAAAGTATTATCCCCAAATTTTTCTTTCATCTGTTCTTCTAGCTTTTCTTGGTTATGTAACATTATATTATATAGCTCTTTTTTTCTTTCCTCATCTTCACACCAATATTTTAAATGTAGCAATGCTATAATTTGCAAAGCGTATTCTTTTAATCCTTGATTTTGAAGCGGAATATATGGATTTATTTTAACCTGATAATTGGGATCTTTCATCTCACTAAAAAAACTTATAATTTTTTTTGGAACTTTTTCTTTATACCTTATATTTATATGATTAATTATGTAATCGACTTCTGAATAAGCACGTAAATCTTCTAAAGTAATTACAACACTCATTTGTATCCCTCCAATATCATTAGTATTTTAGATTATCTTTCTATATTTTCTTTATTCACTTCTGCTCCAATTTCTGCTTTTCCATTTTGTAAAATTTCATTTACTATTTCTTCTGGGGTCCTAGTATCGTTTTCTAAAGCTTTTTGCGCATTAGCAATCTTTTGACCAGCTTCCATGACAGAATGTATATTTGCATTTTTAGCATTTTCTAAAGATGCGTTAATAAGAGCTTCGCTCTCTTTCAGATTTGTTTCAGCTATATATTTTGCAATTAAGGTTAGATTTTCATTTACGCATTCTAATTTTTCTTCACCTATCCATCCATCAAACATATATTTAACTTGGTTTATTGGTTCTTTTGATGGCATTTTTCCTTTATATTTCACAGATTCACCGCTATTTACAAACTGTCTATCTAATATTGTTTTTTTATCTTCGTCTAAAAAAATTACTTCATATTGTTCCAATATACTCCCCCCTTATTTATCATTAGTAATTATATATAACATAATATATTATTATTTCTTTTTTATCAAGCATTTTTTAATATTTTGCTAATATTAAGTTATACTATTCATAATTATAATATAATTATATTAATAATTATTTTTAAAAATATTTACAATAAACTTTTTAATAAAACCTATAAAAAAAAGATACGAATAATCGTATCTTTTTCTATGAATTCATATATTTTATTTATATATAATTCTATTTTTTATTTACTAAATCTTTTAATGCTTTTCCAGCTTTAAATACTGGAGCTTTTGATGCAGGTATTTTGATTTCTTCTTTAGTTTGTGGGTTTCTTCCTTTTCTAGCTGCTCTTTTTCTTACTTCAAAAGATCCAAATCCAACTAATTGAACTTTGTCTCCTTTTTCTAAAGCTTCTGTAACTGTGCTAACAAATGCATTTACAGATTCTTCAGCAGCTTTCTTTGTAACTCCTGTTTTTGCAGCTATTGCTGCGATTAATTCAGCCTTGTTCATTTTTAATTACCTCCTAATAGATTTTAGTATTATGTAGAATTAATTTTCTTACTCTACAATACTTTTATTCTCCAAAATATGCTTAAATCCTTCTTTTTTTAATTTTTTTTTAAATTTTTCCCTATTTTTCAACTTTTTCAACACCTATACTGTTCTATTTTCAGTATTTTCAAGCTTTTCGGAAACATCTTTTATTTTCATCATTTTCATTATAAAAAACAAAAATATGTATATAATTATTGCAATTATAATTGCTAATACTGTACAAATTGTATAGTTTATATTTCTTAAAATAAGTAATCTATAAAAATGCATTGAACTAATTATCATAATGACACTTGCTATAGTTGGTTTTATTAATAATTTAAATATACTTTCATCTAAAAATATATTTTTTTTCATAATAGAATATGCAATTATAAAAGATATAAAATTCGACATTATATTTCCTACAATTGCACCCTTTTCATATACACCAGCAATAGGAATTAATACTATATTACAAATAATTTTTACTATTAATCCAATTGTAGATAAATATACAGATACTTTATTTTTTCCAATTCCTTGTAAAATTCCATATATTGTTTGAGTAATCATTGAAAATATTATACTTATCGAAGCTAAACTTAATAAATTATATCCCTCTTGAGCTTTAGGAAATAATAAACTAAAAATAGATTTAGAATAAGCAAACATTCCAAAGGTACACGGAATTGCAATTATTATTGTCATAGTCAAAGATTGTTTTATTTTTTCGATTATTCCATTAATATCATTTGCTGCTTTTTTTCTAGATATCTCTGGGATTAATGCAGTAGAAATTGCTATATTAAATGATAGTGGCAATGCTATTAGTGCATCTACTTTAGAGCTTAGTATACCATATTTTATTTTGGCTACTTCTTCACCAACAAATTTTTTTAAAATTCTAACAACAGTAACTGAATCAATATTTTTTCCAAATGATGATAATATTGCACTTATTGTCATTGGTGTAGAAATCGACAATACATTCTTAATTATATATACTATTCTCTTTTTTTCATATATTATTCCATCAAGAACAATATCTTTTATTTTAAAGTTTATATATTTTATAATAATATAAATTAAACTAATAAATGTTGCTATTGTAGTAGCAAAATTAGCAAATGCAGCCATTATTTCTGTGTCATTATTAGTCAA
Organism: uncultured Clostridia bacterium; assembly: GCA_947632185.1. GTDB lineage: Bacteria > Bacillota > Clostridia > TANB77 > CAG-508 > Scatovivens. The sequence continues at coordinate 51,944 of CANROH010000001.1, forward strand.
TTTAGAAACTACTTCCACAAATATTATTGTAAGAACTGTTTTAAATAATTGTTCAATAAATTGACATTTAGCTGTTATATATATTCTATTATCACCATTGCAATATCCCTTTATAACTGAGTTTATTGAAACAAAAAATATTGCGGGTGCTAAAAGCATTAAACTAAATTTTGCCTCAGGAATATCTAAAATATTTTTAGATATAAAATCAGCTCCCAAAAAAAGTATTATGCATCCAATAAAACCAATTATAGCAAATAAAAATATTGATATTTTAAAAGTTCTTTCTAAATTTATATAATCCTTTTGGGATTTTTCCTCTGATATTATTTTTGATATTGCGTTTGGGATTCCTATCGAAGAAATAGTTAATAATAGTGCATAAATTTGGTATCCACTCATATATATAGCATTTCCTTCGTCCCCAAAACCAGTCTTATTAGTCAAATATAAACTATATATTACCCCAAAAATTTTTATTAATACCTGTGATACTACTAAAGACACAATTCCTTTAATAAAATCTGTAAGTTTGATTTTCAAATTTTCCTCCTAATACTCTTTTATCCTAATTGTATTATCATTTTATTTATATATTCATTAGAATATATAAATTTTTCTTAGGGAAATCAGTGTTTTTTTATTGAAAATGCTTGATTTTTTTCTAATTTTGTTAGATAATATATATGTATATTATTGTAAAAGGATGTTTTATTATGATAATGAAATATATAGATATTTTTTTAAAGAAATTAAAAACAGATAGAAATACATTCGCAACATACATACTAACTTTAATTTCAATATACATATGTGTAGATAGATTAGTTGAAGTATTGCTTATAATATTTTCTGGTTTATCTGTTTCTTATTGGGGACCTATAAAATATACTCTTGCAATGGCATGCCCAATATTTGCATTTTATTTTTCATTTGCATCAAAATTTGTAGAAGATAAATATACTAAACTTTCATTTTTTTATACATATGTAGTAGCACTGTATATAATATTTATGTCAATGATTGTACAATGGATTAATCACATTGGTTGGTTACTTTTATTTTCTGTACCAAATTATTCTTATATAATTTCTACATTTATGGATTTAATAAAACCTGCATTTTCAGCATTTGCATGGTATATTCCAATATGTAGCTTTTTCCCATTAGTAAAGTGGATTTTATTAACAGTTGATGATACTTTATATATTAAAGAATCTATTTGGGATTATGGTGGAATAGATTTATCTGATAAATCTATTGGTATGGGACCTTATACTTGTGAAATGTTTTTATGTAAAGATTATGAAACTGGAAAATCTATAGTAACACCTGAATCTAGGAGATTTGAATCAACATTAATTGTTGGTGTTTCTGGATCTGGAAAAACTTCCATGATGTTTGAACCAATGATTGCAAGAGACCTAGAGAAAAAATATTTCTTTAGAGAAACTTCTAAAGAATTAGCATTCACTGCATTAAAAACAAATATTGCTACTTTAAATTCACCTTACTCTAATGACTACATAAATGAAAACTTTAGTTTAAATATGATTAGTCCAGTTTTAAGTAAAGAAAAGATATTTAAAGCTTATTTTTCAAAATTAATTTATAATTATAATGGTGCTAATACTATTTATAAAAATCTTGGAATTACATATATGGCACCTGATTATGAATCAATTACTCATATAAAAGATGTTGCTAGCAATTTTGGTATAAAATATAATGTAGTAGATCCAAGTGATAATTCTTCAATTGGGCTAAATCCATTTACTTATGAAGATCCAATAAAAACTTCTATAGCAATTTCTTCTATATTAAAGAGAATGTATGCTTCTGGATCTGTTCATGAGGCTGGTTCAGAAGAAGAAGCATTTATGCAAAACATAGTTACTCAAGCAATAGAAAATTTAGTATTAATGTTAAAAGAAGTTTATCCTAGATTACATGATGGTTTACTACCAAATCTAGAAGATTTATTAGATTTATTAAATGATTTCACTTTAATTGAAAAAATGGCTGAACAGATGAAACAGTTCCCAGATTTAGCTGAAAAATATAAAATACAATTAGGATATTTTAAGAAAACTTTCTATAAAACAGCACATGACAAGGAAACTACAGAAAAATATTTACAGGCATCTGCAGCACAACTTGAAAATCTACTTAGATATCCTGGTGTAAGAAATATTTTATGTAATAGAACAAATAATATAAATTATGATAAAGCATTAGAATCAGGTGATATTACTTTAGTATGTACTAGACGTGGAGATTTAGGAGCTAGTGTTCATAAAGCATTTGGTCTATTCTTCCTATTACTTATGCAGCAATCTGTTCTATCTAGACCAGGAAATGAAAAAACTAGAATTCCACACTTCTTATATATAGATGAATTTCCACCTTTCATTTGCAAACCTACTGAAGATATATTTACATTATATAGAAAATATAGAGTTGGAACAATTATATCATCTCAAAACTTATCACAATTTGGAATAAATAATGATTATAATTATAGACAAACAATTATGGCAAACTGTACAACAAAAATAGTATTTGGTAATAACACCCCAGAAGATAACGAATGGTGGGAAAAAGAATTTGGTGATAAGAGACGTTGGGTATTTACACATGATTATGATACAGATAAAGGAAAATACTCTGATACTTATAAATCAATTAAGTGGGAATGGATTAAGAACTTTAAAGCTGGAAAAATCCAAGCAATGAAATTCAAAACAGTTATTTATAAAACAAAGGATTTAAAAGGAAAGAATCTTGTTGGTCAAGCAAAAATTGATTTCTTGGAATCAAGATATAAAGAACCACAAAAGATTAAATCTTTTGACTTTAGTAGATTTGGAGGAGCTGTAAATCCAGCTACTACTGAAGAACATAAATCAAGACCTAAATTTAATTTGAATAATATTGATTTTCATAGTAATCCAAATAACCCAAATGATATGGATCCAATTCAAATGAATACATCTGATGAAAAATATAAATTTAATAATGAAGATGCAATAACATCTTACAATTCAAATAATGATTCAAATGAATAAACTTAAAAGGCTCTTAGAAAATAATCTAAGAGCTTTTTTTATAACTAAAATATAATAACTTTGCTACCGTAATAAACTAAACAGATACTGTTGTTTCAATTTCTTTTACCCATTCTGAATTTTCTTTTAATAGTGGAAACACTTCATTTTCTAAATAATCAGTTACTTGATTACTAGATCTTCCAGTAAGTTTTTTAGCATTACAAATTGTTTTTATCTCATCCATAGTCATTCCAAAAATTGGATCAGAAGCAATTCTTTCAAGTAAGTCATTATTTAATCCATCTCGCTTAATACGCTTTCCTGCCTCTATAGAATGAATTCTTATATGTTCATGAAGTACTTGTCTATCTCCCCCTTTTTTTACAGCTTCCATAATAATATTTTCAGTAGCCATAAAAGGTAATTCTTCAGCTAACCTTTTTTCAATAATTTTATTATTAATAACCATACCATCAATAACATTTCCAACTATTATAAGCATTCCTTCACAAGCAAGGAATAATTCAGGAAGACTTATCCTACGATTAGCAGAATCATCAAGTGTTCTTTCAAACCATTGATCTGATGCAGTATCAATTGGATCATGTATAAGCGTATTTACATGTCTTCCTAAAGCAACAATTCTTTCACTACGCATTGGATTTCTTTTATAAGCCATTGCAGAAGATCCTATTTGATCTTTTTCAAAAGGTTCTTCGATTTCCTTATCATGTTGAAGCATTCTTATATCTTTTGCCATTTTAATACTACTCACAGAAATTGCAGATAAACAAGCTGCTACATCTACATCTAGGTTTCTTGGATAAGTTTGACCTGAAATAGAATATACTTTTTTAAATCCAAATTTTGATGCAATAATTTCATCTAATCTTTTTACTTTTTCTTCATCATCTTCAAAAATATCCATAAAAGTTGCTGATGTGCCTGTTGCTCCACGACACCCCAGCATTTTAAGTGTAGAAATAACATAATCGAGTAATCCTAAATTATTTACAAAATTTTGAAGCCATAAAGCTTCTCGTTTTCCAACTGTAACTGGTGATGCTGCTTGATAATGAGTATATCCAAGTGTTGGAATATCTTTGTGTTTATTTGCAGAATCAGCCAAAAGCTTAATTACTCCTAAAAGTCGTTTTCTAATAATAAATAATGCATCACGCAAATTCAATATATCAGTATTATCTGTTACATAACATGATGTAGCTCCCCAATGAATAATTCCCTTTGCCTTAGGGCAAAGATCTCCATATGCCTTCACATTAGCCATAACATCATGACGAACTTGTTTTTCATATGTAGCAATAGTTTCATAGTTTATATCATAAATATGTTCCTTCATTTCAGAAATCATTTCATCTGTAATTTCTGTTTTTCCAAGTTGCTTTTCAGCTTCTGCTAAAGCTATCCAAAGTTTTCTCCATGTAGAAAATTTTTTGTTATCAGAAAAAATATACTTCATTTCATCACTTGCATATCTTCCAGATAATGGTGTTTGATAAATATTTCTTGTTTGATCTATATATTTTTTTATTTCATCTGTATATTTTTTATCTATTGGTGTTTTTTTATTAATTTCTGTTTTACTCATAATTTTAGTCCTCCTAATATTTTTATAGAACACTTAGAACATTAAAATTTTATCATAACTTTTATTAAACATTCAACAAAATAATAAAAAACTTATACAATAAATTTTATTTATTATATAAGTTTTTAACTTAATTACTCTAATATTTTAAATTCAACATTTTTAGCTGAAAACTTTCCTGTAGTTTCATCTTTTACAAATTCAGTTAATGATTTATCTAAGCTTTCTGAATTTTGTTTTAAGTCTGTTGTAAAATAAATTTTTATTTTTTCCAATTCCAATTTATTTTTTACCATTTCTTTAAATGTCTCAACCATATGTTTTTCATCTTCACAAACTAATATTAATTGTGGTCTTGTTTCATATTCTGAATCAAATTGAACAAAATTCTCAAGAAAATCTTTGTATAATCTCATTCTCTCTACAAATTTTTCCTGCCAATCATCTTCTCTTCTAACACATTCAAAGATTAAACTTAAAGCTTTTCCTCCTTTTGATATTTTTACTTCCCCATGTCCCTTAAAAGTTTTTGCACTCATTTTAGCAGTAAGAACTGTTTTTACTTTATATGAATCAAAATTCTTAGCCTTTCTCATGTATGCAATTATAACTTGATTTCCAGCTAATCTTTTTTTAATAAGAGCTACTGGTTTTGTATTATCTGTAGGTTGCCATTTACATTCAATTTCTTTAGCATTTAGTAAATATTTACCCATTTTTTCCATGCAATAAACTCTATAAATTCCTTTTCCTTCTTCAGAAGTAAAATAATATCTTGTTAATATTTTTGTTTTTACAAGTTGTTCTAATTTTGTATTTAATTTATCCTGTGATTTTATTTCTACTCCTCTGTGTGTTAAAATTTGAAAAATTTGTCTTGAAGTTAAAAATTCAAATTCATTTACTAAATCTAGTATTTTGAAATGCACATCCCCAATATGACCAAGGTTAATTTTATGGATAATTTGATTTATAGATACATATCCATCCTTGCCATCAAATGTCTTTATTTCTCCTTCTCTAATAGCGAATGGAGAAACGGTAGTTTTAATTTCTTGATCTTCTACCATTTTTAAAAACCTCCCTAAACAATTAAAAGTTTAATTTTTTTTCTTTCTTTAATAATCTTTTTTATATAAACATTTACTTTTTGTCCATATTGTAAATTTTCTTTATACTCAGCAAGGCCAACTAAATTCGGTTTAAGTTCAATAAAAATTCCATTCTTAAACTTATCTGCTTCTTTTACAATTCCTTCTACCACTGTTTTTTCTTTATACTCAGTTATATTTTCATCCCAGTCTCCAAGCAATTCCTTATATGATAGTATAACCTTACCACTATCTTTGTCAATAGATTTTATCATAACATTTATTTTTTGTCCAATATAAAATCTTTCTTCTGGAGATTTTATTCTCGATATAGAAATATCTTCTATATGTAAAAGTCCAACTATTCCTCCACCGATTTCAACAAATACTCCAAACTTTCTCATATTCTTTACAATGCCATTTACTACTACTCCTGGTTTTAATTCTTTTTTTACCCACTCAAGAGCATCTTTTTGTACATTTTTTCTCGAAAGAATAACTTGTTTATCATTATATATTTCTTTAATTTTAAATTGAACAAAATTATTTACTTTATTTTTACAAATACCTGTATTGCAAAACCCATATTGGTCTACATTAATTTCTTCTAATTCATTTCTTGGTATTATTCCATTTATATTATTTCCTAGATTAATATGTAAATTAAAGTTTAAATCACATTTGTTTACATATCCTTGAAGAATTTGTCCATCATTTAAAGCTTTCTTCAGTGATTCTGTATTCAATTCATCCTTTGTGTTTTCCCAACCTTCTGGAATAAATTTTTGATATTCCATATTTTTACCTCTTTCGTATCGACTTTCCTTTGTAATTTTAACAAAAGTATATTTTTTAAATTAATATTTTATTTATTTCTTCCTGAGTTAAATATCTCCAAGTTCCTATCTTTAAGTTTTTGACATCAATATCCCCTATCTTAGACCTATGAAGTGCTATTACTTTTTTACCTATAGCTTCACACATTTTTCTAACTTGCCTATTTTTTCCTTCATGAATTGTAATTTCAATTCTAGAAATATCTTTTTCTGAATCAATCTTTAATATTTTTACAACTGCAGGTTTCGTTATATATCCATCATCAATTTTAACTCCTTTTTTTAGTTCTTCTATCTGTTTTTCAACAACAGCACCTTTAACAGTTACTATATATGTCTTATTTATCTCATGCTTTGGATGAGTAACTTTATAAATAAAATCCCCATCATCTGTTAAAATTAATGCACCAGATGTATACATATCTAACCTTCCAACTGGCATAATTCTTCTATCTGTTTTTACTAAGTCCAAAACTGTTTGCCTACTAAATTGATCTGCAACAGTAGTAACAATTCCAATTGGTTTATTTAATAATATATATATATATTCTTTTTTTTCATTCTTTATTTCTTTTCCATTATATTTAATTTGATCAGTTTCTGGATTTATTTTTGTACCAATCTCTGCAATTTTCCCATTTACTGTTATTTTACCATCTAAAATTAATTCTTCACATTTCCTTCGTGAAGCAATTCCATTATTTGCTAAGAACTTTTGAAGTCTTATTTCATTCATATTTGATAACTTATACTAGCTATTTTAAGCTAATATAGTCCTCCTTTCTAATTCATAGCTCTAAGTTTTTTTAAAACGTCTTCAAAGTATTTTGGTAATTCAGCCTCCAAATTTATTTTTTCACCTGTTCTAGGATGAACAAATTCTAGTTTTTTACTATGAAGCATTTGACCTTCAACTCCAAATGGATTTTTTCCATTTGAATAAACATAGTCACCAACTATAGGATAGCCTATATATGATAGATGAACTCTTATCTGGTGAGTTCTTCCTGTTTCAATATTTACCTCTAGCAATGTATATCCACTAAATCTTTCTAAAACTTTTATATGAGTAATTGCTTCTTTTCCATTTTTTGAAACAGCCATTTTCGTTCTATCCTTAGTGCTTCTTCCTATTGGCATATTTATTGTGGCTTCATTTTCTTTAACTTCCCCTCTTACTAAAGCAATATATGTTTTTCTTACTTCATGATTTTTAATTTGTTCACTTAATTTTATATGTGCATTATCATTTTTAGCAACTATTAAAAGCCCTGATGTATCCTTATCTATTCTATGAACAATTCCGGGTCTAATTTCTCCACCAATCCCAGATAAACTATCTTTGCATCTTGCCATAATAGCATTTACTAAAGTTCCATCTGGATTTCCATTTCCAGGATGAACAACTAAACCTTTTTGTTTATTTACAACTAATATATCTTCATCTTCATAAATTACATCTAAAGGAATATTTTCTGGTTTTATTTCTATTTCTTTAGGTTCTTCTTTTATAATAGTTACTATGTCATTTAAATTTAATTTATATGATGGTTTAGTTTTATTGCCATTCACTAAAATATTTCCTTCATCTATCAATCTTTGAGTTGCGACTCTAGATAATGAAGGATCTTTCATACTAACCGCTTTATCTAACCTTACATCAACTAGTTCTTGACTTATTTTATATTCTTTTTCTTCCATTACTTCACCTATTAATCAAATTTTCCTTTTGTTATATCTTTCGTAAAAGTAATTTTTATTAAATATATTGGTAAAACAATCATTCTAAATATTCTAGATGGTTCTAATATTAATCTCCACAACCATTCTATCCCTAAGTTTTGTATAATTTTTGGAGCCCTTTTTATTTTTCCAGCTTCATAATCAAATGTTCCGCCTTGCCCTGCTGCAACATCAACTTTTAATTCATTTTTATGTTTAGCAATCCATTTTTCTTGAAGTGGCGCTCCCATTGCAACAAATAAAACGTTTGGCTTTAATGCATTTATTTGTTTTATTACTTCTTCCTCAGAATCTTCCTCAAAAAATCCTTCATGATAACCAATAATATTTAAATTTGGATATATTTTTTTTATATTTTCGCAAGCAAGTTTAGGAACATCTCCTTTACCACCTAATAAATAAAATGTCCAATGTTCTTTTTCACCAATTTCTAAAACTTTTCTAAAATAAGCTTGTCCTGGAATTCTCTGCTTAAATGGAGTTTTTTGCTTTTTCCCTCCAATCATTACACCAACACTATCCGGAGTAGCAAGTTTTGCACTTCTTAAAATGTCAAAAAACTCTTTATCTTTCTGAGCCATCATTATGAATTCTGTATTTGGAGCAACTATTATTTCACAAGTCTTATTACTATTTTCAATTAATTCTTTTGTTATGTATCCTGCTTCGTCAATATTAATATTATCAATATCAACACCTAAAATTCTAATTGTATTACGCAAAATTACACCTCTATTTTCTTGAAAAATCTATTAAAAATATTATTAATAATATCCAACCACACACAATAAATACATCAGCTAAATTAAATATAGCAAATTTATAAATTTTTATAAAATCTAAAACACTTCCTCTTATTATTCTATCAATTAAATTACTGATTCCACCGCCAACGACCATTCCAATTGCTACAGCTGTTTTTTTATTAATTCTTTCTAATTGATTTATTACAAATTTCAATATTATAAATAATATTAAAATAGTAATAAAAATATTTTTTATATTTCCACTATTAAATCCAAATGCCATACCAGTATTATTGCTAATTTCAATTTTGAAGTAATCATTTCCAATAGGAGAACTTACAAGATTAGTAATTAAAATTTTACTTATTTGATCTATTATAATTAATATAATTGCAATTATAACTATTAATTTTATAATCTTATGTTTCATTTTCTCCCCCAATAATATAAATTAATTTATTATTTAACAAGTCTTTCGAAAACTTTAAAATAATCATCTGAATAAATCATATTATAGTCAGAATCATCTTCTAGAATCATAGCTAATTTAGCATTTTCATATAAAATAACATGTGTTACTCCATATTCTTCAAACTTATCTTTGTAATTTAAAGCAAGTCCAGCTATGTCTAAAGCATCTGAGAAAATATCTCTTCCATCATATTTTTTTGTTTCTTCATTATATGTTCCATTAAATTCAGTTGAATATAAATCACATCTTGAATCTATAAATACTGGTATTCCTCTAAATAATAAATAACTACCATAATTATATTCATTATACAATCTTATATTTTCTACATCTAAATTACTTAAAATCCAATCTGCTGCATCTACTGGATATGAAGATTTATCTATATAATCAGATTTTAATGTTGGTTTTATTATTTTAGTACATCCTATAATACATAAACAAATAATAACTGTTGCACCAAACCATCCAGTTGCCATGCGTTCAAGCTTTTTAAAAGTATCTTTATCATATTTAGCAACCATTTGTGCAATTAAAGTAGCTAATATTGGTCCACAAAATATTGCAAACATTGATACTTGTCTTCTTGATTTAAAAGACAAAAATGTTATTCCTGCTAACATAAATAAATCTGATAATTTTATTTTAGTATCTGTAAAAATCAACACTATTAAAAATATGACTATTGAAATTGCAAATTCAGTATTTTCAACTAAAGTTAATGGCAAATGCTCATTTATAGAATATGTTGTGTTTCCTTTCATTATTTTATATAAGTATGTATAAGCCCCATTTCCAGCAGGATTTAAAAATCCTGTTAAGGCAGCTATTGCCAATATTGAAATAAGAAGTAAGACAACATGATTTTTAGTTGTAATTATTTTATATGGTTTTTCTCTTAAAATTTGTATTTTTCTCTTTCTTTCAGAAATTGAAAATTGAACTTTTTCTATTTTTTGATTATAACGCTCTTTTACATTTTCTTTACGTGCCATTTTTTTTCTTATTTTAAGTATTTGCTTATATAATCTTAGATCTAAGATCCAATCTTCTAAAACAACTAAAAGATATTCCGCAATATATGGTAAAAATAATACAAAATAAAATGGAAAAACTGCACAATGCAAATTTGCTATTAATAATGGAATAATTATTAATAAAATAGCATATCGTTTTTGCTTTGTCTCTAAAAATTTTTCTATTGAAAAAACAGTCCAAGTAAATAATATAAATGTTACAAGTTGAGCTCTAGCTGCTATAAATGATTTGACTACATACATTGATCCTATCGTTACTATAAATGAAACAACTCTATTTTTTGATTTTTTACATGCTAAAATATATACTGATATTCCTAAAATTGCACTAAGTATCATTGTTGAAGCATATATTCCAGCTTGTCCGAATGAATTATATATCATAAAAATTCCTAAATCATAAAGCCAATGTGGATATGTATAAGGTAATTCATGCCAAGAAAATAAATCAGTAGTTAAATCTGAAACTCCATTATTATAAATATATTCTCCAATAGCTATAGTATAATAAGTATCATTTTGTAAAGTTTTTGGTGCAATTGCTACACTAAAAATGGTTATACATATAATAGCAATTGCTGTAAATATAATACTTTGCCTTTTGCTTTCTTTTATTTCATTTTTGTTATCTTCTATTTTTTTAGTATCTATCATTTGATCTTTTCTAGATTCTTCGATATTTTTTTCATTATTTGATTCCATACTAACTCCTATATCCATTTTTATTTATAAAATTATATCAAATAACAAAAAAAAAATATATACTTTAAATAAAAAAATATAAACAAAAATAAAAACACCCACATACCAAGTTAATATTAGTACGTAGGCATTTATATAATTTGCTAAAATCTATATAAAAAGTAACTTTTTACTTCTATATACTAAAAACTAAACAACTACTTCAGTTTCATTTTCGGTTTCTTCACTATTTACTATTTCCATACTTGCAATTGAAACTTCATATGCAACTCTTGTTTGACTAGTTCCATCTTCAAACTTTTTCTCATAAGTTCTTGATTGAACTCTTCCTGTAATTTTTACTTCTGTTCCGACTTCCATATTTTGGCAAAATCTTGCATTTCTTCCCCAAGCTATACTTGGTATGTAATCAGATTTATTATAAGCTCTATTTACTGCTAATAAAATATCTGCAATTTCTCTTCCAAATGGTGTTTGTCTATATATAGGTTTTTTACAAACATAACCTATTAAAGTAACTTCATTTGTAATGTCATCTTTTTCATCTGGAGAGTCTTCAATTTCATTAATTTCTTTTGCAAATACTGTTAAAATTAATCTGTTTTTTTCATTTTCATAATTATTGTAAGATCTAAATTGTCCTTCAACTGTAACCTTTTTTCCTACTTTTAAATCTAAACCTGTTAATAATCTTTCTGATACTGTAATTGGTATTATATCTACAGTAGAGCTTAATCTAACAACTTCTAGATTAAAAACATAAAACTTTTCGCCATATATTTCATGACTGTAACTTTTTTCACTTACTATTTTTCCAACTAATATTAAGTGATTATTTTCTGAATAATTTGTATTCAATTTTAATTCCTCCTTAAAATTTATCTAATGTATTCTTCATATAATGTTTATCTCTTTTTCCTTAAAACAACTATATTATAACATATTTAAAAGTTATTGTCTACATAAAATTGGATTTTTTTCCATTTTTTATCAATTTTTTTAAAAATTTTTTTAATTATTTGTTATTTTTTCAACAATAATTGAGTAAACTAATTATTTGTAAACTTTCGTACTTTTATGTTAATTTCAATAATATGTTTTATGTCAAGCATATTTTAATAATTTTTATCATTACAAATTATCTATTTTTTACATACTCTTTAAAAAGTCTTCCTCTTTCTTCGAAATTTTTAAAATATCCGTAGCTAGAAGCTGCAGGTGATAATAGGCAAACCATATTTTTTTTAGTTACTTTTTTTGCAATTTCAACCGCATTTTCAAGTTTTTCAACATATTCAACATTTTTATTTGATAATTTTAATGCATCATATATATATTCTCCAGTTTTTGGTAAACAAATTATATTTTCTATATCAGAATTCTTTAAGAATTCAATTAACTTAGATAAATTAACCCCTCTATCTTTTCCACCAACAATTAATGTATTTACATTTTTTATTGCACTTATCGCATTGATTGTTGCTTCTGGGATTGTAGCTATTGAATCATTGTAAAAATATATTCCATTTATATTTCCAACAAATTCCATTCTATGTTCTAAAGGTTTAAAATTTTTAATTGATAGTATAGCTTTATCAAAATCAATATTTAAAATATCACATACCGCAAAAATGAACATTATATTATTAATATTATGCAATCCCTTTAAATTCATCTCTTCATCTATACTCATTATTTCTTTGTTATTACAATATATGAAATTATTTTTTAAATATATTTTATTTTTGACATTTGGTATAGAAGAAATAGAAACTGCATAATCGTTTTCTTTATAGGTATAGTTAAATTTTTTCATATTAATATTATCGTAATTATAAATAAAAAAATTATTTTCCTTCTGAAATTTAGCAACATTAAATTTGGCTTCTATATATTTTTCAAAAGATTTATAATAATCTAAATGTTCTTCAAATACATCTAATATAATTCCAATATTTGGCGATTTTTTTACATATTCTAAAGCATGTGATGAAAGTTCTAGTACAACTATGCTTTTTTCATTAATATTATCTATATCATTAAAAATTGGTTCTCCAATATTACCTAAAAGGAAAGTGTCTTTTCCTTGTTCTTCTAAAACCTTATATATTAATGAACTTGTTGTGCTTTTCCCTTTTGTGCCAGTAACTCCTATTGTAAATACATCTATAAATTCTAAGAATAATTCTAATTGGCTAGATATTTTATCTTTTATTTTAGAAATATCTATATCTTTCAAAGAAATACCTGGAGCTTTTAATATTAAATCATATTCTTCAATGCCATTTAAATAACTATCTCCAAGAGATACTTCTAAATTTATATCATCAGTTAATTCAGGTTTATTTTGTAACAAATTTATATTCATATCTGCTATAAATAATTTTTTATTTGGAAAATGCTTTCTTAAAAATTTATATGTAGATTCACCCTCTACTCCAAATCCAAGTATAACTATTTCTTTATTTTCTAAATATTTTAATAATTTTCTTAACATAACTTTCCTTTTCAAAATAATTTTTAAATTTATGAATTAAAAATTTTATCTCTTAATATTTTCTCAAACTCATCTGGAACATTATTTTTTTCATTATAATATTTAAGTAAATTTCCATTTGTTAATTCATAATGATCTTTATAATATTTTAATAAAAATGGTAAATTTTTATTCTTCAAATTTTCTATGGTCTTAGAAATAGCAAACCTTATTTCATCATATGTTCCGACACATTCAAAAGGCTTAGTATCACCATAACCACAAAGTTCTATAAATGTTTTTAGCAAAGTTTCATCTTCAAATAAATCTTTTCCAAAAATATTTATTAATTTATCTTTATATAAAAAAGGACTTAAAATTGTATATACAAAAAGACATTTTGGACAGTTGCAACACCATTTCCATGGTTCTGTTTTACTACCAACATTACAACTATTAAAAATACTATGATATTTTTCAAGTTTTGAAAAAAGCATCGCTATTTGTAATTCATTGATAGGTCTTAATAAGCTAAAATATTCAATATTACATTTTAAATATTTTTGTGAATATTCTCTAAAATCATTCTCAAATTCAATTGTTTTAGAGTATTGATGATTTATCTTTTCACCTTCTACATTAGACTCATTAGCACTGTCTTCATTAGATAGTGCTATATATTTTTTACCCAACATATAAGCTACTAAATATGTTATAAATGCTACAATAGCCGAAAATGGAGTATGCCCATTTAGAAAACCTTTTGAATTTAAATCAATTAATTTTTTATCTATAATTCTATTTACTTCAATTATCTCATTATCAGCAAATCCAGCGACCTTAGCACATTCTAAAGGCACTTTTTTACTTCCAATACGAAATGCCAAAGATTCATTTTTATAATCTTTTAATAAATCTAAAGTAACATTAGAATCTTTTCCCCCACCTATTGGAATTATAATTCCATTTAAATATTGACTTGGCTCATCACATTCTATAGATTTACCTTCTGACATAATTTGTAAAAAATCGTTTTCAGAAACTTTTATGTTATTTACATATCTAAATTCACCAAGTCCAAAATAAATTAATTTTTTAAACCATTTCTTTTGAAAGTCATCCAATTTTCCACATTTTATTATAAATTGTGGAGAACATGTCGCTTTAAAATAACTAATTGCTTCTACCATTCCAATGTTAAATACAATATTTTTTACTATATCACTTTTTATGTCTTTAAAATTCAAGTCTTTTTTTAAAATTTCTAATCTTGGATTAAAAGTAGTTAATCCTTCTATTTCAAACTCGAATTCTATACATATTTTATTATTTTCTTCAAAAATACTGTAATTATTATACAAAAATTTTGGATATTTTTCTCTTAAAACTTCAAATTTCATCCGAATTCCCTTCTTTTTTTAAATAACATATAATAATTATTATAATATTATATGTTAGATAAATAATATTGTCAAAGTCTAATATTAATATTATAAATATGTTTTTTATTTTTGTAAATATTAACAATTTTTCCATAAGAAACATAAACTTTATTATGACAATTAAATTGTTAAAATAATTTGAAAGGAAGTTTATATTATGGAATTTGAAAAAAAAGTTATTGTTGATGTTGATGGATTTATAGAATCAGGAAAACAATTTGATTTGGATTTAAAATTACCTGAAGATAATAGAAATGTTGTCTATGGAATAATAAAAGATAGTTGTGGAAAACCTGTTTCAGATGCTGTTATTAAATTAGTAGAAATTTGCCAAGACGAAAGAAAACCTGTTTCTCATACTTTCACTGATAAAGAAGGAGAATTTGTTTTTGGACCTCTTTGCCCAAATAAATCATATGCTATTGATATATGGGTAAATAGAGTAAAACACGTTAAAATCTGCAAAAGTTGCGATAAAGAAGGTAAATGTTTAAAAGGTGTGGATTTACACTGTGATAAAGATGATATGGATAAAGAACCAAAATACGAATTACATGAAGATTGTGATTGTGATTGCGAGTAAAATATGTAAAAAATCCCCAGTTCATCTGGGGGTTTTGCTTTACATAGCCATTTTCATTTTTTTAACAATTTGTTTTCCTTTTTTTAACATTTTCTTTTTATTTTCATCAATACCTTCTGAATACATCATCATTGTTCCTGCAGTAATTAAACTTCCAATCATAACGCCTTTCATGAAACTCATAATAATACCACCTTTCTTTTATTAAATGACAGTCCTTTAATTTTCATATAATATAAAATTTATTGTATGTTAAATTGCTTTTATATCATTTATTATTTTCTTTTTTCTCTAATCTATACTGCCTAAATAAAGAGTAAATTTCAAAAAATGCTATAAAAAGTAAAAAAATTCCAAAATATCTTTTTAAATTTTCATTGTCTATCATAAAAGAAAACTTGCTTCCCACAATTGCACCAATTATTCCAGAAATAATTATTACAAATGATAGTTTATAATTTATTGTTTTATTTTTTACATTCATAAAAATTGCTACTATAGATGTTGGTATAAAAAATATTAAATTTGTTCCTTGAATTAAATGTTGTTGCATATCTGTAAATAAACCAAGCAACAATATTAAAATTGTTCCTCCGCCCATTCCCAAAGCTGCTACCGTTCCAGAAATGGCTCCGAATAATATTTCTTTCATTGTTTTAACTCCTATAAAAATAAAATTTTAAATTATATAATCATTTTTATTCCCGCATAAATTAAAAAAATAATAAACAAAATTTTCAAAATTTTGTTATTTAAATTTATTAACAATTTTGATCCAATATAGCTACCTATAATTCCTCCTATTGCACATTTTATAGCAAGCCACCAATCAATAGAATTTTCATTAAAATAAAAGAAACTACTAGTAAGAACCATAAAGAAAATACAAAGAATTGTTGTAGCTCTTGCAATTACTTCATCTTCTTTTAAAATCAATGTTAAAAATGGTACTAGTATAAGTCCACCTCCAGCACCAAAAAATCCACTTATTATTCCTGCTAAAAAGCCAATTGTAATATTCAAAAATATATTTTTTTTCATAATTTTATTTTTTGCTAAAAAATTAAATTTATGCAAAAAAGCAAAAGCAGCCAATACATAATTTGCAAAGCACAAAATTTTATTGTATTGTCTGCTTTTTTGTTTGAACAAAATCTCTAAATATTAATATCATTTTCCCCTTTTTTATAATACTTTGTACCTAACATTTTATCAGGTAAATATTGTTGTTCAACCCAGTGACCTGGATAATCATGAGGATATTTGTATCCTTCGCCATATCCAAATTGTGACATTCCATCAACTGGTGCATTTCTAATATGCATAGGAATATTCCCTGTATCTTTGCTTGAAACGTCTGATAATGCATTATTTATCGCCATATATGTAGAATTTGATTTCTTAGAATTTGCAACATAAACAGCAGCTTCTGATAAAATAATTCTAGCCTCCGGCATTCCAACCATAGTAACAGCTTGCATTGCAGACGTTGCTAAAATCAAAGCATTCGGATTTGCCAAACCTACATCTTCAGATGCTGCAATTACTATTCTCCTTGCTAAAAATACTGGATCTTCTCCTCCATTTAAAGCTCTTGCTAAATAAAATACTGCTGCATCCGGATCGCTTCCTCTCATAGATTTTATAAAAGCACTTATATTATCATAATGGCTATCTCCAGTTTTATCAAATATAGCCTTTCTTTTATTTAAACTTTGACTTGCAATTTCATTTGTTATTTCTATTACTCCATCAGAATTCATTTTTGTAGTTAAAACAGCGACTTCTAATCCATTTAATGCTGTTCTAACATCTCCTCCAGATACTTCTGCTATATTTTCCAATGTTTCATCAGAAATCTTTATATTATATGTACCTAAACCTTCTTTGTTTGTAAGAGCATTTTTCAATATTTTTAAAATGTCTTGTTTTGTTAAAGGTTCAAGTTTTATTACCATAGATCTAGAAATTAATGCCTTATTTACTTCAAAATAAGGATTTTCAGTAGTTGCACCTATTAAAATTACTGTTCCATCTTCAACATATGGAAGAAGAGCATCTTGTTGAAGCTTATTAAATCTATGTATTTCATCAATAAACAATATACATTTGCCACTTGGGTTTAATATTGGATTATCTGCCTCTTCTATAGCTTTTTTTATATCTCCAATTCCTGATGTTACAGCATTTAATCTTGTGAATTTATATTTAGTTGTCTCACTAATAACTTTTGCAAGTGAAGTTTTCCCACATCCAGGTGGTCCCCATAAAATAAGACTTGATAATCTATCTGCTTTTATTGTTCTATATAATAATTTATCTTTTCCTAAAACATGTTCTTGCCCAACAAATTCTTCTAAAGATTTGGGTCTCATTCTATACGCTAGAGGTTGATTTAAATCCATATTTTTACCTTTCTATTATCTTGATAATATTGATAATCCCTTTTTTATTAATTCTTCTACAGATACATCTTTATTAGCAATTTTTTCAAAAGCCTTATCAATTTCTTTTTTACTATATCCTAGAATTTGCAATGCTTGAATTGCTTCTTCAGCGTTTTCATTATTATTTATAACATCAATTTCTGAATTATTTTCCTCAGCAGTAAGTTCTTGTTCGGCTTTTAATTTATCCTGTAATTCTAAAATTATTCTTTGTGCTGTTTTAGTACCAATTCCTGGAATTTTTTTTAATAATGCAACATTATTCGAGATAATTGCACATGCAAAACCCGCTGGAGTAATATTTGAAAGCATAGTTATAGCCGATTTTGCACCAATACCACTAACAGAAAGTAATAGTTCAAACATTTTTAATTCATCACGAGTTAAAAATCCATATAAACTAATATTATCTTCTCTTACGTAATAATACGTATGTACTTTTACATTTTTTCCTATTTCTCCAATTTCATTTATAGAAATATTTGACATGAATATTTTATATCCAATGCCCCCAACATCTATAACAACATAGTTTGTTGATTTTTCTTCTAAAGAGCCTTTTATATATGCAAACATTTTTATCTCCTTTATCCAAACATCTTTTTGCTACATTTTATCATAAAATATTTTTAAATCAAGTATATTTTCAAAAATTATTTACTCTCAAATTTAATTTAAAATTTTAACAAGAACTTTTTTTAATTTCATTTTATACCTTTGAATATTTTTCTATATTTTTCCTATAAATGCTTGACTTTTACACTATTTTATATTAAAATAATTAAGCATTATATGTAAATGTGTATCATTTTAAGACTTCTCCCCGGTAGTCTTCTAAATTAAGTATAGTTTGCATATATTAAAAAATATTTTAAATTTTGAAATGGAGGGTATTAGTACCATGAATAATACTACATACAGCCCAAAAGAAGGCGAAATTGAAAGAAAATGGTATGTAATAGATGCAACAGATAAACCTTTAGGTAGAGTCGCTACTGAAGTTGCAAAACTATTAAGAGGAAAACACAAACCAACATTTACACCAAACGAAGATGTTGGAGATAATGTAATAGTAATAAATTGTAAAGACGCTGTTTTAACAGGTCATAAATTAGATCAAAAAATTTATAGACATCATTCAGGATATATTGGAGGAATGAATGAAACAACAGCTAGAATTATGATGGAAAAAACTCCTGAGAAGGCTATGTTTTTAGCTGTAAAAGGAATGCTTCCTCACACAAAATTAGGAAGAAAAATGATTAAAAAATTAAGAGTATATGCAGGAAATGAACATGATAATGCAGCTCAAAAACCTATAGTTTGGGAGGTAAAATAATATGGCAAAAAAATCTGAAAATATAGTATTCCAAGGAACAGGAAGAAGAAAAGAATCAATTGCTAGAGTTAGATTAACAGCTGGTAAAGGTGAAATAACTATCAATGGAAAAAGTTTAGATGAATATTTTGGTTCTGAAATACTAAAAGTTATAGTTAACCAACCTTTTGCTGTAACTAATACAGTTGGTAAATACGATGCAGTAGTTAAAGTTATTGGTGGTGGTTACACAGGCCAAGCTGGAGCTATAAGACATGGTATCGCAAGAGCATTAAATGAAGCAAATACTGAGTTTAGAGCTCCATTAAAAGCAAATGGATTATTAACAAGAGATCCAAGAATGAAAGAAAGAAAAAAATACGGTCTTAAAAAATCAAGAAAAGCTCCACAATTTAGTAAGAGATAATTACAAGGCATTAGAGATGTTGCTCAAAAGCCTTATAAAAGCCCTTTGTTTCATAAAACAAGGGCTTTTTTATTTTAATTATTATGTTTTTATAATGATATAAAAATCTTTGTGAAAAGATTTTAAACAGCTATTTATGTAATTTTACAAAATTAAAATTCCTGTATGTTCTAATAAAATTTTTAATCCTATTAATATTAAAATAACCCCTCCTGTAATTTCTGCTTTAGACTCATATTTATCACCAAAAACATTTCCTATTTTTACTCCTATACTTGAAATTATAAAAGTTATTATTCCAATAATAGATATTGCTAAAAAAATATTTACATTTAAAAATGCAAAAGTAATTCCAACTGTCAAAGCGTCAATACTTGTAGCAATTGATAAAATTATCATTGTTTTAAAATCTATATTTTCATCAGCATCTTTATCATTTTCTTGAAAAGCTTCTTTTATCATATTTATTCCTATAAAACTTAATAATATAAATGCTACCCAATGATCTATATTTTTAATTTTAGTTTCAAAACCTATTCCAAGGAAATAACCAATTGCCGGCATTAGTGCTTGAAATCCGCCAAAATAAAGTCCTATTATAATTGCTTTCTTCCAATCCATTTTTTTCATTGATAAACCTTTGCAAATTGATACAGCAAATGCATCCATTGCAAGTCCAATTCCTATAAGAATAATTTCTATTAGTCCCATATCTCCCCCTATCCTCATATTAATATTATGACTATTTTTCTTTTAAAGAACAAATTTATTTAACAATATAAAAAACTTAAATTTAATTATATTTATATTATCTTGTTTTTAAATAAAATTAGATATTTATTTTATAATTTAACAACAGCCGTATATTTAATTATTTTAATATATTAATAAGTCAGTTTCAAGTATTGACTTTTATATTGCAAATTTAGCTTTTTGAAATACATTAATAATTTAGGAATATAATAACTAAATATTCCATAAAATAAACATAAGAAGGGATTTTTATACACAAAGTTATATTATGAAAATTATAAAAACAGAAACAAATTACAAAAGAAATATGTTTTTTTATAAAACAGAAAAAATTAATTTCAAAAAATATTCAGATAGATTAGAAAATAATATTATTAATATATATCCAAATATTACATACCAAACTATAATAGGATTTGGTGCTGCAATAACAGAGTCTTCCGGATATTCTTTAATGCAACTACCTAAAGAAAAACAAAATTTATTGCTAAAAGAGTACTTTTCATCTGATGGACTAAATTATAATATATGCAGGTTACCTATAGGGAGCTCTGATTTTTCTATAAAATCTTATTCATATAGCTATAAAGAGGATCTTTCTGACTTTTCTATTCAACATGATAAATTATATATCATTCCATTTATAAAACAAGCTTTAAAACTAAATTCAAATATTAAATTTTTATCTTCACCTTGGAGTCCACCTAAATTTATGAAATCAAATAAAATGCTTGTTTTAGGAGGAAAATTATTAGAAAAATATAAAAACACATGGGTAAAATATTTAATAAAATATATAAAAGAATATAAAAACGAAGGTATAAATATAAACTATTTAACAGTTCAAAATGAACCAAATGCAGTTCAAATTTGGGAATCTTGTATATATTCACCCGAAGAAGAAATTTCATTTGCCATTAATAATCTTTTCCCAGCTTTAAAAGCAAATAACCTAAACACAAAGATAGTAATTTTGGATCATAATAAAGAAAAATTATTTACAAGAGCTATAAACGAACTAACAAACAATAAAGCATTAGAGGCTATTTCAGGTATCGCTTTTCATTATTATACAGGTGATTACTTTGAAAATATTTTATTAACTCATGAAGCTTTTCCGGGAAAGTTATTAATTCATACTGAGGGATGCACAGGTTTTTCTAATTTTAATCCTACTCATGAAGTTCATAATGCTGAAATATACGGACATGAAATTATAGGCGATTTAAATTCTGGTACAAATGCTTATATTGATTGGAATATTTTACTTGATAATAAAGGTGGTCCAAATCATAAAAAAAATTTTTGCAACAGCCCTATTATGCTTAATTCGAATAAATTAGATTATATTAAAAATTTGACTTTTTACTACATTGGTCATTTTAGTAAATATATAAAACCTGGTGCAAAACGTATTGCATTTAGTAAATATACTGATAACATTGAAGTTACATCATTTATAAATATTGATAATAGTATTGCGATTGTTTTAATGAATAAAACAGATTCAAATTATGAATATAACTTATGTATTAACGATATTGTAATTCATGATAACTTAGATAGTCATGCTATTGTAAGTTATTTAATAAAAATTAATTAATAAAAAATACACAAACAAAAAATCCCTAATCATGATAAAGGGATTTTTTGTTTATCTTTTACATTTTTATTCTTATAAATTATTAATTTTTTTCTTATTTTTCATTTATTATTTTTATTAAATCACTAAAACTACCATCTATAATTTCTTTTGTAATCTCTTTTCCCTGATCTTTAAGTACTCTATATGCGCATATCATATACAAACGATTTCTTAAATTTATTAATACTTGTAAATCAGCATCTTCATAATTATCTTCAAAACCAAGATTATTTGTTTTTTGTGAATGTTCTAAATCCATCAAAAACATACTTTCTACTGAATATTTAGATTCAATTTCTATAACTGTGTTTTTATTATAATTATTATTATCAATCATTGTTTGTATAGTAGTTATATCTTTCAATATTGAATCTGCTATTTCATACTTTTCTAAAGTTTCATACAAATTTTTAATTTCCTCTTCTTGCATACTTTTCACCTCTTCAAAAATAACTTATTGTTATTATTTTCTACTATTGGATTTTTATACAAAATATTTTTACTTATAAAATTAGGACATGGACTTTTCGTCTATTTTTTAAATTATACTCATATACTCTATAATAATCATATTGAGGAGATTTTTAAAAAGTGAAAAGATTTAAATTTTTTATTTTTAATACTTCAGTACTTATTATAACATCTGTTATTTTCAGAGCTATAGATATTTATTTTACAGCATATGTATCTCAAAAAATTGGTTCTGAAAATTTAGGAATTTATCAACTAGTAATGTCTGTTTATTTATTTGGTATAACTCTTGCAACTTCAGGTATAAATTTAGCAGTCACTCGCGTTATATCTGAAGAGCTCGCTCTCGATAATAATGGGGGCGTTAAAAAAGTTATGAAAAGATGTATTTATATAACCTTAATCACAAGTATTACTACAAGTCTTATACTTTTTGTAAATGCTAATTTTATTATAATTAAATGTCTTCATAATAAAGTTAATAAATCTGTTATTTATTTAGTTTGCTTGGCCCTTCCTTTAATTTCAATGTCTTCTGCTATCGCTGGATATTTTGCTGGAGTTCGTAGAATTTATAAAAACGCTATAGGACAATTTATAGAACATATTGCTAAAGTAATAGTTACAGCTTTTATCATTAACTTATATTTACCTGCTGGTCTAAATTATGCTTGTTTTGCTTTAATTTTAGGTGATGTAACCTCTGAAATAATATCTTTTGTTTACATATATATAATTTATACATTAGATAAAAGAAGATACAATAATTATATAGAAACAACTCAAAAAAAGAATTATACTTATCGTATTGTTAGGATATCAATCCCTATCGCCATAACATCTTATATACGTTCTGGACTTTCAACTTTAAAACAATTAATTATCCCTTCTAGCTTAGAAAAAAGTGGAATTAATTGTAGCGAATCATTATCTAAATATGGAATTATAAATGGAATGGCTCTTCCAATTATCATGTTTCCTGATATTTTAGTAAAGTCGTTTGCAAGTCTTTTAATTCCAGAATTTTCAAGATATCGTGCCAAAAAAGATTTTAAACGTATAAAACAAATGACAGGAATTTTATTATTTTTAATAGGCGGTGCAGCAATTGGCCTTACTTTATTGCTTTTAATTTTCTCAGATGCTCTCGGAAAATTAATTTATAATGATTTTTCTGTTGGATATTACATAAAAATTCTATCTCCTCTTGCAACTTTCATTTATGTTGATACTGTTGTTGATAGCATTTTAAGAGGCTTAGATGCACAAGTTGGAGTTATGCTTATAAACATACTAGATTTAGCTATTAGTGTAAGTTTTATTTATTTTTGCGTACCAAAATTAGGCTTAATAGGATACCTAATTTCAATCTATATGAGCGAAATTTTAAATTTTACAATAAGTTTATTACAACTAATAAAAATCGTTTACTTCAAAAAAGAACAATCTTTTTAAAATATTAAAAACAAAAATATACTAAATAGATATAAACTTTCTTTAGTTTTACTCCATTTAGTATATTTTTAATATCTTTATTCTACAAAATTATATGTCTCATCCGCCTGAGTCATACCTTCCAAATTATAATATGTATCTGGAACTTCTCCAATAATAACAGCCTCTGTTAATAAAACTTCTGTATTAATATTTTTAGTAAAAGTATCAAACGGAGTTAAAATTCCAACTTTAGAATTAATATCTAAATATATCTTATGATGCGTTTGATTTATTCCAACAGAAGTAAATTCTGTTCTTATTGTTGCATCTATATTTCCAGCACTTTCAAGTTCAACATTGAATCTTGGTTCTAAATTTTTCAATATACTTATTCCACTAATAGCTCCCATATTTATAAAAACAGTTATTCTTGGAATTTTGTCAAATTCTTCTTGTATATTAGATATTATTGTACTTACTATTTCATTTATATATACTGAATTTGCTTTTATAAGACTAATTTTTCCATTTAAATCTTTATCAATATTAATTAAATCATTATAAGTATAATTTTTCATAACTTTACTAACTTCGTCATTTACTATTTTATTTCCTTTAGAAGCTGCAGCTGTTTCACAAGTTGTTTTTAATATTGGATATGCTGCTAAACAAAATAGCACACTTCCAACTATAATAAGGATTAATAATATAATTAAAATAATTTTTAAACCATTTAATTTTTTTATGTCAGGCAACCTAATTCTTTTTCTAGAATATAATTTGTCTTTCATATTTCCTCCAAATAGCAAAAGGCGGTATCCCGCCTCTTATCTCATAATATATAATCTATCTCCTACATTAATTTTATCAGGTTCTTCAAGTTTATTTATAGAAATTATATCATCCATACTTACTCTAAACTTTTTTGCAATTTTCCAAATTGTATCACCACTTTTTACAAAGTACATGAACATTTTATATTCATTTTCTTCTTCTATATCTTTACATGTTACATCTTCTATAATAGTTATTCTTTTTGTATTATTATTTGTTTTTTTAGCTAAAATTTCAATATTGCAATCTACATTTTCATTATTAATTGTAAATTGTTTTTTTAAAATATCAAATTCAAGGTCTCCGTCATTTCCCTCAAATTTAACCATAAATGGTAATGTAAAATTTTTTACATTTAGTCCGTTTCTATTATCAGCCTCATAATACACATTTAAATTTAGTTCACATTCATAATTAAAAAAGTTTCCTGATTTGCTAGAACTTACAACTTTTGGCATACATTTAACATCATAAATATTTAAAATATCCTCTACTAATATTTTTTCATTAATATTTACTTTTTCAGTTATGTCATTACCATTTATTTGTACCTCAACATCTTTTTTGGTAAAATCAATATTATTTTTTATTCCATACATATCTTGAATTATTTCTACAGTTTTATTTTCATATGCTTCACATTGCACATCAAAATCTATTTGACAACTTATACTATTAGTTTCATTAGAGTTTGGTTTAAATAACATATTTCTAATTGCATATTCAACATTACAAATATTCTGATCTGTAATATTATCCATATCTATAAAACTCATTACTGGTATCGTAGAAGTTGCAACGCCAATTCTTCCATCCTCTGAAAGGAATAAAATTTTTACATTTGCATCAGCTTTTGCTAAAACTTTATTATAACTAATTTTATTTTCAAAATTAGTCATTTCTATATCTGTTTTTAAAAGTTCTGCTACTTGGTAATTATTATCTACTGAAATACTATCTTTAATTGAAGATTTTACTTTATTCATTCCAATTATTGATTTTAAATTTAATGTTTCTTTTAATTCTTGTGCTCCATCTATTTCATTAAATTCTCCTGGAATTTCAATTTCACTTTTCTCATAAACTTCTGTCTTAATTCTAACACTTGCTTTTATATTCAACTTTCGTTCATTTAATACTTTTGATTCAATACTCTCTAAAATAATATTTTCTTTAGAAAAACATTTTTCGGAAATATTATTTTCTTCTATACTTTCAGCAAAAGTTAAGGTAGTTTGTATACTTCTTGTATCACCGTTATCTGCTAAATATACAATATAAGTATCTATATTGCCATCAATTCTAATTCTTCCAGTTGTAACATCTTTTTTGCAAATATATGCCACACCATTAGTATTTATAACATTTACAATATCAGGCTTTATATCTGGAACAATAATATCTCCATTAACTTCAAATATTTTTGTATTACTAGCAGTTTTCTTATTTATAGCTACTGTAGTTTTTTTCATAAAAAACATCCTCCTTCAATGATATCTATTTATACCATTTATATGAGGACTAATAAAAAAAATTCCTAAAAATTAGGAATTTTCTGTTGCTTCTTGCTCTATTTTTGTTTTTTTAATTTCTAATTGAGGCTGTACTAATGGTTCATAACTTTCACCGTTATACATGCTAACTTCCACTGACCTTGTAAACAAGTCTGTATAATTATAAGAGCCAACTCTATTTACATCTTCAAATTTTACTCTAAAATAACTTTGATATACATTTTCTATTACTGCTGATTTTTCTTGAGGTTTACTTCTTTTACCAGGTGACTCTTTAATAATTATTTTTTGTCCTATGTTTTCTTCAATGTTTTTTCTTAAGTCTGCAATTTCAGATCTGTAAATTCCCATTTCCCAATCACCTACTTCTTTCGATTTGTTGTTTTTCTTATATCACAGGTAGGCAAAATTGTCAAAAAGTGTCGGAACGTTCAGTTTTTCTGTAATTCAATATTATCAACCATTTCAAAGTTTATTTTTTGTTTTTTATCGTTTTGATTACAAGTTTATTACATTTTTGTAACATTCTGTTTTCTTACAAACTTAAGCTTTTAATATTTTAAAATACTTTTCTCTTTTTTAACATTACATCATCATTTGCTATTTTTTCATGACTATATTTTAACTTTGTAGCTAACCCTCCTCTTATATGTCTTTCTGCTTTATTTTTATCTAATACTTTTCTAACTTCCATAGCCAATGGATAATTAATCTTTAATAGGCGTTGGCTTACATCTTTATGTATGCTACTTTTGCTAATTCCAAATTTTTTAGCAGCACCTCTTACGGTATCTTCTGTTTCAATTATATATTGTGCAACAGCAATTGCACGCTCTTCTATAGATAAACCTTTCATATTCTAGAATCCCTCCAAATGAATACTTTTGTTTAAGTGTATTCATCTAAAGTTTGTACTAGAACAATTAAATACCACTAATCTTTAAAAATTAGTGGTATAAAACTTAATATTCTTCTATTTTTACATATATTTTTTCTTCTTCATTATATTTTTTTTCAACATATAACTTAGTAATTTGATTATCATCATTAAATGCCATTTTATTCATTGCATCAAGAATTATTTTTACTATATTATCTATATCAGGTTTCTTGGTTGGACTTAATATTCCTTCTGAAATAGCTTTTTTATCCTTGTTAGTTGTATTTTTAGGAATTTTAAAATAGCTTATTATTTCAACTGCAATTCTACCTTTCAAAGGTTCATATTTTGGATATTTAATTTTAAAATATTGTTTTATTAAATTTTCATAATCTTTTGTATCAGAAGGTGTGTATGCTCTACCAGTGTAAGTATTTACTCTTGGTCGTGCTTTCCCCTTTATATCTCCAATAACTTCAAACTCATATATCATTGTATTATCCCTTTATAAATAATTTTATATTATTTTTTTTGGCTTGTAATTTAGCATATCCCCCGATTGGGAATGTAAATATAGGTGTTGAATGTCCAAAATCTGCTCCAGCTATTACTGGAATATTTGATAATTCTGGTTTATTTTTTATAAGTTTAATCCATTTTTCTTTATTCATTAATGTTGCTTTTTGGCTTCTTCCTAAAACAAGTCCTTTTACTGTTTTAAATTGAGGCATATGCATTAATGATTGAAGATTTCTATCAAATTCCATTAAATATATCTTTCCAGCCATATCATCATCTTCTAAAAATAAAATTTTATTTTTAATATCTGGCATATATTCTGTACCCTGCAACAAATTTAGAGTACATAAATTTCCTCCGACAATATTTCCTTCTGCTGTTCCTTCATTTATAACAAACATACCATCATTTGGAATAAATTCTCTATTTTGTTGATCTGAAAACCATGGATCATCACTCCATTCTTTAGATGATATAACTTCAAATTCTTCATTTTGTAAAAACATTTTTTTAAAGTATTCTAATGTATAATCAAATCCTTTAAGCATACCAAAACTTGAATAATGTGGTCCAGAATATGTTACTAATCCTGTTTTAGCATAAATTGCATTTGATAAAGCTGTTATATCAGAAAAACCACAGAATATTTTAGGATTTTCTTTAATAGCATTATAATCTATATAGTCTAATATTTGATTTGAATTAAATCCTCCTATTACAGTTAATATAGCTTTAACATTTTTATCTTTAAATGCTTCGTTTATATCCTCTACTCTGCTATTTACAGATGCACATAAATAATCTTCATCTGCTTCTAAAACATGTTTTCCAAAAGTAACTTTTAATCCCAACTCTTCTAATCTCTCTGTAGCTATTTTTTTACAATCTTCTTTTAAAATAATCATGCTTCTTGATGGCGCAATTATTCTAACCTCATCACCTGCTTTTAATTTTTCTGGTATCATAACTTTTCCTCCTAACTTTTTATTATAAAATTTTATTTTAAATTATTTAAATTTTTTAATCATTATTCAATATTGTTAATATTTTTTCCATATATTAAAACTCTATAATTTTCATTATTTTCTATAAACTTCTCTATTGATTTTGCTTCATTTAATGCTATTGCATATGGAATATAATCATCAAAAATTATTATATCTTCTAAATTTTTTTCAGATATTAATGTGTAGTTACTCAAATAACTTTTAAGTCCTGACCATTTTTTAGCTTCTTCATTTCCCTTTTTAGTTCTACAAAAATCTTTTTCACCATCGTATTTGGGAAGTAAATATATTGAATATGCAATTATAGCTGGAAACGCTACAACTGCAGTGAAATTAATAAGACTAAATATATATCTTAAAAAAGTAATATCTAGATGCTCTAATATCATACTTGAAATAAATGCTACCAAAAGATCTATACTTATATTTCTAAAAAAATGAATTTTCCTTTTTGTTTCTTCAATTAAACCCATATTTTTAGCATCATAAATAATCAATTTTTTAAACTCATCAGAATTAAATTTTTCCTCATTTGTAATACATCTGAACACATATATTTCATGTCTAGATTTGAAATCAGGATTTTTGGATATTACTTCTACCTCTTTCTTATTTTCAGACAATTTTATATATTTTTTTGAAATCAAATAAGCAATTGTTGCTGTATAATCAGTTGTTATTTCAATATTTAAATCCAATAATAAAGAGGCAATTGCCGGCGGAAAATATTTTGGTAATTCTCTTATATATTCATATGACGATATAATTGAATGTTTTCTTTTTATAATTAAAAACAAATATACTAATCCTATTCCACCATATATGATTATTGCTACTAAAACAAATCCACCAATTGTTGATATTATGTTTGTTTTTATGATTTCTATGATATTTCCATTAATTATACCTCCAATAATAGAAAATAATATACTAATTGGAATTATAATTTTAATAAAAATTTCAAAATATATTTTAGATATTTTAACTATAAAATCTTTTACATCTTTTTTATCCATATATACCTCTAAAATTTACCATAAATTTTGTATTTTTATTATATATTAAAGATATAAAAAAAGCAAAACATATTTGTTTTGCTATAAAATAAATTTATATTTTGGCAAGTTTGCAACATAGACTACTTATTGCAAGTAAAACTACATAAACAAAAACTATTCCTGCACCAGTTGGCATATTTAAGAAAAACGAAACAAATATACCTATTAAAAAGCATAGTACAGATGTTAAAACAGACATTACAACTAACCCTTTAAAACTTGTTGTAAACTTTTTAGCAATAATTGCAGGAAAAACAATTAAACTTGAAATAAGCATTGTTCCCATCATTCTCATTCCAACAACAACTACTAAAGCTGTTATTAATGCTATTAGAAACTGATATAATGTAACATTTATTCCGACATGCTTTTGCATATTTTTCATCAAATGTTATTAAAAATAATCTATTGTAAAACACAATATATATACCAATAGATAATATTGTAAGAATAATACTCAAAATAACATCAGATTTTGTCATTGTTAAAATACTTCCAAACATATAATTATAAGTATCTGTTCCAAATCCACTTGTGAACGCTGTAATTATTACTCCGAGAGCTAATGCACCAGTTGCAACTAATGCAATTATTATATCCGCAGACTCACCTTTCTTTTGACTTATAATCATTATAATAATTGCCGCTATTATTACTATTGGTATTGAAACAATAATTGGTGGCAAATTTAATAAAACAGCTAATGTTAAAGCAGCAAATCCAACTTCTCCTAATCCATGACCTATCATTGAATAATTTTTTAATGTAAGAATAACTCCTATTAAAGCTGCTGAAAAAGATATTGCTATTCCACAAAGGATTGCTCTTTGAATAAATGTATAAGATAATAAATCGACTATTTCTTTCATTTTAAAATCCTTTCCAACCCTCTATATTCCCATCATATTTAACGGTTTTTGCAATAGAAATTATTCTTGGTTTTATTTCATTTAATTCATCTAAATCATGTGTTGCCATGATTATGGTCATTTTTCTTTCTTTATTTTGAGTCTCTAATATTCTGTAAAGTTCTTTTGTTATATTATAATCAAGTCCTGTTGAAGGTTCATCTAGTATTAAAAGTTTAGGTTGCCTAATTAAACTTCTAGCTATTAGCACTCTTTGTTTCTGTCCACCTGATAAATCTCCAATTCTTCTATTTTCTAAATCTTGTATCTTTAATTGTTTTATAACTTGTTCATATATTTGTTTATCATTTTTTGTATAAAATGGTAATTTTTTATGTTTTTGAACTCCTGACATTATTATCTCTTTTGAAGTTGCAGGGAAATTTAAATCTTTCAAATTTGTTTGAGCAAAATAAGATATTTCATCTAAAGAAATATTTAAATTTATTTTTCCTTCTTCTGGCTTTACTAAGCCTACTATAGTTTTAATTAATGTGCTTTTACCTGAACCATTTTCGCCAACTAAACAAATATATTCCCCTTCTTTTACTACAAAGTTTATATTTTCTATTGCCGTATGATTTGAATATGAAACCTTTAAATTTTCTACTTCTAATAAAGTCATATTTTTTCTCCTATATTTATTCTTATTTATTAGAAAATTAATTTAATCCTTTTTTTAAATTTTCTAAATTTTTTTGCATCAAAGAAACATAAGAATCTTTTTCCGGATCTCCATTATGAATTGAATACAAAACTAAAGGCATAGCTTCTGTTTCTTCTGCAATCATTTTGGCCACAGTTCCTTCACTCAATTCTTCATAATAAACTGCTGGTAAATCATATTTATTAATATAATCTATTACAGACTTAACCTTTGATATACTAGGATCTTCTCCTTCTCCACAATTATTGTATACACTTACAAAATCTAAATTATATTCATCTATAAGATATGCATATGCAAATTCTCCTCCTATTGCAATTTCTTTTCTTTCAGCAGAATTTACAACTTCTCTTATTTGCTCATCAATATTTAATATTTCCTGTATATATTCCTCTGCATTTTCTTGATAATAATAAGTATTTTCTGGATCTATTTTACAAATTACATCTAATATATTTTCTATCATTGTTATAGCATTTTTAGGATTTAACCAAATATGTTCATCATAGATTTCTTTGTGATTCTCTTTCATATCATGATTATCCTGTATAATTTCAGAATTAATATGTTTTTCTTCAAATTCATCTACAGTAATTAGTTTAATATTTTTTGAAATGTTTGCAACTTCACAATCTGTTTTACTTAAATTATCTAAAATCTTCTCTGTCCAAGGCTCTAAATTTGTTCCTGTAAAAAGAAATATATCAGTATTATTTAAAAGATTTATCATATCTTTTGCCGTTGGTTCATAATTGTGTGCCTCAACTCCAGAATTTAGTAATAACTTTACTTTTCCCTTATCTCCTACAATTTTTTTTGCAAAATCATATTGTGGAAATAATGTAGCAACAATTTGAATTTTAGTTTCATCTTTCACTATAGACTCAGTTTTAAAAGTAAATATCAAAACAAGCATTATAATTATTAATATAAAAAA
The DNA here is from genome assembly GCA_947632185.1 of uncultured Clostridia bacterium. GTDB lineage: Bacteria > Bacillota > Clostridia > TANB77 > CAG-508 > Scatovivens. The sequence goes on from CANROH010000001.1 coordinate 84,553, forward strand.
GCTTATAGAAGCCACTATTATTTTTTTCATATATCTCCCTATTTTTGAATTATTCTTAAACTAATAATAATTACAAAATAAATTAACTCATCATTTTAACAATCGTATATTATAGATTACTATATTTTACTAGATTTGTCAACTTTATGTAAATAATGTTACTAAAATTAAGTACATATTAAAAATTAAATATATAAGTTCATTTTATTGTTTAAACTATTTATTAATTTAAAACATATTGCAAATTATATGTTTTATTAGCAATTTTTACTTCTACAGAAATACTTTCTTTTTCACTCCTATCAACAAATATTTTAAATTCTTGAACATTTTCACATAATTTTATTTTGTTAAAATAAATCATATCATTTTTCTTTATAAAAGTATTCATACTTCCATCTTCTTTTAAGAAAGTAATATAATAACTTAATGTGTCATCATTATCCACTAAACCATAATTTTGAATAGTCACATCTCCAGACTTAATCGTTCTAAGCAAATATAAGTTTAATATTGCATAATCTGAATAAACAGAAACATCATCATTTACATCTCTCATATTTTTATAAAAATATGATGTTAATGAAAAAAATATACAAATGATTACAATAAGCAAAATAATATATATTATCAAATTATTTATAATTGTTCTTTTCATATGCTTATTCTCCTACAAATATAATATAAATTTATTATATTTTAATAATCTTAATTCACATCTATTTTAATTCATATTTACTAAAAAGAAAAGAGTACACTCAAAATTTTATATTTTGTATGTACTCTAAATATTAATTATATTTAATATAATTATCCATTTTTACTTGAATTATTTTAATTCAACTGTTGCACCAGCTTCTACAAATTTAGCTTTGATTTCTTCAGCTTCTGCTTTAGCTACAGCTTCTTTAACTGTCTTAGGAGCTCCATCAACTAATTCTTTAGCTTCTTTTAATCCTAATCCTGTAACGTCTCTAACAGCTTTGATAACAGCTATTTTATTTCCACCAGCTTCTGTTAATACAATATCAAATTCTGATTTTTCAGCTGCTGCTCCTGCTTCAGCTGCTCCACCTGCTGCAGGTGCTGCAACTGCAGCTGCAGTTACTCCATATTTTTCTTCAATTCCTTTTACTAATTCTGATAATTCAACTACTGTTAAGCTATCAATTTCTTCTAACATTTTATCTGTTTTTTCACTCATTTTAAAATCCTCCTAATATTTTTTATTTTTGATAGTTTTACTATCATATAATTGTTTAGTACTTATTTGTACTATAAAATTTTATATTTTTATTTTGCCTTATTTAGTTTAGGCTTATTTTTCTTCTGCTTCTTTTTTTACTCTAACTGCATCAAGTGTAGCAGCAAGTTTTGAAACATTTGCAAGTAAACATCCAGCAAGTTTTGCAATAAGTTCTTCTCTTGATGGAAGTTTTGCTAAAACAATTAATTCTTCTGATGAAGATACTTTTCCTTCTAACACGCCACCTTTAATTTTGTAGAAATCATTATCTTTAGCATAACTGTATATAGCTTTTAATACTGGCAAATATTCGTCATTTGCTATAATAACAGCTGTTGGGCCTGTTAAAATTTCATCTAGTGTATCAATTCCACATTCTTTTAAAGCTCTTCTTGTGATGTTATTTTTAATAACAGCGTATTCTCCACCAACTTTTCTAACAGAGTTTCTTAAATTTGTTACATCTGCAACAGTAATTCCTCTGTAGTCAACTAAAAGTACTAAACTAGCAGATTTCATTTTTTCAGCTAATTTTTTTACTTCTTCTTCTTTTTGCTTAATAATTACTTCACTAGCCAATTTGTTTCACCTCCAATATTTATCTATATTTTTTAAAATTTTCTATTTAAATTTTATAGCTTTAATTTGCATTATTGCATATTTTATATAAGCTATTTTAAATATAAAAAACTCTTTGTTGCCTAAGACAAAAGGTAACAAAGAGTCTTTTATAACGCTCTTATACTTACCTCGGTAGGATTTACTTTTACCTACTGTCTTAGGTTATATTTATTTTAAAATTTAAACTTCTAATTATTTTTGATTTAAATATAAACTTGGTCCCATTGTAGTTGTTATAGCAACACTTTTAATATATTGTCCTTTAGATGCTGCTGGCTTTGCTTTTATTATAGCATCAATAACTGTTTGATAGTTTTCTAATAATTTTTCTACTCCAAAAGAAACTTTTCCTATACCTAAGTGAATAATATTAGTTTTGTCTAATCTATATTCAACTTTACCAGATTTTATTTCTGAAACAGCTTTTGTAACATCCATTGTTACTGTTCCTGATTTAGGGTTTGGCATTAATCCCTTAGGTCCTAATACCTTTCCTAATCTTCCTATAACTCCCATCATGTCAGGAGTTGCTACGATAACATCATAATCAAACCAATTTTCTTTTTCAATTTTTGGAACTAATTCTTCTGCTCCAACATAATCTGCTCCAGCAGCTTCAGCTTCTTTAGCTTTATCTCCTTTTGCAAATACTAATACTCTTAAAGATTTTC
>CANROH010000002.1 GCA_947632185.1 uncultured Clostridia bacterium
TAAAAATGAACAGCAACATAATTCTCTTCCACAGATCCCATTTCCGCCACATCTTTTTACTTCATCTCTTACTCCTATTTGACGAAGTTCTATTCTTGTCTTAAAAACAGATGCTAAATCTTTTACTAATTCTCTAAAATCAATTCTTTTATCAGCTGTAAAATAGAAGATTACTTTACTTCCATCATATTTATATTCAACATCAACAAGCTTCATTGGAAGCCCATGCTTTTCTATCTTTTCTAAACATATTTTAAATGCGTCTTTTTCTTTAGCTTTATTTTGCATACGCATTTTTTTATCTTTCTCTGTAGCTATTCTAACAACCTTTTTTAGTGGTTCAGTAACTTCATTATCATCTATTTTTTTTCTTGCAATTACTACTTCTCCAAATTCTTCGCCCATAGCTGTATCAACAATAATGTCCATACCTTTTTCTATTTGTAAACCTGCTGGATCAAAATAATATATTTTTCCAGGTCTTTTGAATCTAACACCTGTTACTATTTTCATTTAATTCCTCCCACATTTCAAAAAGCAAATTATCAATACTCATATCAAAATTACTATTGCACCTAATTCTGTTAGCACATTCATTAACATATTGAATACAATCTATATATTTATTATTTTCACTTGCTTTTGAATATAAACAAATAATTATATAATCTAACACATCATAGATATTTTCTTTATCAAAAATCATTTTGGCATTGTTTAAAATATCTATAATATTTTTTTTATTTAAATCCGATATCAATATATCTATATAATTATATCTTTCCCTATTATCCTTAAGTTTAATAGCTTTTCCAATACTTCCATCAAATGCTTTAAGTAAATTTTCTGATATATCATTATAGCCTAAATTAATTATAGCATATTTTTTTAGTTCCTCATTTTCTATATTACGAAATTTTACAGTCATACATCTAGATTTTATTGTATTTAATATTGCATTTTCATTTGATGAAATTAAAATTATAACAATAAATTCTGGCGGTTCTTCTAATGTCTTTAATAAACAATTTTGAGCTTCTTTAGTCATTTTATCACAATCATTTATTATATATACCTTTTTTGAAGAAATAATAGGTTTTTCTATAATTTTTTCTGTCAATTCTCTTATTGTATCAATCTTAATATTTTGTCCTTCTTCATTTATACAATAAAAATCTGGATGGTTATTACTCTTAAAGCATACACAAGATTTACAATTACATGATAAATCATTATCCTGCATACATAATATTTTTCTAGCAAATTCTTTTGCAATTAATAATTTTCCTATTCCTTCGGTACCTAAAAATAAATAACTATGTAAAATATTTTTTTGTTTAATACTTTTGATTAGATAATCTTTAACTTCTGCATTACCAATAATATCATTAAATTCCAATTATTTTCTCCTAATCTATATTGCCAAATTCACTAAATGGCCAAAATCTAAAACAAACAACGCCTTCTACTTTTTCTAAAGGGATACAACCAAGTACTCTACAATCTGTACTTTTGGTTCTATTATCTCCCATTGCAAAAATATATCCATCTGGGACTATAAAATCATTAAAAACTTCTGATTCTGTAAATACATCTTCTTTTAGGTATTCTTCCTCTAATGGCTCATCATTTATATATATTACATTATCCTCTATTTTAACATGATCTCCACCTATAGCAATAACTCTTTTTATATAACTTTTTTTAGTTATCTCTAAAACGTAATAAACAAATTTTGATACAATATTTTTAGGTTCATTATCATATACCGCAACTGGATTAGTTTGATCTTTTTCCCACTTTGAATATTCTTTAGTTGGAGCTTCAAATGTAATTATGTCACCTCTTTGAGGTGATTTTTTAGTTATTCTAAAAGTTCTATTTAATATTAATCTTTGATTTTCTTGCAAAGTTGGGAACATTGATCTTTGTTTTACAATAGTTGGCGTTGCTATAAAATATCTAAATAATAAAGCAAGAACCAAAGCAATTACTATGCAATATATCCATTCTATAATATCTTTTACTCTTTCGTTCATTATTTTGCCTTCTTTCATATTTTCAAACGCATTATACATTACTTTACTATCTTTTTCAAGTAAATTAACTTTTTATATTCTATTACTATACATTCTGTTTAGTAGATTTTTTTCCTTTTTTATATTCTTTTTCTGATTTTTCTTTTTGTTTCTTATTTGATTTATTTTTTGTATTTATCTTAGCTTTTGCTATAGTTTTCTCAATTTCCTCTAAATCGATATCTTCTTCTGTTTTATTATTCTCACTTTTTTTATCATTAGATGTGTTTCTCAATATTCCTGTTTTAAAAACCATTGTCATATCATCTAATTTATCATTCCTATAATTTATATTTTTTCCAATTTCTACTTTTTCACTATAATCTTTTTTAATTGTATTAATTAGCTCAGTTTTTTGTTCTTCATTAACCTCATTTTTACTGTTTTTTGCTTTTTCTTCAACATATACTTTTTGCACATTAGTATCTAAAAATTTATTCTGGTAATAATCTTTTTTTAAATTTTCCTTATACTTATTATATGTTTCAGAATACATAGCATCAACTTCTTTAATTTTATCTTCTGATTCTAGATTCTTAGTATTTTTATTTTCTTCAGACAATTCTTTTTCATCAGCTTTATAATTTAAAAATAATACTAAAACAATTAAAGCAATTGAAACTAAAAAGAAAAATACTTTTCCTATTTCAGAACTGTTTCTAGCTACATATGTCCCATTTGTTGCAGCAAAAGTATTATTTGCATAAAGTATAATTGTACTTAAAATAAACAAAAATTTTTTAAACATTTTCATATATTTCTCCCTATTCTTCTGTATTTTTTTCTTTAACATTTTTTGTTTGTTTTGTTGGTATCCTTATAACAACTTCTGTTCCTTTTCCAAGTTCACTTTTTATATCAATCATACTATTATTTTGATCTAATATCTCTTTTGCTATAGAAAGCCCTAGACCGGTTCCTCCCATTTCTCTAGTACGAGCTTTATCTACTCTATAAAATCTTTCAAAAATTTTATCTAAATCTTCTTTTGGAATTCCAATACCTGTATCTATTATTTTAATATATGCATCATTATAAACAAATCCTACATATCCTTTTATAGAACCTTTTTCAGGAGTATATTTTATTGCATTTGAAAGTATATTAATTATAACTCTTTCTATTCCATTTTTATCAGCATATACAAGAGGCACATTAGCAGTAACAAAACATTCTGCATTTTGCTCTTTTTTCTTCATTTCTATTTCCATGCCATCAAAAACATATTTTACAAGTTCTCCCAAATCAAATTCTGTTTTTTCAATCTTAGCTTTTGAAGTATCATATCTAGAAAGTGTTAATAAATCACTAACTAAACGTGACATTCTTTCTGCCTCACTTGAAATTCTCTCTAAAAACTTTTTGCTTGTTTCTCCATCTACTTCGTTTTCAAGTAATGTATCTGCATATCCCATTATTGAAGTTATTGGTGTTTTTAATTCATGAGAAACATCTGCTACAAATCTTTTTCTCATAGTATCTAGTTTTACATGTTCTGTAATATCCTGTATAACAACTATTACACCTGCTGGTCTATCATTTTCATTTTTAAAAGGTGCAAAAAATAAATTTATTGTTCTATCCTCTACATTTATTTTTTGTTCTGATGATGTCCAATTTTCCAAATATATAATTTTCTCTAAATTTATATCAACATTATACTTTTCAAATATTTGTTCAAAGCTTTCAGCATTTTCAATATTCAAAAATGTTTTTGCCGCAGGATTAATATGAATGATTTTTCCACTTATATCAAAAGCTATAATACCATCTGTTATATTAAGTAGAATTGTTTCCATTTGCTTACTCTGTCTTATTGCTTCATTAAGATTTTCTTTAAGTTCATTATTCATAACATCAAAAGCATAAACTAAATCATTTATTTTTCTTTTTTTATTATTTTCATATTTTGTTTTTTCATTTCTAGTAGCATTTTCTACCGTTCTAATTAAATTTGATATTGGCAAAAAAATTGATTTTGACATTATAATTCCAATTATTATCGCCAAAATAACAAATATTATTAAAAATAAGCATATCATCATTTTCATTTGATAAACTTGTGAAGCTATAATATTATTCATTTCTGTAGTTTGTGAAATTTGTATAACACCATTACTTATATTTTGCAAATTATAAATAGCAACTATTCCTAAAGTCGAAATAGTAATTATACCAATTATTGTAAAAACGAGAACTATTTTAATTTGTATACCTTTTAACATTCTTTTCTCCTACAAAATAATTTTTACTGATACCTATTTTATTTTTTATATTATATACTTTGCCCCGCATTTATTCAAGCAATTTATAATAAAAAATAAACGCATTACTAATTATTAATTAATTTGATATTATTTATATTTTTTAAAAAAACAATTCTTATTTTTTGATTTTTAGATGAGTCATTATAATAACAAAACTCTCAAGTATATTTACTACTTGAGAGTTTTTATTAAAATTAATTATACTAATTTTTATCTGTAACGTAATATCCTACTCCTCTTTTTGTTATAAGAATTTTTGGATTTGCTTTATCTTTTTCTATTTTATCCCTAATTCTATTCATTGTAACATCTATTGTTCTAATTGCTCCTACATATTCTTCATATTCCCAAACTTCACGAAGAAGCATCTCTCTTGTTACAACTTGACCTGGTTGACTAGCCAAATATTTTAAAACATCAAATTCTTTTTTAGTTAAATTAATAACTTCACCTTTAACTCTAGCTTCAACTTTCTTAAGATCTAAAGTCAAATCTCCAACTTTTATTATATCTTTACTTTCTTCGCTTTTTTGATTATTCATTGAATCCATGTTAGCATTTAATTCAGCTTTTCTTAAATTAGCTTTAATTCTCGCCATTACTTCTCTTATTTGAAAAGGCTTTGTAATATAATCATCTGCTCCCATTTCTAAGCCAACAATTTTATCTGATTCTGTATCTTTTGCTGATATCATTAGTATTGGAATATTGGAAATATTTAAAGCATATCTTATTTTTTTACATACAGATATTCCATCAAGTTTTGGAATCATTACATCTAATAGAATTAAGTCTGGTTTTTCGTTTATTGCCATTTCTACAGCTGTAACACCATCATAAGCTTCTAATGTATTATATCCTTCTTTTTGTAAATTAAATACTAATAATTCCATTATACTTTGCTCATCATCAACTACAAGTATAGTTTTTTTATCTTTTTCAACTATCTCTTCCACAAAATTACCGCCTTTCTAAAAGAAATTATTAATTTATAGTATCTTTATATCATATTTAACAATTTTGTACAAGTTTTTTTGCAAATTTATTACAAAAAATATTATATATTACATAATTTATTACATTGTAACTAATTAAAATTAATTACATAAAAATTTCAATATTATATATTCTTCCATTATCCTGAAGTAATATTTTCTTATCCTCTATTTCTTCACCATTTATAAGAAACTTATCAACTCCAGTATTTTTACTATTATTATTTCTTACCTTTATCTTGTATAGTGTAGTTTTATATTTGTATTGAATTTCATATTCTTTCCAATCTCTTTTAATGCATGGCTCAATTTTTAAAAATCCATCTTCAATTTTTAATCCTAAAATAAATTCCAAAATAGCCTTGTAGTACCAACTACTAGAACCTGTATACCAGTTCCAACCGCCTCTTCCAACTAAATCTTTATTACTGTATAAATCAGCTTCTAAGATATATGGTTCTAATTTAAATCTTTTGGCTTCTTCTTTATTTTTTGAATGTTCAATTGGATTAATAATTTCTGCTATTTCTACAGCTTTATCACCAAATCCCAACATTGCTTCTGCTATTAAAAGCCAACAACTACTATGAGTATATTGACCACCATTTTCTCTAATTCCAGGTGGATATGACTTTATATATCCTGGATTTATATTTGATTTTTCAAATGGTGGATCAAAAAGTTTTATAATTTTATTTTCCTTATCAATTAAATAATTCTCAGCTTCATTAATGGCTATAAATTTCTTGTCATTATCTGCTGCCCCAGAAATTACAGCCCAACTTTGAGATATACTGTCTATCCTACATTCTTCAGAATTAATACTTCCGATTTCTTCTCCATCATCTGTAATTGCTCTTTTAAACCATCTTCCATCCCAACCTTTGCTATTTACATTCCTTTTTAATTTCTCCTTACATTCAGTATATTTTTCTACCAAATCTTTTCTATTTCTCTCTTCACAAATAGGAATAAATTTATTTAAAATATCATATAGAAAAAATGCTAGCCATACACTTTCACCTTTTCCTTTTATTCCAACTTTGTTAAATCCATCATTCCAATCTCCTACACCAATTTTAGGAAATGTATCAATTCCTTTGTCTAAAACATTTTCTATAGCCCTTATACAATGATTAAATAAGCTTTCTTTTATTTGGCCTCCATAATACAGATTGTATCTTTCATCCTCATATTCCTTTAAATTTTCTCCATTTAAATATTCAATATTTTCATCTAAAATACTTTTATCATTTTCAAATTTAATATAATCAATTGTTGCATATACAAGCCATAGCATATCATCTGAAAATCTAGTTCGTATTCCTCTTTTAGTTTCATTATGCCACCAATGAAGAACATCACCCTCATAAAATTGGTGTCTTGCACAATTTATTATTTGCTCTCTTAAATATTTTGAATCAATATATTTAATTCCTAAACAATCTTGTAATTGGTCTCTAAATCCATATGCTCCACCTGATTGATAATATCCTGTTCTACCAATTACTCTACTTGCCAAAGTTTGATAAACTAGCCAACCATTCATCATTATATTTAAACTTTCAGAAGGTGTCTTTACTTTTATAATATTTAATATATCTTTCCATTTTGTTTTTGTCCTATCAAGTTCGGATTCCACCATATTTGGTTCATCATATTTTTGTTTTACATCTAAAATATTATTATTACTATTTTCTTCACCTATTATTATATAAAACTCTTTATCTTCAAATTTTTCAAACTTTAGTAAAAATTCGATTCCAACACATGAGTTTTTACCAAATCCAGATTCATTATTTAAAACTGTATAAAGTCCATCAGGATCCAAAATATTTCCATTTCCAAAGAAATTTTCTTTTTCTCCTGTAAATGAATTTATTTTAATATTACTTGTTACATACATAATTCTATTTTTAAAATTTTCTTCTGTAAAAACATTTTTAATTTTTAAAATATTTTGTTGTTTTTCTACATATAGATTACCATTACTAATATATTCGTCCTCACCAAGTACAGTTTTTATATAAACTAATAATTTAATATTTCTTTCTTCATTTATAAGATTTTTTACTTTGAATTTTAATATCTTAAGTGACTCTTCATTCGGTACAAATATTTCCAATTCTTGTTTTAAATTATCATTTAAATTTTTTACTTCTGTATATCCAAATCCATGAGTTATATAATAATAATTTTCATTTGGAATCACTCCAGAGTTTAAAGTCCAAATAGATTTATTATCCTCATCTTTCAAATAAAATATTTCTGACGGAATATCTAAAACCCTATCGTTATTCCATGCTGTAAGTCTATTTAATCTACTATTTCTACTCCAAGTATATCCACCTAAGTTATCAGTAACCACTGTACCAAAAAAGTTATTACATAGTATATTACACCACACTGATGGTAAAATATTTTCCATATTTTTGTAAATTAAATATTCTTTTCCATCTGCAATAAACCCTCCATATGAATTATCATATTTCATATCTTCTTTTTTTAGAGGATAAATCTCTTCATTTAGTGTCATAGCTTTTTCTCTTTTTACTTTTATTTCGTTTAATTCTTGCTCTTCAAATTCTTTTATATGTGACTCTATGCCACCATTTGCTGAATTAATTATTATTCTTGCTTTAAATTCAATTACATCTAAATCTTCTTTTAAAATCTCATCTTTATTTAAAATAAAAATACCTGTATTTATATCTTTTAAATATGCTAATTGTTTATTTGAAATCACTTCATTTATAGAATCTTTAACAAATCTTTCATAAACATCTATTTCTTCATTTAAAATAATTAAATCTGTAAATATTTTTTTAGCACGGTAATATTCAAAAGCATTTATAATTTCTTCAACAACATATATATCTTCGATATTTTTTATTTTTACTAGTATAATTGGATTATCTCCTGAAATTCCAAATTTCCATAAACTATCTATTTGGGCATTTTCTAAAATTTTATTATTTTTCAAATAATTCAAATTTAGTATATATTTTAATAACCTTACATATAAATCTATTTTTTCTCCGTCTACCTGTAAATATTTACTCTCTTCTTCCACTCTTGCTCTTGCTATATTTAAAATTCTAATAATTTCCTCATCACTTTTGATATTTTCCAAATTTTCAATTGCCTCTTGTTTTGTATCTGAAACTGAAATTAAGAAATTTACATTTGCAACTTCTTTTGCTCTAATTTTTATAGTTCTTTTCATTGCTATAATAGGATCAGTAACTTGTAAAATTTCTTTTGAAAAATTTTTTGGCTCTTTAACCATTTTAGAAATTCCTAAATTTTCTCTTCCCAAATATTTTTCTTTATCAATTTCATATTCAAAATTAACAATCTGTTCATTTTCTGTGTATAAAGTAGTAGCTAGATACTTATTTTCATACAAATCCCTATCTTTTTTTTCAAAAATAATATTTTCATTTGATTCTTCAAATTTCATAAAAAGTTTATTAAAAGCAGGATGTGAATACTCTTGCATTTTTTTTGATAACGAAGGTTCAAAGTCAACTATAACTTCTAAAAATTCTTCTTGATTTCCTAAATTTTCAATTTCAATTCTTCTAATTTCAATTGCTTTATTGGGGTCTAAACTTACTATTTCTTCTATTTTCAAATTATTTTCTTGCTTTATAAATTTAGCTTTATCTGGAGAAAAAACAACTTTCGCATTCTCTTTTGTATCTATAATTTTTTTGCTCTTAACATTTTTTATATAACAATTCATTCTCTGTTTTAATTCTGATGTTCCTTTATAATTATTTACCATTAAATTCTCATATTCACTAATACTATCTCCAAAATCATCTATAGTAATTTTATATTTTTCATTAGATATAACATTTACATTTCTATAAATTTTATTTGCATTTTCAATTACTCTTTCAACATAAGAACTAACATTTAAATTCTTACTTTTTGTAACTTTTTCTTTTTTCTCCTTTGTAATTATCATTTGGATTGGCATTCTCTCTTGCAAAAGAATATTTGTAGCTTCTATTTCAGAATTTTTATTAAACCTTTTTTTCAATATATTGTTATTTAAAATATTATTTATTGATAATAATATTAAACCTTGATGATGTGCCATGTATGTTTTTACTGGTACTCTCTTTTGATTTCCTACTCTTGAAATAGTATAATCTATTGACTCATAAAAACCATATTTACCGTGTTGCACCTTGCTTTTCTAACTCTTTTAAGTTTTTTACTCCATTTTCTGATTCATCTTCCAATGATAGAAATGTACTATATGGTGAAACTACGATATCTTCATCTAATCCTCTCTTTAGTCCAAGCCAAGGAATTCCAAACGCCTTATATTGATAATTATTATTTAAATCTCTAAGATTAAAGGCTGATTCTGATATTCCCCATGGTACACCTAATTTTTTACAATATTCAATTTGGCTCATTATAGCAAATTTGCATGCTTCATCTAACAGGCTTCCCTTATATCTTTTTAAATTAACATTTGGCATCAAATATTCAAAAGCTGTTCCTGTCCAAGATACCAATCCCTTATATCCATTTAAACTCGTAAGAGTCCTACTTAAACTATTCCAATGTTTTACTGGAACATCACCTTTTGCAATTGCAATAATACTTGCTTGTCTTGCTTCAGATGCTAAAAAATCATAATAAGAATCTGTTAATTTATTTTCTTCTAAATTATATCCTATAGATAGTAATTTATTTTTTTCACTATATAATTTAGTAAAATCAGTATTATTGATTAAATCTGTTATTGTATTTATAATATTTTCAAAATCACCCTTGTTTCTGTTTTCTATAAAAAATTCTTTTACTATATATAAATATCCGACAAAATTTCCACTATCCACAGTTGAAATATATCTAGGAATTAATGGCATTAATGTTTTTGTATTATACCAATTATATAAATGTCCATTCCATTTACTAAGACCACTTATTGTTGCTAAAATCTTATTTAAATATTCTGCTGTTTTCTTAAAATTTATATATCCTAAATCATATGCAGAAATAATGGCTAAAAGTTCTAATCCAATATTAGTTGCAGATGTTCTATTTACAATTTTTTTATTTCTATCTTCCTGATAATTATCAGGCATTAAATAATTATTTTCTTCATTTACATAGTCTTCAAAAAAGTTCCACGTCCTTTTACCAATCTCATTTAAATATCTTTTATCTGGTTCGGACAACTCTTGTTTTTTATAATTATCTAGACTTATATACCAAGCAAATATTGGGCCTATTATCCATAAAATTCCCAAAACTTTAGAAATTGCTGAAGGCAATAATAAAAATATGATACCTAAAATTGGATTAATAGCCATTTCTTTATAATGATAATTTAAATCTGTTTTTGCTTTTTTCTCTCCATCTTCTGCAGTAACCCATTCTAACATTTTAGTTTTATAAGTCATTCTATATAAACTTCTAATTATAGCATCTAAATTTTTAAAGGTCTCATAAGGTAATAAAATTATCTGCAAAACTATTCTAATAATACTTATTTTTATACTATTTAATTCTTTAGAAAACTTTTTATATGCATAAACACTACCTGTTATATTACTCTCTTTAAAAATAATATAATTTATAATATCTATTAAATACGGAATTGTTACTCCTATAATTGATAAGGAAATTAATGCCATGTTTACAGAATTATTTTTAATTATATTTAAAACACTTATAAAAATTAATACAAAACAAAAAACTTGAAGCAAACTTCTTCTCAAATTATCAAAAATTTTAAATTTTGAAATTTCATTTAGTCTACTATTATTTAGCCATCTTATAATCTGCCAATCTCCTCTTGTCCATCTATGGTTTCTTAAAATATATGGTATATAGCGTGTTGGATAACCATCTAAAAGCATAACATCTGTTAAAAGTCCACAACGCAAAAAATTTCCTTCTAACAGATCATGGCTTAAAATTGTATTTTCAGGAAATTCTGTTTTTAAAATTTTGTTATAAATTTCTACATTGTAAATTCCTTTACCTGTAAAAATTCCTTCCTCAAAATAATCCTGATAAATATCTGAAATTGCATTTGTATAAAAATCTATTCCACCTTTCATGCTAAAAAGTTCTATAAATAAACTTTTCTGTGAAAGTGATAAATCCATTCCTATTCTTGGTTGCATAATTCCATATCCGTCAATTACTCTATCATCTTTAATAATTGGAATATTTAAAATATGGCTCATAGCACCTATAAGTTTTGACGCTGTATTTAAATTTAAATTTGTGTCACTATCAAGAGTTATAATATATTTAATATTTGGAAGTTTTTGTCTTTCTTTCTCTATAGTATTTTCTAAAAAATCATTTTCAATTTGTTTCTTTATATATTTATTAAAAGTAGATAACAAACCTCTTTTTCTTTCCCAACCAATATATGCCTCTTCTCCTGAATTCCACACTCTTTGCCTATATAGAAAATGAAATTTACTAAATTTATCAGTTCTATATTTATCATTAAGTTTTTGACAAATTTCAATACCACTTGCTACGACTTCACTATCAAAATCTTTTACTTTTGTATTTTCTTGTGAACAATCTCCTAAAAGAGCAAAATATAAATTTTCAGATTTATTTGCTAAATAATATACCTCTAGTTTTTCAAACATTTCTTTTACTTTATCTTTTGACTTTAAAATTGTTGGAATTACTACAAAGGTACTATTATATTCTGGAATTCCCTTATCGTAATCCATTTTGGGAAGCATTGTTGGAGATTTAAATTTGCTCATAATATAATTTTCTATTCTAATAAAAATTTCTGATATTGGAATATATGATAAAATCGATACAATAGTTGATATATAATAATTATGTGTTTTTGCAAATATCATAACATATTCTATAAAACAAAAATATAAAGGAATTAATATGTTTGATGCAATATATAATCTAGATTTTTGATTAGTTGTTAATTTCTTATAACTTTTAATTTCTAATGCTTCATTTAATTCTTTTATTCCATCATATTTTAATAAATAGTAACCAACATGTGATTTTTTTAATTCTGTTAATTCCTTTGCATCTTTATATCTCTGACAAAGCTCAATTATTTTTTCTGATATATATATTTCTGATATTTTGGTTTTTCTTGCTTTATTTTCTATTAATCTTCTATAATAGCTTTTACTTTCTTCATCTTGTTTTGGATAAATTCCTGAAGGATCTAATTTTAATATTTCTTCAGATGCATTCATATAGCTAAACAATTCTGAAAAGTCGATTCTATTAATTTCTTTTATACTTGTTATACAATTTCCCATTGTTATTTTAATATTAGCAATATTAAAATGCTCTTTTTGTATTACTTCTGAAATAGAAAGTCCTGTTTTTTGTACTTCTTTTTCCAAAATATTTTGATATACAATTGCCTTTTTACCATATTTTTTTAATTTATAAGACAAATATTCTATAAAAGGGTATTTTATAGTTTCCTCTGTAACTCTCAAATGTTTATTATTATTTGTAAATTCCAAATTTGATCCGTTTTTTCTTTCTACTAATCTTTCTATAATGCTTTCTGCTTTATACTTTTGAATTTGAGAAGAATATATTTTTTCACATAGTTCTCTAATTTTAGCAATTATAGATATCTTAATAAAAACTCCAACATTTGAAAGTTCCTCCATACTAAGTAATTTTTTCTTTTGATAATTTTTAAGTGCTATGTCTATAAGTTCTCTATCAACCTTGCAATCTGAAAAAGCAACTATTTCTTCCGCTAAAACATAAATTCTAGCAAATCCAAAATATCTGTCATTTGATAATCCTATCATTTTTTTATACTTTTTTAAAGGTAATTCTTTTTGAATCACCTTTACAGTTTCTTCTATTATATAAAAATTATCTAATATCCACTCACCAGCTGCATGTATTTTTATTCCTAACTTTAGATGTTTAGTAAGCAAATTATAAGTTTCTAAGATAAAATTATAATCATCTAACAAACGACGAATTGGGTAAGTATTTTTACTTGAAAAACTTCTTATACTATGTTCTGATGCCACTTTCTCTATATGTTTTGCAAACTGATTTTTATCTAAAAGAGTTCCATTCATGTTTAATTTTTTATTCTTATTCATAAAATTCCCCTTATGCTATTTTTACGTATTTTTTCCACTTTTTTATAAAATATGCAAATGATTAATATGTTTTGTAATCTATCTTTTATAATTTTGTTATATATTTTTTTATTTTTCATAAAATTTATTGTAAATATTATTATTCATGTATAAAATATGTAAATTTATAAGGAGTTTAGCTATGATTGTTTTAAATAAAAAAAGAATAATTTTTATAAATTTAAGTATTATTATTTCAATTTTTATTTATAGTATAAATTCAAAAAATATTGACTTAGATGCACAAATGGCATCATCAACACCTGTTTCAAATCATACTATTATTTTAGATGCTGGTCATGGATATCCAGATGGAGGAGCAAGTGGAGAAGATGGATCTATAGAATCAGATCTTAATTTAGACATAGTCCTTAAACTACAAAATTTATTAGAAAGCTCTAACTGTAGAGTTATACTTACTCGATCAAATGAAAATGGAATTTATGAAAGCAGTGCAGATACTATTAGGAAACAAAAAATATCAGATATGAAAAATCGTGTAGATATAGCAAATAATTCAAATGCAGAAATATTTGTGTCAATACATATGAATACATTACCTCAAAAACAGTATAGTGGATGGCAAACTTTTTACAAAAATGATGATGAGGAAAGTAAAAAAATTGCCCAAAGCATTCAAACAAACTTAGATAATTATATTGAAAATAACAGTTCTAGAACTATAAAATCTATATCAGGAATTTATCTAACAAAAAATGTTACAATTCCTTTAGCTTTAGTAGAATGTGGATTTCTTTCAAATTCAGCAGAAAATAAACTTTTACAATCAGATTCATATCAAGATAAACTTGCTTGGAGTATTTATGTTGGTATAATGGACTACTTTAAATAAAAGATTAATATATAAAATTTAAATAAAGGCACTAATTAAAATTAGTGTCTTTATTTTTTTTATATCTTATATTATAATCTCTATAAACATATAACTTTCTAATATAGACTTACAACCAAAACTAATTGTAAAGGAAAAAATATGAAAAAAACTTTTATTAAAATTATATTTGTCTTTATTTTTATATGTATTGCATTAGATTTAATGTTAATTTTATCTAATTATAAAGCCAATTTTAACCATAACTCTAATATAAACCAAATTGCAAATCAAAATATTAATGAACAAAAAAAATTATCAGAAGAACAGATAGTATCAATTCCTAACGATGTCACAATAAATTTATCTGTAATAGGTGATATAATGTGTCATAATACACAATATCAAGATGCATATGATGCAAGTGTAAATAATTATGATTTTTCATATGTTTTTGAAGATATAAAAAAATATATTGAACCGTCTGATTTAGCTATTGGAAATCTTGAAACAACTCTGGCTGGAAAAGAAATAGGATATTCTAGCTACCCAACTTTTAATACTCCAGAGCACTTAGCTACCGATTTAAAAGAGTTAGGAATTGATGTCTTGTCAACAGCAAATAATCATTCTTTAGATAAAGGATTTTTAGGAATAGAAAATACAATAAATGAATTAGATAAAGTTGAAATCCTACACACAGGAACTTTCAAATCAGAAGAAGATTCTTTAAAACCATTAATAGTTGAAGTAAAACGGTATAAAAATAGGTTTTATATCATATACCTATGGAACAAATGGGATATCAATTCCTGAAGATAAAAAATTTTGTATTAATTTAATTGACAATGAGAAAATTATTTCTGATTTAGAAAATTTAAAAAATGAAAATGTGGACTTAACTATAGCTATAATGCACTGGGGGACAGAATATCAGACAACACCTAACTCAAGTCAAACAGAACTTGCAAATTTATTAATAGAAAATGGAGTTGACATTATACTAGGAAGTCATCCTCATGTTCTTCAAAAAATGGAACAAAAAGAAGTGTCTTTCGAAAACGGTTCTCAAAAAGATACTTTTATAATATATTCATTGGGAAACTTTATTTCTGGACAAGTAAAAAATTATACTAAGCAATCCATTATTTTAAATTTACAAATAACAAAGCACTATGGAAAAAATAAAAAAATCAGTATTGATTCTGTTAGTTATAAACCAATTTATATGTTTGATAAAAATGGACAAAAAAAATATAAACTTCTAGATATTGAAAATGAAATAATTAAATATGAAGCAGGCAATCAAAATATAACTGCAAATTTATATAATACTTTAAAATCTGAATTAGAACATATATATACTATTTTTAGCAATAATTAGTATATATAAAATTTATTATAGAGGTGTATATGGGATTATATAATAGTAAAAAAGATTATGAGGAACTTGTAAAAGAAAATATTAATAAAGCTAAACTTCTATATGATCTTCAAGAAGAAGATAAAAAATTAGTAATTGAGCTTCTTAACAAAAAAGAAAAAGTTATAGAAAAAAATGGACTTTTTGCAAACTTAGAATTAAAAAGAATTGATAAAAAAATTCAAAAAATTCAACATAAATATAAAAAAATTAACTAATTTGCTTATAAAATTTATAAATTAAATAAAATGGCAAATCAATAAAATTACTCATTGATTTGCCAAAATATTTTTTCATTTATTAATATTTTTATCTCATCAAATATGAAAATATAATTGAACTTAATTTCAAACTATTATGTCTTATTGTACCATCAGTAGTTGTTAACAAATCATCTTCAATAAGCTCATATCTTGCTTTTCTAATATTTTCATAATCTATTGGAACTTGATCTTTTTGTTCTTCTATTTCATATTTTTTTAACATTTCTTTTGGAACTTTTGTATTACTTGCAATAACAACATCTATTGAATCTTTACCTAAATACTGCTCTAATACATTAACATGATCACTAACACCAAATCCATCCGTTTCTCCAGGTTGTGTCATTGCATTAGCTATATACATAAGCTTAGCTTTTGCTTTATTTATAGCTTCTACAATATCTTTACATATTATGTGTGGCATAACACTTGTATAAAGACTTCCCATACTTAGTATAATTAAATCAGCTTCTCCAATTGCTTCTATAACTTCTGGTAAAACATGTGGATCTTCTTTATAGAAAAATTTTTTGTATTTCTTATTTGCTTTGGTAATTTCTTCTTCTCCTTCTATCACTTCTCCATCAATGGTTTCTCCCATTAATGTTAAACAATCCTCTGAAAGCGGTAATACTTTATGTTTTACAGCTAATATTTTACTTAAATATTCTATACTTGTTTTCAAACTTCCAGTTTCTCTAATTAAAGATGTTAAAATTAAATTTCCAAGTGCATGACCATTTAAATCACTATATGTAGATAATCTATATTCCATAACATCTCTTACTTCATCTGGCAAAGTTGATAAATTACTTAAAACTTTTCTTATGTCACCAACAGCTGGAGTAGAAAATTCTTTTCTTAACCTTCCTGTACTTGAACCATCATCTGATACTGTAATGACGGCAGTTATATCTACTGGAAAATATTTTAACCCTTTAAGTACAAAAGAAGTTCCTGTTCCTCCACCTAAAATTACTATTTTTTTATTCTGTTGCATATCAAATTATCTCCTTAAAAAGTATATTCTATTTTATTATATTCTCAAAAATCGTAATTGATACTATATTTCACTTCTTCCTTCTAAAGCTTTTGTAAGAGTAATTTCATCTGTATATTCCAAATCGCCTCCAACAGGAATTCCTCTAGCAATTCTAGTTGTTTTTACCCCTAATGGTTTGACAATCTTTGAAATATACATTGATGTTGCTTCACCCTCAACTCTTGGATTTGTAGCAAGAATTATTTCTTTAACTTGCCCATCCATAATTCTACTAAGCAATTCTTTAATTTTTATATCATCTGGTCCTATCCCATTCATTGGAGATATTGAACCATGTAAAACATGATATACGCCATTAAATTCATGTGTTCTTTCCATAGCAATTACATCTCTAACATCTTCTACAACGCAAATTATAGATTGATCTCTTTTAGGGTTTGAACATATATTACATGGATCAGTATCAGATATATTAAAGCATTTTGAACAAAAATGCAAATTTTTCTTTGCACTCAATATAGAATTTGTAAATTCTTCTACATCTTCTAATGGTAAATCTAACATATAAAATGCTAATCTTTGTGCTGTTTTATGACCAATGGTTGGTAATTTTTCAAAACTTTCTATTAACTTTTCGATTGAAGGTGAATAATATGACATTTTATTTTCCTTTACTTACTTTAATTACATTAATCCTGGTATATTATACTTTCCAAGTGAAGCAGCTTGTGCCTCATCAACTTTTCTTAATGCTTCATTTACACAAGTTATAATTAAATCTTGTAACATTTCTACATCATCTGGATCGACTACATCCTTTTGTATTGTTATTTCTTTTATTTGTTTATTTCCATTTACCTTAACATATACTGCTCCTCCCCCAGCTGTAGCATCAAATTCGCTTGAACCTAATTCTTCCTGTGTTTTTTCCATGTCAGCTTGCATTTTTTTAGCTTCTTTCATAAGTTGATTTATATTCATTCCTCCAAAGCCTCCCATGCCTCCAGGAAATCCTCCTCTTTTTCCCATTTTATAATCCTCCTTTATTTTATTCATAAACTAAATTTAAAAAATTATATGAATAATTTTATTAATTTAGTATCAGTTATCAATAATATTAATATCTATTCCTAATCCACCTATATCTGATGCTGAATTAGTATCCTGTGGGTTTGAAATTTTTTTCCCATCTTTATATTTTAAATGCATTTCTTTACCTGTAATATTAAAAATTTCCTTAATTAATTCACTTTTATTATTTGGATCTTCCAATATCTTTTGATTAAATCCTGTTAGTCCATTTGGAAATTCTATTTCCCATACTAAATCATTTAATTCATTTATTTTTGTATTTATTAAAGATGTATATAATCTTATTTTACCTTTTCTTTTTAATGCATCAATGACTTTTTTCCATATATCTGATATATTACCCACATTTTGTTCTTTAGATATTGTTTGTTTTTTTACAGTTTCAAAAGAATTTTTTTCATTTTCTATTTTAACTGTTTGATTTTTTTCAAATTTCATATTTGATATTTTATTTTCTAGATTTTCTAATCTTTTTTCTAAATTAGAATTATTACTATTATCAGAATTATTACTATCAAAAGTATATTCTTTTCTACAAGCTTTTATAATTCCTGTTTGAAACATTATAGTCTTTTGTGAAGACCATTTTAAATCATTTTCTAAATCAGACAATTGATAAATTATATTTAAAAGTCGTTGTTCCTCAGTAATATCAGCTAATTTCTTTATTTCTTCTATTTCATTTTCAGAATATAATTTTAAATTACTCGTTGCTTTATACACTAATATATCTTTAAAATATTTTATTATTTCCCATAAAAAATTGTATAAATCTTTTCCATCATTAACTACATCATCTATCACTTCTAAAGATTCTATAACATTATATTCCAAAATTCCTTTTGCAATTTTATTTATATATTCTAAACTTGGCAATCCCACTAACTGTTTTACTTCATTTACTGTAATATTTTCTGCATTTTCTTGGCTACATCTTTCTAAAATACTTATAGCATCTCTCATATGTCCTTCAGAAAGAACTGCTATAATTTCTAAAGCTTCTTCATCTATCTTTATGTTAGATTCAGTACAAATAATCTTTAATCTTTTTATTATATCTTGTTCAGATATTCTTTTAAAATCAAACCTTTGACATCTTGAAAGTATTGTAGTTGGCAACTTCTGAGGTTCTGTAGTAGCTAATATAAATTTAACATGCTCTGGTGGTTCCTCAAGAGTTTTTAATAAAGCATTAAATGCACCTGCTGAAAGCATATGAACCTCATCTATAATATAAACTCTATATTTAGCTTTTGTTGGCAAAAAATTTACTTCATCTCTAATTAATCTAATATCTTCTACACTATTATTTGATGCAGCATCCATTTCTACAACATCTGTTAAAGATCCATCTAATATTTCTTTACAAATTTCACAATTATTGCATGGCTCTCCATCTTGTGGATTTAAACAATTTACTGCTCTTGCAAGTATTTTAGCAGAAGTTGTTTTTCCTGTTCCTCTACCACCACTAAAAAGATAAGCATGTCCTACTCTATCTGATATTAGTTGATTTCTTAATGTTCTTGTTATATGTTCTTGTCCAACCATATCAGAAAATTTTAAAGGTCTAAAATTTCTATAAAGAGCTGTATATGACATTATTACCTCCTTTAGACTTTGTCTTTAAATTTTTTTATAAAACTTTCTAAATATAGACATAGCTTTCCTTAAGGAAGGCATGCGAATCACATAAATACACTACTTATCGCTGCTTTCTTCCGAACCTGACGAGATTCATAGCTTTTTATTGAAGCATACCTTCCTTAAGAAAAGCCACATTAATTTAAAAGATTATATAATGGATTTTCTTATTTTGCAATACTTTTCATTTAAAAATAATAATTCACAATGTTTTCCAAAAATTAAAAATACTTATAATTGAATTCTCTTAAATACCACTTCTGAAAAGTCTGTTATTTCCTTATGTGTAGAACCTTCTTCTATTACAGTATCTAATGGCAATGATAAACCAACTGTTCCAATATAACTAATATTTTTATTTGTTGTTATAATTATATCAAAATTAATATCGAATTCTATTTCTTCTACACTTACTCCTAAATTTGAAAGTAATTTTCCATCATATGTTATTTCCTCATCCTCATTAGATATATATTTACCTAAATCTTCAATAGAAAGTCTAAAACCTAAAGCACCTCCATTATTTGATATTTCCAATGATTTCATATCATCTATAATACCACCTAAAAAAGTTATTCCTTCATCTAAATAATTTTGTTCGCTATATGTATATAAATTTGGAAGATCTCCTGTAGGTCTTAACAACTTTAAATTTCCTTTTTTAGGAGCTTTGTTTATGACAAAATTTTCTAAACTAATTTGTTTAATTGTCTGATTATCATCTGATTTTTTATCTATATATATATATACATCATTTACTTGAGTAACTCCGATATTCCAAATATTCTCAGTATCATCTACGGCTTTACCATCAACAGTACTTACTAGAAGAATTTTAGAAAGTGCAAATGGCATATTTTGCTCACCTTCAACATCATATTTAATCATTATTGAAATTACCAACATAATTGCAATTGATATAAATAGCATAAATAAACATTTTTTAAACAGATTTTTTCTCATTTTTATTCCTTTCTCTTAAAAATTTAAAAAAATCTTTAAGTAAACTTTCACATTCCTCTTTTAATATATATTTGTCCACTTTAATTTTATGATTAAATTTATAATCTTCTAATAAATTTAGAACAGAACCACATGCACCACTTTTATCATCATCAGTCCCAATATATAAATTTTTAATTCTGGAATTTATTAATGCACCTGCACACATAGGACATGGCTCTAAAGTAACATACATATCACAATCTAACAATCTCCAAGAATCTAACTTTTTACAGGCTTTTTTGATAGCAAGAATTTCTGCATGACACGTAGCATCTTTTGATGTTTCCTTTGTATTATGCGCTCTTGCAATTATTTTTCCATTCTTTACTATTACTGCACCAACAGGAACCTCCTCTTCTTCAAGAGCTTTCTTTGCTTCTTTTAGTGCTTCTTTCATAAATTTTTCTTCCACTATCTTTGCCTTTCATATATTTAATAGCATAATAAATTATAACTTAATTTTGCATTTCTGTCAAAAAATACTTATAGTTAGTTTTTACATAATTTTAACTCTGTAATATTGATATTGTTAACATAATGTGATATAATTTTATTGTAAACTCCGTAGGAGTTACCGTATCTCTCAGAGATATGAAATAATTTTATCGCCACGAATTGTGGCAGAAAGAGGTACACTATGTTTGGAAACCCTATGAAACACACCCGGCTCTCTTCAATGGAGGAACTGCTAAAATTCTCTTACTCAACTGACCGGCACTCCAAGTATCCATTCCAAGTAACTGCATGCAATGGAAATATTGCATTTTCAGATGTTAATTGCAATATTTGGGCAACCCCGTATCGACCTGAAGTTTTTGACATTTTGAATGGCAATGGATACTGCATTGATAAATGCAAGGAAACTTTATCAGTCCCATCTTTTAGAGCAGGAAATTGCCCTGCAGCTTATGAGTGGTTAATTCAAATTGCTCATGAAGAAAATTGGGCATTAACATATGCCAACTCTTTTAAGATTGCGACTGAAAAAGGACTCAAACCTGTATGCATTGACCAGAGTAAGTACATGTTTAAAATAATGGAAATCTCATGCTATTATAAAGACATGGAAACACACGCATCCTATTTGCCCCTCGTCTCATGTTTTCACCATAATTCAAGTGAAAATAATATTGGAACCTATATTGTAATCAACCCAAAAAGCCTTGTTATTTGTGATGAATATGGACGCACTTGGTTGCTTAAAATCAAAACATCAATCAATGATATTGTTAATTCTTTGATTGATGCGGGTTATAAGAGAACAGCTCATCCCGAATTTTATATCACCAAGCAGTTACCTACCCCCAAACCTACAATTTAGCACTTCTTTCTCTCCAAAAAGATATACGTAATTTCAATTATCTGAGTAGGAAACAAAACCGTAGATTCAAAAAATCTACGGTTTTCTTTTATTTTTATAATTAAATAATTTCATGGTGTCCCCAAGCGGACTCGAACCACTATCGGTCGCTTAGGAGGCGACTGCTCTATCCTGCTGAGCTATGAGGACATTAGATATATTATAACTGTATTTATAATAAAAATCAAGCCTGCAAATAATTTGCAAGCCTAATCTAATCTGATATTTTTATAAACTTAAATTCATCTCCTTTAGGATGCAATACTTTCATTAAGTATCCTGAATAAATTTCATTATTTTCAGTTACCAAATCATTATCTAGATTAACATTACATATAAATTTTTCATTATAATTATTAACTATATTTATTGAAAAACTTATATCCGTTTTTAACTTGTTTAAATCTATACCTGTATCCTTTAATATTGAAGCATCAAAAGAAATTACACCATCTCCACCAGTAAGCTGACAACCAGTTAAAATATTTTTATTTATATAACTTAATGAAATAGGATTAGAACAATCTGTATAAAAAACATTTTCGTCATAATTTGCCTTCTCATTTTTTTCATTTGTATTTATTACATTAAATAAAATTTTGTCATCCTTAAAGTTTTCTAATTCAACATATTTTCCCATATTTAGTGGATTTTTATAATTTAATATTTTTTCGCCATCTTCATACTCAGTATTAATTTTAATATTAT
The DNA here is from genome assembly GCA_947632185.1 of uncultured Clostridia bacterium. GTDB lineage: Bacteria > Bacillota > Clostridia > TANB77 > CAG-508 > Scatovivens. The sequence continues at coordinate 22,830 of CANROH010000002.1, forward strand.
TTATAAATAATTGATTTATTGTATTTTCAGCCGTAATTTCCTGTAGTTTAGCTTTGTTATTTATAAAAATAGCAATATCTGTAAATTGACTAATATCTATATCTTTTAATTCTCCATCACTATTATCTACTGCATTAGCACTATTATATAAAATGATCTCACTTATTGTAAAAATAGGATTTTGATTTTCCTCAATAAATTGTACAGTTTCACGTTCATAAATTTTTCTAGTCATTTGCACTTGAAAAATATACCTATATGTAAAAATAGAAATTACTAATAAAATAAATTCTATTATTATTAATTTTAAATTTCCATTTTTATCTGTTTTCAAAATATTCTCATTCCTTTTCAATTTATAATTTTGCATATAATGAAGCCATTATATTATATACTCTTGTTGACCAGTTTGTATCACTTGCATACCTTATATTTACCCCTGCAATTGTAGGTCCATTATAATAACTTCCAACTGCTGTTTCATTATCAAAAATTGGTGTTCCTGGTTCATTCAAATAATACTTAGAAAGGACTTTGGCTAATAACCTTATGCCATATTCATAACTTTCAAATTCATAAGAAGATGAATATGCAGATGAATCATAAGAGCCATATCCAAATAAATTTTTCTTTTGAGAAGCTATGTTTGATGTGCCCCAATTACTTTCATGTATTCCTATTGCTGCCAAAAATAAACCATTTACATTATATTCCTGTTCAATTTCATAAAAAACTTCGGCATTCTGTTCAAATATATGATTTTTATCACTTGAATTTCCAGATAATACTTTTACAAAATCATCTTTTGTAAGTCCACTTGGTGTATTTACATTCATATCAGGATTTACTTCAATCATTATTCTTTTTATTCTACTTTTTTCAGCAATTCCAGGTGTTACAAGTTCAGAAGTAAGTTTGCTTGAATCTACATATCCTTTAATATCATCAATTTCTATATTTGCCCATCCATCTTTTTCAGATAAAATTTTTACATCTATGTATTGATATACATTTCCAATTTCCATGTTATCTTCTAATGATTCATATATAGGAGTTTCTTCTATTATATACATTGTATCACCAATATGTACTTTATTATTAAATAAAAATTCTGATGTTCCAACTTCTATTATTTCTTCAACTGCATCACTTTTTACAACTTCTCCTATAATCGTTTCATCTATTAATTCATCATTTTCATAAGTCAAAATAGATGTCCTATCAACAAATCCTAGCTGGCCAGCTTGAATTAAATTTTGTTCATCCTTTGGCAATAAATCAGTCTCTATATATTTAGTTTCATATGGAATTTCTATTTCCTTAGTTAAAATTTCCTTTACAGTTACATCACTTATATTTGTTGAAATTGTTTCCATTATATTTATGGAATTTTCATTTTCTTCAAACTGACCTATTGCTACTTTCTGTTTTTCTGTTGTAGCAAATATGTAATTGCTATTTATACTAGAAAAAAATAGGATTACAAATAAAATACCTATAATTGCTCCAATAGCATTAAATTTTTTATTAGTATATTTTATCTTTCTATATTTTATTTTATCCCTAAGTTCATTTGGGGATTCCATATGTTTAGGTTTTGCTCTTCCATATCTAATATCTTGTAATTCCTTAAAAAGGTCGGGAAGTTTACTCATATCATCTGAATTATATTTTTTTATATTATTCAAATATTCTCTCCCTCCCTTCAAAATTGTTTCATTAAATATATTTATACAATTATATTGTATATCATTTGATTTTTCTTATCAATAGTTTTTTCTGGTAAAACGATTACATTTTCATTACAATAATTGTTAATAAATATATTGATTTTAATTTATTTAAAAGATATAATAATAAAAAATAATTTATATGTGAGGAATTAATAATGGATATTAATAAATTTTGGATAAATCTTTGTATTGGTATTTTAGTTTTCTTAGGTTTCTTTATATATTGGGGACGTGTATCTGGATGGTATAAAGAAGGAGGTCTAATATACGAACTTTGGCATGAATGGCGTAACAAAAAGAAAGAAGAAAAATCTAAAAAGGAAAATAGTGATAAATAAAATATAAAAAGAAGCAAAAAGTAATAATATTAATTTACTTTTTGCTTCTTTTATTAGAATAATCTTATTATATAACTTTTCCAGCTGCTACAGCACTTTACTCTGTTACTTTTACTTCCATGCTAAATTTTGCAATTGCATTATCAATTTCTGACTGAATTGTTTCTTCAGGAACATCTTCTGTTCCTGAATATTGTTCCATTACTCTTATAGCAGAAAAAAGTATAGATTGTGATTCATCTCCATCATCAACAAATTTTGGAAATGTAAAACTAACTTTATAAGCTTCTTGTGGTTTCAAAACTATATCATTTACTTCAGAACGATTTCTTACTTCATTTGGTAAGACAAGAACAATTTCTCCACTTTCTTGCTGATCTGAAATTACTATAGTATAATTAGATCTATTTGTAAGTTGTAACTCATATGTTTCTATACTATAATTTACAATTTTATCAACAACATCTATTTTTAAATATTCATTTTCAGAAATATTTTTTATATCAGAATGATATATATAATTTCCAACATTCATTTGTAAACCATCATCATCTTCATAAAAAGTCATTTGCTCAGATGTATAAGAATATGATGAATTTGTTAAACCTGTAGCAAGAAAATCATCTGTATATTTTATTTCATAAATATATAATCTTTTATCACCATATTTCATATTTGAATAGTCTTGAATAGAATATTTTTTTGGAGTTGGCATTTTTATTAAAACATGTTCCATAAAAAGCTCAACATCATCATCAAATTCATATTTTCTACAATCTTCAGATAGCATATTAAATGCTTTTTGATAATTACCTTCATTACAATAACCTACATATTCTTCTATCATATCTTCAATCGGATTTCTTAAAGATGTTGGTGTTGAAGCTGTTGAATCCATAACAGAAGTATGAGCTTCATATGTTGTTTCCGGTACAAGAGATACTGGAACATTTTTTAGAATCATATTAATGAAAAATATTATTCCCCATATTATAAAAGCAATTATTAATATTTTTTTGTTTTTTCTAAAAAAATGTCTAATTTTTAATCGCAAATTTGTAAAATTCATTTTATTTCTCTCCTTAACAAATACCACTTCAAAATTATTTTATATCTTAAAATTAACCACATTTATCATAATTTATTATATTACTGTAAAAGATATAACAAAGTCATTTAAAGCATTTTCTTGTATTACAAAATTCATCTCAACTCCTGAATCTTTACTTGCTAACGGATCATTTAAAGTAACCCATAATACATATACATCACCATTTCTTTCAATATTTGTATGCTCCAATGATATCATTTTAGGGAATTTTGTTCCGTGCATATTCTTCAAAACTAGATAACGTTGGGAAGAAATTTTTCTTGAAATCACTATATAACATTTCATATGCATCTTCATATTCATCATTTTCTATTGCCTTAATAAAAGTAGCTACATAATATTCCATTCTATCTCTTTCTTCCATTTCTGATAAGTCAGAAAGCTCTATATTTTCTAATTTTTCTTGTATAGCAATTGAAACTTCTTCATCTGTCATTTTATCATAATCAATTGTAATTTCCTTTTTTCTAGTAGCAAAAGCTATTATCGCAAGAACAATAAGAATTGAAATTCCAATAATTAATAGATTATTTCTCTTTTTAACTTTCATAATGATGCATTTCTCCTTGTAAAAATATATTTAATTTTATCTAAGTAGACTTTTTATGCAATTTATTTATGTATTTATTAAACATCAAATCCTTTTCCTCTTCATCTTGAGTTAATGATGCAACATTGTTGATGGATTGTTCCATATCTGCAGCTCTTACCATTTGTTCATATTCACGTAAAAGTATTGCCATTTCATCATTTTGTCCGCCAATTTCCTCTTTTAAAACTTTATCTATATTTATAGATCCAGCTCCTCTTTTAACATCTCCTTCGATTTTTCCAATAAGATTATTAGTCATATTATGTGCTTGTTTTTTATCTTTTGGAGTTAAATCATAATCTTCATTTACATCATTTGTAGCTTTTTGTTTTGCCTTAATTTTACAAATAGCTTCAAATATTTGATTTGCTTTTCTATTTAATTCTCCCTTATCATGTGGAATTGCCATTGCTTTCTGTACACCTTCGATAGAATTACGTTCATTCATAAATTTTTGTTTTGCATTTTCTCTAATTTCATTATTTTCACTTGTTAATTCTAAATCTTCTAATAGTCTTTGAGCTTTAGCTTCTTCTTCTGTAAAAGGATTATTATCATTTTTACGACTTAATATTTCACGTGCATTTGTTTCTGCTTCAGCCCTATTATTAGATTTTATGTTATTTGCCTCTAAATTTTGTTTTGCCTCTCTTACTCTTAAATCATAATCTCCCTCTGCGCCAGCATTAAAAGTTTGCGAACCATTATCTACAGCTGTACTAAAGGTAGAATCAAAATATTCTTCAGTAGCCCCCTCCAATTTATCTGCAATACCAATAGCAGCAATTGCATTTTGTCCTGCAGCAAGTGACATTGCAAATCCCATCAGTTTCATAGCACCAGGTATTGATCTTTTCATAAGTCTTAAAGCTTTTTTACCTGGGCCTTTTAGAAATTTTTTAGCAGCTCCACCAATTTTCTTTGCCCCACTTTTTGCCATACTAGAAATCTTTTTACCACCTGCGCTTGTCCATTTTTTACCAGTTTTATGTTTACCTTTTCCCATTCCATTGGTTGCCGCTTTTCCTGCTGCTTTTCCCGCTTTTCCTGCTGCCTTTCCTGCTGCTTTTCCAACCTTTCCTGCTGTTTTCCCCGCTGCTTTTCCTACTTTTGAACCCACTTTGCCAATGGTATTTTTTAACTTTGCTCCTGATTTTTTAAGAGCTGCTCCAGCTTTTCCACCTGTTAATTTATTTACTTTAGTTGCAATTCCCTTTCCTACATTCTTTGCGCCATTTATTTTTGAAACTGCGGCAACTCCTAAAGCTGCGCCTGCAGCCAATGATGTTGAACTATTATCATCTTGGAAATTAAATATTTTTCTTATTGCATCTTCTCCTTGATTAATAAATAAGAAACAAAGTATTGCTAAAAAACCATTTGCTAATTGATTAAAATCATTATCAAATACTTCTATCAAACTTGTAAATGTACCCGTTCCACCTGATGTTAATATTTCCACAGCAGCATTAGCAAATGCTAAATACAATATACAGTGAAAAGGTTGTATTAATATTGTATATACAAATTCCTTTAGCCATGTATTTAATGCCTGTGCCTTACCATCTCCTATTTTATCTATTGAATATGTAATAGAAATTAAAGGAGATATTATTATAAGAAATCCTACTTTTAGCATACGTTTTAAATATGAAATTATAAATGATATCGTTTGGAATACAATTATCACATAAATAACAGTAGCAACTATGCTTCCTATTCCCATTCCTAATGTTGCTTTTACTGCTATTTTTGTAAGTGCATCATTTAAGTCTTTCATTGCTGAAGCTCGTAAAAAATTAACTATAACTTTATTAATATTTATTACAAAAATTGCTATATATTGAAGTACAAATACTAATATTAAACTGCATACCCAATCAAATAACATTTGTTTATATTTTGCTTTATCTTCTGCAATAGTAGAAAGAGCCATTCTTATTCCCACATATATTAAAATACATAGTAATATTGCTACTGATAATAATCTCAACACATAAAACCATGTCGCAACAGATGTTCTTATAGTATTCAACAACCCCTCTTCAGGAGGTATATCAAAAAAATCTACATCAAGTAATTTATATTTACCAAAAAATATATCAGCAGGAGTAGCTGAACCTTTACCTTTAAAATAATTATCTATACCGAAAGGATTCAACAAAGAACCAGTTATAATTGTATCAAATATCCAAGCTATTCCAACAGCCATTATTCGTTTAATCCATAAAGCAATTGATACGATACCACCTATCAAGTTTGTTATTGAATTTACAACTTCATATGTATCGATTTTACCATCATCTTTAGCAGCATAACTAACAGTGCTTAAGCAAAACTCAAACAACATTATAATTATTATTAAAATTACTAATATTCTACTTGTAATTTTTCTCACTAATTTCTCCTCCGATAGGATATCTATTTCCGTCTATTACTAAAAATCTTTTTTATGATCATTTAAAACTTCCTTACTTCCTATTAATCTTTCAATTTTTGTTTCAAGTGATTGGTGTTTTTCTGAATCCTCTTCACCATTGTTAATCAAATCAAGTTCTTGTTCAGAAAATTTCTTTATTTCTTTTTCTATTTCTTTTATAGCTTTTCTAGTTTCTTCTTCTGTCAATTTTTCAATAATTTCAGGTGTCAATTCTTCTCCAGCTTCAGCTTTTCCTAGTGCCGTATTTACAACCTCACTTACATTTGCCTTTGTTTCTTCCTTGCTCGTTTTTTCTTCCTTGCTCGTTTTTTCTTCCTTGATCTTTTTTTCTTCACTAATAGCATTAGAAGAGTCCATATCATCAACAGTACGTTCAAATTGTTTTAAAGTACTTGCTACAAATGCATCTGATGAAAGTCCATAGCTATTTGCATCTTTCATATTATTATAAATTGTAGCATCACGCTGAAGACTGCACATGTTTTTAATTGTATCTTCAATTTTTTTATTATTTGGATTATTTGGATCATCATTTTTAATGTTGTTTAAAATACCTGTACTATTAAGTTTTTCTAGAATTTGGTCATTTGTACTATTAGGATTTTTTAATATCTCACTTTGTACAACATTTTTTATTGATGATTTTAACGTTTTTTTATCGCTTTCATCTAATCCTTGTAAAGCAGAATCTAATTGTTTAAATAAATCATCTAAATACTTTTCAGCATTCTCATAAACATCGCTATTTGCCATGATGTTATTCATATGTAATGCAGCTTCAGTTCCTGTTTTATCACCAGAAGCCAAACACATCTGTGCTGAACTGTTAGATAGATTTTTTGTAGTTGAGCCACTTTTCATAAATTCATTTAAAGCTTTACCTGCTGCTACACCTGACGCTCCTGATTCAAACTCTTTACCAGTTGCTCCATAGATAGTTGCACCAGTGGCTAATCCAACGCCAGCTGATACCATTCCTCTAATTGCTTCATTTTGAAAAATTTTTTGTTTAGCTTTACTAATTGTACCTGTAGCTTTTTTTACTGTTCGTTTCGCCTTACGATATGCTTTACGTGCTTTATCTGTACCCTTTGGATTGCTATTTATTCTTTGATCTCTTATTTTTTTAGCAATGTCTGCTCTCGCTTTAGCATGTGCTAACCTTGGATCCATTCCTTGATTTTCATAAGATGATGCTAACTCATTTACTGCATCATTATATTTTTTCTTTTCTTTTTTTCCATCAGGCCCGACAGTTTCTACTTCTTCTTTGTCAATATCTTTATTATATTTTGCCTTATATTTTTTTGCAACTTTCTTAGTTTTTTTATCCTCTTTTTTAGCCTTATCTTCTGCAACCTTATCCTGTGCCAATTGCATAGCTTTTTCTTTGTCATTTCCTGTTATTCTATTTTTCGCATATAATGCTTTAGTTTTTATAGCATCTTTTTTACCTTTTAATCCGGAAGCCCTATTTTTTAAGCCATTTAAACCTTTTCTAGCTCCACTTCCTATATTTTTTGCTTTACTTAACGCCATTGCTGAAGCACCTAAACCAAAAGCTAAAGAAGTATCTGATGTAGCCTCTCCAAATTTAAAGATTTTTCCAAGTAATTTTTCACCATCTTTAGTAAATTTGATACATAGCATAGCAATTATCACACCAGCTAATTGGCTTTCACTGTCGCCTTTTAATATTTCCAATGCCATATTAATAAATACTAAAAATATTATACAATGAAATGGTTGTATTAGCACAGTGTATACAAACTCTTTTAACCATGTTTGTAAAGCTTGAGCTTTACCATCTCCCATTTTGTCTATTGAATATGTTAATGTGATTAAAGGAGAAATAATTACTAAAAATGCCAATTTTAGCATACGATTAAAATATGTAAAAAATAATCCTAATGTTTGTCCTACAATCATACAATATACAATTGTAGCCCCAATTGCATTAGCAGTCACGCCGAATGACATTCCAGCAATCTTGCCAATGGATTCAGATAACGCTTCTCCGGTTCCCATGCCTTTACCAATTTCATATAATGAATTTACTATTACACTATTAACATTAAGTGTAAATATCATTATATATTGTAATACAAATATTATAGCCAAACTACAAACCCAATCAACAAGCATTTTTTTATAATTTGCCTTTTCAGAAGCAACTGTTGATATTGCCATTCTTATACCAACATATATAAATATACATAATAGTATAGCAGCAGCAAGATTTCTCATAACATAATACCAACTTGCAATTGATGTCCTTATTGTATATATTACATCACCATGATTACTCCAATTAATATTAAAGAAATTAATATCTACTAATGCAACTTTATTAAATAATATTTCAAATGGAGTTATTATATCAAATCCGCTTTTATTATACTGTCCTGTATCAGTAACTGATCCCTCGGAATATGCAATTACTGATGTAAGTGATTGTATTGCAAAACCAACAGCTATAGCAATTACTCTTATAGGCCAAGATAAAAGTCCAACAACTGTGCCTAACATATCTGAGATAAATCCTTCAACTTCTGAAAGACCATCATCTGCAAATGATATATTTCCTACTATAAAGTTATTTACTATAACAAAGATTAATATGCATATCAGTAATTTTTTTAATGTTTTTTTCAACTATTTCACCTTCTTCCATTTGATTGTTTTAAATACTCGTCTATATCGAAAACAGGTCCTTGTCGTGATATTAACTGTGATATTTTTTCTAATTGTTGCATTCTATTTTTAATTTCTAACCTTATTGTACTATCATCACTATCAATAAGCTGCTTTTGTAATTCAAGCATCTCTTCGCTTATTTGGCTATGTTCCTGTATCGCCTTTAAATAAGCCTTAGATGCACTTCTTTCTGGTGGATTATTTGCTATTTCTAAATTCTCATCTTTGTACTTTAACAATTTTTTTAGCATATCTCTAGCAATATCTGCTTCTGTTTCTGATAATGTAATACTAGATTCACCATCTTTTTTGCTTTCTAAAAGCCTTGTTATAACATCATTGCTATTTTTTGATTTTTTTGTCTCAGTTTGAGTATTTTCTTCAGTTTCTAATAAACCTAAACTAACCGCTTGCTTAATTTTTTCAAGTTTATCTTTTCTACTATATTTTTCAACAGCCTTTCTGACTGTCTCTTGAGACTCTGAATTAAGTTTATCAATAACATCATTAATATCTTTAGGTTTTTCTGAATTCTCTAAAGCAGGCTCTGCCTCGCCCTCTGGTGGTGTTACTTCACCTACAGATTTTTTCCTCTTTATTTTATCTAAATCTACTGCCTTTTTCTTGATCGCTTTTTTGAAACCAGATTTTCCGTTTCTAAACAATTCTTCCGGATTTTGATTTCTTTTTAAAATACCTTCTCTATAAAGAAAATTTCCTAACCTTCTTGATATTTCACTTTCGATTTTTGATGAATTGAAATTTATTGTACCATCTGTAGATTCTGTTATATCAATCATTATATCGTCTAATTTATCATTAATAAAGTTAATATCAACATTACTTATTTTTTGATGTTCTTCACCTGTAGTATTTTCAAGTACTATATCTTCATCTGTTAATTTGCTTGAATTATCACTTTCTTTAATATCATCAGATTCCTCTTGTTCTGATAATGGTACAATACTTCCAGTTTTTGGGTCAATCTGTAAACCTAGAAAAGCTAATATCTGATTTTTTTGTTTTTGTTCAATTTCTGATTCTTCCAAATCTTTAACTAATTCTTTTCTACTATCTAGCTCTATACGTTCTTCTACCCCATATATTTCTGCATTAGCAACACTTGATTCTTCTAATATTGTTTCTTCTCTAAATTCTTTTTCTTCTCTTCTTTGTCTTTGAATAGTATTTTCATCTATTTCACGTAATCTATCACCTACAACAGTTTTTGAAGCAATATATCTAACTGGAGCACTTCCTAAATCAGCTACTTTTAAAGCCCCTGAATATAATTTTGCTATCCAACGTGGATGTGTTTTTTGAAAAGCAGCTAATTTTATTCTTCTACGCTCCTTTCTAGCTTGTTCTATAGCAGAATCCCTAATATTATTCAAAGCTTGAATACCATATCGTGCAAATGTATATTTACCTTTATAAGTACGTGCACCATTTATTTTTCCAACAGAAGCATGTACATTAGATTTACCATTTGCTAATAATCCCATTCCTATAATAGGATGTGTTGCTATAGTACCCATTCCAACAAACATACTAACCATACCAAGGCAAGTATTTTTAACCATTGACCATGATTTCTTAAATGATTCTCTATCTTCTTTAGAACCAAGTAAAAAGCTAAACTGATTATATGCAGCATCTTTTTGTTTTTCAAATCTCATTGTTCTATTATTCCAAACTGTTGAGCCAAAAGTTCCATTATAAATAGCTAGAATATTTTTCAACATTGATTTATTTTTACTTAATTTAAATACATTTGCATTAAGTGCTTTATTTAATTTTCCTAACATTATATCTTTATTGGTTGGAGATATAAAAGCTATATATGCATCTTGTGCTTCATCATATTTTCTTTTATTTTCTATAGTACGATTAGCTTCATATTCTTTTTTTGCTTCATCTCTTTTTTCCTGTAATTTTTGTTCTACAAGTTGTGTTTCCTCTTCTTTTGCTTTTACATCTGCTTCAGCTTTAGCTCTTCTATCCTCATATTGTTCTACTGTCTCTGCATTAGAACCATCTTCTTTTAGCTTAAATTCTGAACCTCCATATTTTTTATCCATTCTTTTTCTTACAGCTTTTTCAAATTTTTTACCAGCTTTTCGTTCATCTGTATCTTTATTTTTTATTTTAGATGTTATTGCATAAGCTGCTGCAAATGTAGCTTTTCCAGCAGCACCTAAAGCTTTACCTGGAGGACTTTTAATTAGTGCTTTAGCAGCTGCTTTTCCTCCTATTGCAACACTAGCAGCTGTTTTTATATTTTCTTTTAATGCATCCTGTGCATTTTCTGTATCTCCTACTAAACTATTTTCTCCTCCAAAATGGAATATCTTTTTAAACAATTTGTCCGCTTTAGAAACATAATTCATTAGTACTAAAGCTATTATCATACCTGCTATTGATTCCAAAGATAACATTAATGCTTGAGTAATAAATATTGCATATAATAAAGCATGTATTACTTGTATAAGCAAGTTCATTATATACTCTCTAACCCATGTTGCTAAAGCAGCACTTTTTCCAGTCAAAACTTTTTGCAATGCATATGCAACACCAATTGCAGGAGCCATTAATGTTAATACTATTATAGTTAATAACCTCTTCAGATAAATAATTGTATATTTAATGGCCATGAATACTAATGCTATATACATTACCATTCCAACCATTCCATTAGTTAATCTTGGGTCATATGCTCTAGTTCTAACTTCTTCATATATTTTTAATTCTGTTTCTGAACTTGAAACTTTTTTATCCTTCAAACTTGATGAACTTATTGTATTAGATGTATTGCTAATTAAATCAACAAGAACATTCGTAATACGTATTGCAGCAATCATAAAATAATGTATTGTAAAAACTATTATTATTCCTACAAGCCAATCTGTAAGCATTCTCTTATAAGTAGCTTTATCAGAGGCAATAGTTGAAATTGCCATTTTTATTCCAATTGCTATCAAAGCAATTAACATAGCAGCAATCGTCAATAATCTTATTAAATAATACCATGTAGCAATTGCTTTTCTTATGATTATAATTATTGGTTCTTCTGAAGCTAATTGTTGAACATATTTTAAACATTCATCACATCCATTGCATCCGCAACTACATATTTCGTTTCCAGATAAATTATTTATATCAATTGTTTTAGCAGTAGCTTCATTTAATGTAACGCATTCTGATGAAGGCTCACCGCATTTTTTACATACTATTTTTGCACCAGTTCCTGAAAATGATTTATCTAAAGATAAAGTAAATATATCTACATTTAAAGCTGGTACTCTATTATATACAATTGCTTCAACAGTTAGATTGTTTGAAGAATCATTTATATTTGATAAATCATTTGAATTATCTATAATAGATCCATCTACTTTAACCTCTGATGTTGCTTCTAAAGACCATGTTAATAATTTTTCTATTAACGCAGTCCAACCAACAAATACCATTCTATATGATAATGTCATAATTCCTAATAACCAATCTGCAATTGCGCCTATGGTTTTTAGTAGCCATTCAAAAATTCCTTCTTTAGGAACATATGTACCTTTTGTTGTTCCTGAATAATAAAACTCGCCTTCTTTTAAATCAAGCTTTGCATAAGAAAAAGGAGTAGAAAAAAATGTTATTAGTATTGAAAAAATTATTATTAACATTATTACTTTTTTTATTATATTACTTAATAATTTCATTTTTCCTCTCCTTACTAAAAATTAATCTGCATTTCTGTTTCATCATATTTTAATAATCCATCTTCAATTCCTTTTAAATCGTATTCTTCTGAACCAGAAATTATTCTTTTAACCTTTCCGTCATTTAAACTATAAAGATATATTCCTTTCCCAGCTTTTGAATATAAAAATCTATCATTTGATAACCACAAATATGAAGTTATAGCATCATTTAATTCTCTATTTGGTTCTTCATTAAATTTAGAAATAAATTTCATCGAATATATAGCTCCATTACTATCTGTTTCTGGATATATATCATAATCTAAACTTTCCCCAATTATTTTTATATCATCTTGACTTAAAGTTTCTTTATATTCTTTACATTTTTCTAAAAGATTTTCTTCACCTTTAACTCTTCTTTTTTCAGTTTCATAAATTAAATCTATTTGAAGTCTTGCAACAAAATTTGTATTATCTAAATATTTACTAATCTTTGTCAAATTACTCTTAACATTATTATACAACATAATTCCATTTAAGTCATCATAATTTAGCCTGATTTCTATACCTTTAATTGGATATGAAATAAAAACATAAGTAGCATCATACTCATAATCACTATAATCTGGCCACATATATGTAAGCTTATTCATAAACTCAAGTAAATCTAATTCTTCATTTAAAAATTTATCTGCTAAATCAAAAAAATCATCTGCTGATTCTTTACTATTTCTATATATCGAAATTTCATTTGGTGTAAAAAATACATATATATCTTCTCCCTTATATCCTATAACATTTGTATCCGTTTCTTTAAATGTTGCCTCTCCTAATGTTAACTCTATATAATCGAAGTCAACTCCAGGAAATATTCCATTTACAACGTTTTCGTCATATTTTTTATCAAACACTATATTATATATTTTTTCACCAATTGTTCTTACCTTTATTCCTTCATCAAAATATATATAATACTCATCAAAAATGCTATCTCTTTCGCCAATATATGTGTCTGAATTCCAATTATTATCTATACAAGCTTGTAATGTTTTTGATTGAATATCAAAAGTAGTAATTGGTATTTCTTTATACTTTTCTAAACTTAATTGTGAATCCATATATATAAAATAATCTTCTATATCATTAATTATTATAGAATTTATTTTTGAATTATCACATTTAACTTGAACCGTAATATCATTTTCTTCGTCAAACATTCTAAAACTTCTATAATTTAATATTTTAGCTGAATCTTCCAATAATTTATTATAATATTCTTCGTTGCTTTCATTATTTTCATATGGAAGTACTTTAAATTTTAAAAATACATCTAAATAAAAATTTGAATCAGTTGATTCCTCTTCCGAAATATAAATAGATTTATAATATTCTATTACTTCTTTTATAGTACTTAAATTATCATAAGAAATTTCTGTGGTTGTTTCTTTAGAGGTTAAATATTTTAATACCGTTGATAATATTACTAATATAACTAGCATAATAGATAAAAGTATTAAAATTTTTAAACTACTTTTATTATTTTCATTATTTTTGTATTTTGGTTTTTCCATATAAACTCCCCACATAAATTTAGCAATTACTTTACTATTTTTTCCCTTCTATCCATTTCGATTTTGTGTACCAAATCTACATTATTATTAAAACTTACTATCCCGTTTTTTACTAATGACTTTGAATAATCAGTAAAATAATAATTTTGATAAAATGTTATTCCTTTAAAATCATTTTCTTTTATATTTATTTCAACTCCTCTAGTTGAATATAATACATGTAATGTAGCTTTTCCTTCATCATATTCAAACAAATCGTATGCTTGCCATCTATTTTTTAATCTTTTTGAAAAAATATCTAAATCTCCTGTCTCAATATATTCTTCTAGTATATCCTCAAAAGTAGAATTATTTTTATATGAATATGTATATATAGAAATCTCATCATCATAGAAAAAATAATAGTATGAATCGTTTCTATATCCCAAATATCCTTCTTTAACACTTCCAAAATTATATGTTGGTTCTATTTCAGCTATTTGTTTTAAATCCATATCAGTATTTATTGTACTTGTTATATCTCCATCATATTTATCTGTAAAAATGATATTTTTTACAGCGCCAGTAGGTACAGTTCTTATTCTTATTGAATCATCAAGATATGAAACATATCCATCTTTTAAATCAATTCCCTCTCCTAAATCTTCTTCTATTGATGAAAAAAAATCATCGTAAATATTTAATTTTCTTAAATATTTATTATTTTCATATAAATTTGTATATTTAGCAATTTGAGTATTTTCAACATTTATATAATTATTTCCATCTGTTTTTTCAAAAAAATTTTCTATATCATTTATAATTATGTTATATTTATTATTTATATCATCATATACCACATTAATATTAATATTTTTATCTTCATCAATTAATATAAAGTTTTCTCTTTCAAAAAATTTTGTTAATTCATCTATCAAATTTTTAAAAAATTCTTCATTACTAGTTCCATTTTCATTGTATAAATCTTTACTAAATGTTAAATAAATTGTATTATTTTCTTCTTTTATATATGTACATTCATACTTTTCAATTATTTCCTGAACAATTGGTGATTGTGGTTGTGAAGTAATTGAAACTATATTACTTGATTCTTGGCTACCATTTACAATTGCAAAAATCAATAAAGTTACTAATATACATAATAAGCAAAATAACAAAATTAAAAAAATAAAAATAAACTTTATTTTAATTTTATCTTTTCCCATCTATTTTCCCTTCTTCATAAAACCATCAACACCTTTTAAAGTTGTTATATTCATATTAAACACAACTTTTACCATTTTTTCTACTGTTCCCATAGATAAAAGTAGAGCTACAGCAACAAGTGGTGCTCTTATTGCAATAGTATTAGCAGTAAGAACAAACACTAAATATATTAGTGCATGAAGCGGTTGTATAAAAACATTAATCAAAAATTCCTGCATCCAATTTGAAAATGCTTGGGCTTTTCCATCTCCTATTTTATCTATAGGATATGTTATTGTAATTAAAGGCGAAACTATTATTAGCAAGCCTACCATTAAAAACCTTTTAGCATACAAGAATAAGAATTTTGCTTCCATAAATAATAAACACCAATAAACCATTGACCACATAGTTAATTTTAATCCAAAAAAACTTAATGTATTTTTTAACAATTGTAAACGAACTGTATCTTCAAAAACATTTCCATCTCCAACAAGAGAATTACGAATTGTGTAAAAAACAGATGTAAGTACATTTCCAACCCCTATTAATGCAGTCATTATGTAAGGCATTAAGAATATTAACAGTATACTTTCTAGCCAACTTAAAAACATCTTTTTATATTTTGCTTGGTCAGAAGCAACCGTAGATAATGCCATTCTTATACCAATATAGATTAAAACCATTAAAGATATTACTATAGCGAGTATCCTACAAATATAGTAAACAGGTCGTATGCTTTCTTTAATTTTATTATTACTTTCATTACTTGTAATAACAGTTTTATCTCCTATATCATACTCAACACCTGTATCAAAATAATTAATATTAAATAAACTTACTCTATTAAAAACTATTCTATCTATTGTAAGCCAAAACGGACTTTTTTCATTTCCATCAATTTTTTCTCCAGTTATAGTAATAGAGCTAATAATAACATCAAATAATAGTGCAAGTATATTTACAATTCTTGCTAAGATTCCTGTAACAAATCCAACTGCAGAAACTCCTATACTATTGAACTCTAATGATTTTTTATTTGATGAATCTTGCTCAGTAGAAACAATTCCATTTTGAATAATATCTTCGGGCGCAGTGTTACTTATTTTTGCTTCATCTTTCGTATAAACCTGTTCCTGCTTACTTTTTGCTTTATCTTCATCAGCATACACAAAATTATTACAAAATATGAAATTAAAAAGTATTGTTATCACTAATAACAATGTTATAACTTTTTTCATATATTCCTCTTTTTTTCTTTTTTCTATTATAGTTTAATTAATATCCTTCTGCTTCTTTTCTTGCTTTTTCTAATGCTGCCTGCTTTGAAAGATTAGTTTCAACAAAATCAAATTCTTTCTTAGTAGGTTGAATTGATAAAATTGCTGAATCTCCTCCAACTTTCAACAATCCTTCTCCTCTACCACAAGTAATTAAAAATCCTGCTTCACCTTCACTTAATTTAAATACTTCTTTTAAGTATTGAATTTCTGATTTGTCTTGTGCTAGAAATAGCTTTGTTTCAGAAGATGTCAAAACTGCTTGAACCTCTTGTTTTTCATAAAAATCTTGAAATTTCTGTGAAATAACTGCTAAAGAAACATTTCTTTTCCTTGCACGTCTAGCCATTGTATTTAAGAAGTCTACGGCTTCTGGATAAGGAAGAAGCATCCATGCCTCATCAACTAAAACTCTTTTTTTAGCAGCCTTTTCCTTATCTTCACTATTTTTCTTAACATATTTTTCCCAAACCCAAGAAAGCATTATTTGTTGCGCAAGAGGTCTTGCAAATCTTTCCTCAAGCTGAGAAATATCTATATTTATAAAAGGAACGCCATCTAAAAGTTCAAAAGTAGACTGTCCATCAAAATAAGCCATTTGTCCTTGGTATTCCCTAACATATTGCTTCATAACCTTTACTAAATAACTGTAATGAAAACGATAATCTGGATTTTCATTTTCTTCTGCTTTTCTACAAATTCTTTTATACCATGATCCTATTGTAGGCATATTTTTCTTTGTTCTGCCTAAGTAGTTTTCAGACATATTAATTTTTGAAGAATTTTCATCTCTTGTATATAAGCTTTCAATATTATTTGTGATTCCTAAAGCTGCGTACTCTTCTGCAACAGCCTCTGATATAATCTGTTTAGTAAGCTCGTTTACTTCTGGACTTCTAGTACTTCCTCTAGCCATAGTAAGTAATCCATTTGTTACATCTTCAACTTTATTTTCAACACTCAAAACAGTTCTTTCTTTTCCTGTTATCTCATCCTTTACAGTTTCTGGTTCTATATCAAATAAATTTATAATTGTTTTTGAATTTGGACTTAATGTTACATTTACTCCACCAAGAGCTTCTGCGACAACACTATACTCACCCTCAGCATCTAATGCTAAACTTTCGATTCCCATAAGAACAGCTGATCTTGCTGTTATAGTTTTTATAGTAACAGATTTACCAGCACCAGATTTACCAAATATTACCATATTATAGTTAGTTAATTTTGGACTAAAATTGTCATATAATATTGGCAACCCCGTTTGTTTATTAAATCCTAAAGGAATTCCATTTTCATGTCCAACTTCAGAAGTGAAGAAAGGAAATACGGTAGACATGGCTCTTCTATCAAAAGTATGTGATTTTGTTATTTTATTATCACAATATGGCATATTACTTCTAAAAGCTTCATCTTGCATTGCCCAAGCCGGTTTAATATCTATAAGATTTTTTGACATTTCACTTGATAATAACTCTGTATATTTATCAAGTTCTTCCATACTATAAGCAAATATAGTAGCAATAATAGACGAATCAAATAACTTATTAAATCCAGCTGCTATCTCATCACGTAGGTCTTCTGCTTCCATTCTTTTTTGGGCTATGATTCTTTCTCTATTTATATCTCCTCTATCCAATGCAACAATTCTTTCTGATTCCAATTCATTTATTGTTCTATTTAAATCAGTTTGAGATGATGCTTCACTAACTGGATTTATAAATACTGATACATTCAAATCTCCAAATGTATACATTCCTCTTAAAAACTCTGGAAATGTACACATTCTAGGTAAATTTGCAACAACCATACTTCTTGCATATCTAGTTCTAGTAGAAGATATTTCTATATGATTTGTATAGCTAGCATCAATTCCACCCGGAGCAATTAAATTTTTAATTGCTTTTTCGTTTTTCTTAAAAATACTAACTTCTTCTTTTGTGCTTTCAATTTCATTACTATGCTCTTCTTTCTTACTTCCAAACATTTTTAATCCTCCTTTTCTTTAGTCTTCTAGCTTTCTTTTCTTTACTATTTTTTTCTTAACAACATTATGCTGAGGCTTAGCCGCCTCTATTTTAGGAGTTTCTTCTTTTTCCTTTAATTTTTCATTATTTTTTACTTCATCTTTAGCTAATTGATAAACTCTAGGATCTAATTGATCTTGATATGTATCTAATAATTCATTTGCTTTTTTTCTTATTTTTTCTTGTTTACTTATTTGTAAATCTAAATCCTCAATTTGTTTTTTCCTGTCTGCCTTTAATATGCTATCTGTTGCCATATCAATTGCTGCAATATTAATTTCTTGATCTAATTTTTCTTGTTTTTTCTGTAGTACATCTTTACCTGAACTATATAAAGCATCATACTGTGCATCAAGTGCTTTTGATAATTGCAAAACTTCAGCTTCATCTCTGTTATATGCAACATATAATAACTCAGCAAGTTCTTCGGAATCTAGTATTGTACTTGAAATTTGAGAGGATGCTAAAGCGCTTGCTATATTTTGACATCTAGTATATAATTCAGCAAAGCACATATTATATATTTCTTCTTTTGAATATCTTTCTAATCCACCACCAATTTCAGCAGAATAGTAAGACACAACGACATATGTTTTTTGCTGTAATATATTTCTATTAGAGCTTAACTTGTCTACATAGTCAGTTATATCAATTCCATATTCCAAAATATTTACTTTTCTTCTCTTCTCAAATTCTAATTTTTCTTTTAATGCCTTATTTCCTGCTGTTTGGGCCTGTGCTATTTTAGCATCTATTTTATCTATTTCAGCAGTTAAATTATCAACTCTTGCTCTATATTCTTCTATAATATCTTTTAAATTTAAAGTTCTACTTTGAATATATAATTGTATTGGAAATCTTAAAGTATTTAAGAACTGAACAAATCCTTCTTCTACTGATATTTTTTCATCTTCAGACATTAAATCATAATTAACACCATTGCATTGTAATATCATTACATACTGTGTTCCATTTTTTCTTACAATCATATTGTCAACAATTTCGTCAAATTCCATAAATTCAAAAATTGATTCTTTTGTTAAATTTCCTGTAAATTTTCCATAATCTTGCTCAACTTTATTTTCCTTCTTAGAAGATGTATTCTCAATCATTTCTTCTGTTTCTTTATCTGGCTTTTGAGTTTTAGGTCTCATTATATAAACATAAAGTCCTACTAAAGCAATCATTATAAAAACTATTATCCATATTCCCATTTGAAGAAGAGGTATTATTTCACTTCCCATTTACTTTTCCTCCTTTGTATATGTATACATTTTTCTATTCTTTTTAAATTTTATATATCTCAAAATTATCTCTCCAATTGGCTCTCCACCAATTTTTTTCGTTATTGGCAAAGCTACAATTGTAGGAATTTTTAATGCTCCAACTGCATATCCTATAAAAGCGAAAATTGCCATAATAATTAATCCAACCAAAGTCATTCCTAAAGCTCTAAATATAAAAAAGAATAAAGCACCGATACCTGCTCCTACAGCAGTTGTTATCAATGACTTTACTGTAAAAATATATAGTATTCTTGATTCACCTCTATAATTACGTGGTATATAATAAGTTCCCATAAAAATTTCCTCCTATGTTCTTTTTATTTTTTAGAAGTTTTTAGCAACACTAATGACTATTTTCCAAATAGAATAAGCACCAAAAATTACTATACCTGAAACTAAAACTCCTACTAGTTGAGTTTTTAACTTAGCCTGTGCTTCTGGTCCAGCAGTTAAATATTTTATTCCCATATATGTTGTTATAGCAACCATTACACCAGTTCCAATCAAGGTTAATATAGATCCTAAATCAGCAAATTCTTCAACAATCTTTTCTGTTTGTATCTTACCAGTACTTTTTTCACCTTCTTCTATAAATCCACTTGCTTGCTTTTCCATTTCACTTAAAGAAATAGCTTCTACGTTATTTATAAAATTATTTGTAAAAGCCAATGCAATCAATACTGCAATTATGATTAATATCTTATTTACAAAACTTATTTTTTTATTCACTTATAATACCTCCGTCCATTTTGCCTAATTATACTATTATATTAATAATTATACTTGAATAAATTATCTTTTTCAACAATTTTATTCAATATTTGATAATTTTAACATAAATGTAATATAAGTTGTTTAACTCCAAATTTTTATGAAATTTTAATTTAAAATAATAAAAAGATACTAAATATACATTTAGCATCTCATTATTTTTATAAACATATTCTATTCTTGATTTTCCATGTTATGTTTATTAATCTAAAACTCCAGTTAAGTCAGCTATAATTGCTACTATATTTACAGCTCCAAATAATAATACACAACCTATAAATATTGGCATAATTGCTTTTTTAGTATCTGCTTTTTCTGATGGACTTGCTATAATATATTTAATTCCAAGCATTGTTATAACTATTAATGCAATTCCTGTACCAGCAAATTGAATTAACCCTATTACTGTGTTGATTGTTTTAATAATCCCGCTATCTGGAGCACTACTATCTACTTTACTAGCATTTTTCATTCCACTTATAACTCCATCTAATCCTGTCTCTGTTGCATATGAAAAATTTATTCCTAATGTTAAACTAAATAATAATACTATAATTAATAATGAAACTATCTTTTTCATAATATTTTCCTTTCTAATCACTACTTACAGATACATTTATTATATTCTTTATTATACTTAAAATTCCTGAAGCTCCAAATAAAATTAATGCACCTATTACATAATTCATTGCATATTTTTTTATATCAGCTCTTTCTCCTGCAGAAGCAATAAGATATTTTGCTCCAATTATCATTAATACAATTACAGCAGCTGCTGCTCCTATTAATCTTACAACATCTAATATTGCTGCCATAATCTCTTTAATATTTTGGCCAGCATCACCTTGAGTAACATCTGAACCACTAAAGTAATCTTTTACTGCTTGTGCAGATTCAGAATAAGCATCTACATCTTTAGTAGTATCTTCTGGTTTTGTACTTGTAGAATTTGTAGGTTTTGGTGGTGCTTCTATTTGTGACCTAGGTATTGCGTTAACAGTATTCATTAATGAAAACATCAAAATAAAAATAATTAATAAACATGTAAATTTAATAAAATATTTTTTCATATAATTCCTCCAACTAATTAAGAAATTGATTTAGCTATCTCATTTATTATTGATAATATTCCTGCAACACCAAATAATATAAATGCGCCCACAACATAATTTATCGCATATTTTTTTATTTCTGCTCTTTCCCCAGGAGCAGAAATCATATATCTCATTGAAATTACTAATAGCATAACAATTGCAATAGCTACGCATATTATTCTAAGAACAGTAATAATTTGACCTACAGAATTATTAATCATATTTTTTGCAGCTGCCATATCATTAGCAGAGTCATATGTTTCGAAATTGTTAACATCGAAATTAGAATCATCCGCTAAAACATTATTATTTGAACAATAATTTATTATAAAACTTAAGATTAAGAAAAGTATAAAAATTATTACTATGTTTTTACAAATTTTATTCATTTTTATCCTCCAAGCATCTATTATTAAAATTATTAAATAGCTTCAGCAAAATCACTAATTATTCCAAGTATTGTTGTTACACCAAATAGTATTATAGCTCCTACTACATAAATTGTAGAACTTTTTTTAATATCTGCCTTTTCTCCTGGCGCTGCTACCATATATTTTATGGCAATAACAAATAACATAAGTATAGCAACAGTAATTCCTATTATTCTAACTACAACAATAATAGTAGCCAAAGCACTCATTGTTTTACTACTTGCTTCAGTTTTATCTTGATAATTTTTTTCTATTAAGCTTTTCATTTCAGTATCATATGTACTATCTTTAGCGTTCGCAACACTTTGTATGCTCACTATTAAAATTAAACATATTAATATCATTATTAAAATTTTAATACATCTTTTCATATAAAATCCTCACATTTTTCTTAATTAAAATGAAGTAGCAAATCCTTGGATAATTGATAAAATTCCTGTAGCTGCGAACATAATAACTGCACCAACTACATAAGTTATAGCATGTTTTTTGATATCTGCTTTTTCACCTGGAGCTGATGTCATATATTTTATAGCTAATATAGTAAGCATAATAACTGCAATTCCTGCACAAATAACTTTTGCAACTGTTATTACGGTTCCAGCAATATTAGTTGCAGAATTTACTGCTTGACTATTATTTACATTTGAATTTACTGCTTGATCAATATAATTCATCATTACACTTTCAGATGTGGCAAAAACATTTTGAATATTTATAATTAATGACAATATACTAATAATACTAATTAATAAAAACAATTTTTTAAAGATTCTCATGTCTCTTCCTCCATTTTATCTTATTTATTTAATTATAACATTTATATACTTTTTTTTCAATAATTTGATATTCTTACTTAAATATTAACCTATAAATTTTATTTTGTAAATATAGTTTTATTTATATTTTTTAATTTTAAAGCATATAAAAAAGAATGCCTTCTAGACATTCTTTTTTATATGCTTTCTTATTTTTCGCTATTAAATTATTCTGTTGCATGAACCATAGTTGCAAATTTTTTAACAATTCCTAAAATACCACTAGCTGCAAATAATACTATAGCACCAACTATGTATACAACAGCATGTTTTTTGATATCTGCTTTGTCTCCAGGAGCTGCTGATATATATTTAATTGCAAGAACAATTAACATAATAACTGCAACACCTACACCAATTACTTGAACTATTGTTAATATTGATCCCATTATATTATTAACAGTATCCGCTGTTCCTGTTGAGTCTGATGCGTTTGCTGTAACAGTATCTGTATTAATATCGCCAAAATTCATATCAGCATTTACTACAACAGACATAACAGATACAAGCATAACAGCTATTAAAGCAATAGCTAAAATTTTAATTACATTTTTTGTCATAATAAAATCCTCCTTTTATCATACTCTAGATATATTATATATCATTTTTGTTTTTTTTTCAACAAAATAACAAAATTTTAATTATAATAATATATTAGAATAATTTAAATATAGCATATATATTTTTTTTTGTAAATACATTTTTTCATAATAAATAAAAATGGAGAAACACATTGCCCGTGTTTTCTCCATTTCATTTTGAAAATTATTTCTTTTTTTCTTGTACATAAAAGGTATCACTATTTTAGTTAGTTTGTTTCATCATTGAAAAATTGATTTAAATAATATGTCATATCACTCGAATATTTTATACATGCTGATAATCCTTCAACAGCAACATTATACTCTTTGTCTGTTGGTTTGCTTAATATCATAAATTCAAGAAAATAATACGCTTTTGTGGCTTCCAATAAAATAGTTATTAATATTGCAAAAATTATTCCAATTAAAAATTGTAAAAATGATGATGCACACAATACTACTATCGAAAGCAATAAAAACAATATAGATTTTCTAAAATTTAATAATGAACCACAATTATATGAATAGCTTGAATATTCATCAACTTCATATATTTTTGGAGCTCTTCCCAAACATTTATATGCATTGATTACAGCATGTTCCGCTGAATGAAATTTTGCTAAACTTTTAATTTTCTCATCTCCCAAAATTCTTAAAATAAGTATTGAAACTTGTGTTGACATAATAAAAATTGCCACCGAAAAACATCCAATAAATAAAGCTGTTCTAAGCAAAGCATTGTAGCTTGTAGTGAATAAACATATTGTTAGAACACTTAGAAAAATCATTATTATAGAAATAATTTTAATAAATTTGCTTGTTTTAGATATTTTCCCATCATTATTTTTTACGTATTCTTTCTTATAATCTGCCAGATTCATTTTTCTACATGTTATTACTCCTTTTCCATTAATAGTTGCATTAATACCCCTTTCCATTTTTACCATGCAATCATTGGTTGCACAATATGAAGCAAAAAAAATGCCATCCTTACAACTGTACCCATAAATATCAATCCGTTTGTTCGCCAGTCGTGCAATTTTTTTCATGATAGTACCTCCATAAATTTTATATGAATTATTATATCATCATATTGGCTAAAAATCAATGTTTTCAAGATATATAAATGATTAGTATTATTTTATTATTATATAATCTCTTAAACTTTCAAATTTCTTATCTCCTATTCCACTTACATTTTTTAAGTCTTCTATTTTTTTAAAATCTCCATTTTCTTTTCGATAATTTATAATTTTTTGAGCTAAAGCTTGACCTACCCCAGGTAAATTAGTTAGTTCATTAATATTATCCGTGTTTATATTTATTTTATCAGTTTGTTTACTTCCTCCTTCTATTACCCCTGTAGCATTTTCTTTAGTTATATATTCTATATCTTCTAAATCATTAACATTTGGTATATATATTTTTTGTCCATCTTCAAGTGAATATGCTAAATTTACTTTATTCAAATCGGCTTGTTTGGTTACTCCGCCAGTAGCATTTATTGCATCTTCAATACGATCTCCTTTATTTAATTCTATAACTCCTGGTTTATTTACTTCTCCAGTTACATATACTTTTATTTTTTTATTTTCTACTATATTAGCTTGTGTATATAAATCTTTATTTTCTTCAAGTTCGTTTACTAATATATTAGAATATGAAAATTCTTCAGTATCATTTTTAAATAGAATAAAGCTATATAGTATAACTCCCAAAATTATTATAATTATTAAAATAGTTTTTATTATCTCTTTTTTATTATTCATGTATTTTTCCTTTCATTAATAATTTTGTATGTTTTATAAACTTTAAGAAATAAGTTTTCATTTTTTATTGAATTTTGTCGATTTTTGATATATCATGTTTTTAAGAAAATTTAGTGTGAGGATTTTTATGAAACAAATTAGAAAATGCTTTTTTTTATTAATTATTTTTATAATAAGTTTACAAACATTTTCTTTTGCTGATTCAGTAAATATAAATTCAGAAGCTGCTATTTTGGTAGAAATAAGCACTGGCAGAATTATATATGAAAAAAATTCTACAAAAAAAATGTATCCTGCTAGTACTACTAAAATTATGACTGCAATATTAGTAATAGAAAATTGTGATCTTAACGAAATTGTTACTGTTAAAGAATCTTCTTTAAGCAACGTGCCTGAAGGATATGTTACTTGTGATTTGCAAGTTGGAGAAGAACTTTCTGTAAATGATTTACTATATGTTTTAATGCTTCCTTCTGCAAATGATGCTGCTTTCGTTTTAGCAGATTATGTAGGCGGTTCTGTAGATGAATTTGCTAACATGATGAATGAAAAAGCACGAGAACTAGGTTGTAAATCAACAAATTTTGTAAATCCTAATGGAATACATAATAGCAAACATTACACAACAGCATACGATTTATACTTAATTGCAAAATATGCAATGCAAAATGAAAAATTTAGAGAAATAGTTTCTACAACAGAATATACTCTTCCAGCAACCAATAAATACACATCAGAAGATAGATCTTTTAAAAATTCTAATGAATTAATAAATCCTAACAGTTCTAATTACTATTATCCTAATGCAATTGGAATAAAAACAGGTTTTACATCCCAGGCTGGAAATTGTATTGTCGCCGAAAGTTCAAGAGATGGATTGAATTTTATTGCAGTTGTACTTAATGGAGGTTTAACTAATTCTGGATTAAATGCTAGATTTGTTGATTCTAAAAAATTATTTGATTATGGATATGATAATTTTACTTTAACAAAAATTATTGAAAAAAATTCAATTGTTGACACTGTTGAAATCCCAAAAGCGACTAAAGAAACAAAAAAATTAGATTTAATAATTGATGATAGCATTACTGTTATTAATAATAAAAGTATTGATGTAAATAGCGTTATTCCTGAAATAAATTTAAAAGAAGATTTGGTTGCCCCAATATCTGCTGGCGAAGTTATAGGAACAATAAAATATAAAGTAGATGATATTGAATATAGTGCTAATCTTTTAGCAAAATCTGATGTTATAAAAGTAAATTACATTTATATTATAATTATAGTAATTGGAATACTTTTATTAATAATAGCTAGCATTATAATTAAGAAAAATAGAAGAATCAAAAGAAGGAAAAGAAGAAATTAAAAAATGTAACGATATTATAAAAGCTTGCTTTAAAAAAAGCAAGCTTTTTTAGTATTTTTAATTAATTTATTTCAATTCTAATTTTGCAATCATCTCTTCTGTTTCCTTTTCATTATATACATAAAACCATAATTCATTACATTTTTCAGACTGCCCAGGTAGTTGGATACTTACTATACTATCAAAATTAAATTCAACTGCAGTTGGAGTATATTTTAATAAATCATCAATTGTTAAATTTGTCTGTATATTATCAAAAATAGTATTTACAATTGTTTTAGCTTTTGTTATATTTTTTATGCAAATACTCTGTTTCAATGCTTCTATCATAAATTCCCTTTGTGTTTTCATTCTACCATAGTCATTATCACCATAATTAGCTGGATATGAACTGCCATCATTATTATGTCTAAATCTTAATAGCTGTTCTGCTCTCATACCATCTATTCTTTGCATACCCTTTTTTAAATGTATGTGCAAATCTTGCGTATTATCATCATAATCCATATTTATAGGTACTTCAAAATCAACTCCACCTATTATATCAACTATTTGTACTAATGTATTTGTATTTACTACAACATAATAATCTAATTTTATGCCTATTATATTAGAAACTTTGTCTAATAATTTTTCTGGGTTTTTTGAATATAGAGAATTTATTTTATCAGTTGCTTTAGCATTATTTTTATTTTTACCAATAAAAGTATCTCTTGGTATTGAAATCATTGAAGCTTTATTATTCTCAGGATTATATGAACAAACAATTATTGTATCTGTTAATAAAGTTTCAATATCTTCACTAACTCCTAAAACTAATACATTTATTGTTTGTAAATTATTTACTTCTTCTAAAGATAATCCAAATGCTGTAATTAAAGCCCCTTTTATTCCACCGCCATTTTGTTGAACTTTATAATAAAAAATTCCAGCTAATATGCCTATAATTAACATCAAAAAGAATATAAATTTCAATATAGCTCTCATAATAGATTTTTTCTTTTTAGTTTTTTTCTTTTTTATCATCCTACTTGCATCTTTTCTTTTGGTTTTTTCAATATTTTTATATTGAATATTACTATTATTTACCTTTGAGCTTTTTTTAATTCTATTATTTGGATTATTATGAGTTTGTTTGTTATTATTAATTCTGCTCAATATATTGCTCCTTTATTGTAACTTTAATAGTATGATTATTTGTATATTAAAAGGCAGACTATATCTTGCCTGCCATGACTGTTTAACTAATTACAATATAATATTTAATATAATATTATTATTATACATTCTGTTTCCTAATGTTGAATCTTCTATAGCACTTATAATTCCCCATGAACTTATTAATGGTGAAATTATAGAAAATATAGCTAATATAAGATATACTGTTAGAAATCCTTTTATAATACCATATATTAAACCACCTGTTCTATTGAATAATCTAATAAATGGTAAATTAGCAATAATTTCTGCTGCAAATCTTATAAATAATAAGAAAAATCTTGAAATTATAAACAACAATAGCATTGTTCCAACTCGTATCATAAATTCTGCAAGTTGCACTGACACATACTCAACTGCATTTTCCTCTGCTTTATTTAAAGCTTCTGTAACAAAAGAATTTATTAATTCTATAACTGCTAAAGAAAATTTTGATTCTGTTGGTTTCAATAATTCGCCATCTGATAAAGTAGTTCCTTCTAGATTACTTTGTATAGCATTTGCTAATTTTTCATCTAATTGCGTATTTTTAATTATGCTTGCAGATACCGGTTTATACAAAACAAATACTATTAATAAAGATATTATGAAAATTAATATTTTAAATAATACTGCTACAAGTCCTCTTCTATATCCCCAATATAAATTCGAAATTATAACAGATATAATTACTAAATCTACTAAAATTCCACCAAATGCTACCCAATTTATAACTCCCATTTTTCCCTCCTATAAATCTATAATTTCTATTCTATTTTTATATATAATTCCAGCAATACTATCCCCTACTACTAAATTTTTTATTTGATTTGTTGACATATATTTTTTTAATAACCATCCATTAGAATTTATTATTTGAACTTCATTACCTAAATTAAGTGCTATATTATTTCCACTAATAATCATAGTTTTAGGTAAATCACTATTTAAAATATATAAGTTTTCTGATTTATTATTTGTATTTTTTATAGCAATTTCATATTTATATGAAAATAGTCCTGATGACTGTTTATCTATTATAGCAATTGTATTCTTCAAATTAATATCAATAAATACATCATTTTCTGTTATATCATATAATCTTTCATTAGACTCTATCCCTACTTTTTGCACATAATTTGTAAACATACATATTGCATTTTCTTTATCCTGATAATTTATATTTGTTATTATCTCTCCATTTTCTGATTCATAATTATAAACTATTGAATTTTTAGGATCATTTTGAGCTTTTTCTATTGATATTATTTTAATATATGATTTAATTATTGTTCCAGCATAATCCACTTCACCTACAGCTAAGTATTGATTGTCTGTAGATACGGATGTACATGTAGCATAATTTTCAGGAAGATAATTTCTAAATAATTCTGTTCCTGATAAATCATAAAAAGCAATTATAGATTTATATATCGTATTTTTTATTACAATACTGACATAACCATTTTTATTAACATTAATGCCTGAAATGCTTCCCTCTACTGAAGTATCCCATATAATATTTTCTCCAGAAATTAAATACATTTTTTGTCCATTTTTTTCGGCTATTACCATATATTTTTCATTCGAAGCTATTATAGGAACTGAAATATTAACATCTAACTCTGCTACTACTTTTCCTTCTGATGTATATTCTAATAGTTTATTTTTACTTAAAACTACAATATATTTATCATATGCATACACTGTTGGATTTGTATCTGTATCTAATTCGATTGATTTCAAATTAGATTCTGAAACCTCTTTTTTTAATATGTTAGTATCTATGAGGCTTCTAAATTTTTCATCTGTTGCATATCTTGCCGTAATATAAACTAATAAAATAACTATTATAATAAGAATTATAATTTTTATTATAGCAGCTTTAGTATTTTTAATTTTTTCAACTTTCACTTTATAATCACCTATCTATATTTTTCATTATTATCATAACAATTAAATATTTTTTTTGCAAGGGGAATCCCAAAATTGTTGACAAATTGCATATCCAAGTTTATAATTAGTTATGCTAATATTAAACACACAAGCTAGATATACATAAAACTGGTTGAAAATTATAATATTAATTTATTTTGCGCTCATAGTCTAATTGGATAGAATAGCAGGCTACGAACTTGCAGAAGGGGGTTCGAATCCCTCTGGGCGCACCAAAATAAAAATATAAAAAGAAAAAAGATAAAGTTTTACACTCTATCTTTTTTCTTTGTGAGTAAAAATCGTATGTGCTTCATTAGTTGCTACACTACAATACATTTTTTGCATCTTCTATCTGTAACGCAAGTACTCATGCAACAATGTAGCAATGTCCAATGTTCTTTTTATCTAGCATACAATATGTAAAAATTAATTAAAAATAATATCTTTCCTTCTATATACGGCCATAATAATTGCTAAACCAGTTGCATTAACTAAAAAGTATAAATTTCCTTCTGATATGAATGGCAAGTTTATATCAGAAGTCAGTAATATATTTAAGTTCATAAGTATATGTATTATAAACTGAGCAATATATAATGTATTTAAGCCAACTATTAGAAAAATTCCATATAAATCTTTAATTTTTAGTGAATCTTTTATTAATATAATTATCATTAGTGTTATTAAGAAAAATAAAATGATTGATGGTATAATTCCTATTTTAGAAAGAATTTGTAAAAATAATGAATTTGTATTTTTGAAAAAGGTATTTTCTGTTTCTCCAAATAATTTTAAATTATTTAATAAAGATTCTTTTTCCAGATCATATTTAAGGAAATCACTATTATAAACATCTTCAACTATAGAATTGCCTTGCATATTAAAATATCTAGTTAACCCTATTACACTGATAGATAAAAATAAGATTAGAAATAATGTAAAAATTATATTTTTCATTTTATTATCTTTATTTTGAAGCATTCTAAAAGAAAACATTAATAAATAAGAAATAGCTAGTATTGCTGTATTAGTTATTGATTGTGATTGAAAAAATACTAGTAAAATAGATATCACAGACATCATAATTAACTTTAATTTTTTATTCTCAACTAAGACTCCTGCAAAAGATACAATATATAAAAATATAGAAATATACCATAATCTCATATTTAAAATTGGAGGTAAATATTTTTCATCAAACATTGTAGGATATATTGTTTTCCAAATAGTTCTATAAATATCAAAATGCCAGTCAAGCCACTGAAAAATTAAAATTCCAGTTGCAATAACAAAAATAAAATTTGAAAATCCTTTAATTTTTTGATAATTCCAGAAATATACTACTGTTCCTATCAATAATCCTATTACAATAAAAACTATATCTTTGCATATTGAACTTTTCCAACTATAAGTAGATATATATTTGTTAGCATACAAAAAAATTCTTATTAAAATTAAAGAAATGACTAATAAAAATAGTCTCCATTCAAATTTAGGTTTATGTATTTTATTTAATTTTTTTCCTATTTCTTTTGAATCCCCCATTTCTCTAACAGCCATTTCTTCTGCTTCTTTTTCAGAAAGTCCCATACTTATTTTATCTTGCTTAATATCTTCTATATGATCCTTTAATTCTTGCGAAATAGGAATAGTTGCAGGTTTATACTTAATTTGATTACATACATTATTTAAAAATTCATTAATGTTCAAATAAAGCACCTCCTATTAATCCATTTATACTTAATGTAAATGTTTTCCATTCTTCTTTTTTTAATACTAACTGTTTTTTTCCTTTTTCAGTAATGTAATAATATTTTCTCTTTTTTCCATCAACTTCGTCCCAATAAGAACATATATATTTATTTTCCTCTAATCTATGAAGTATTGGATATAGCGTTCCTTCTTTAAATTCAAAAACATTTTGAGTTCTTGTTTTCAATTCCTTAATCATTTCATATCCATACATAGGTTTAAAATCTAATATCGTTAAAATTAATAAATCCGTACTCCCTTTTAATAATTCCCTATTAATTTTCATATCTTTCTCCTTCTATTTTTAATATTATTTATACCTAGTGTTACTATGTATGAATACATTGTATTACTAGGTATATTTTTTGTCAATATATTTTTATTACTACATTACATTTTTTATGATAATACTTAATATGTTATTTATATTTAATTAATATAAAAAAATATACTTTTAATAAAATTCTACTTTTTTATTTTTCTTGCCCAATATTTATTGACAAAACAACAATTCTATGTTAATATATTAACTGTTGTATGGACCAGTAGCTCAGCTGGATAGAGCAACGCCCTTCTAAGGCGTGGGTCGGACGTTCGAATCGTCTCTGGTTCA
>CANROH010000003.1 GCA_947632185.1 uncultured Clostridia bacterium
TTTTCTATAGGATATACTATAGCAGCTATGATAGCAGTTTTGGGATTAAAACAAGGAATTGTAATTTCTATGATTTCATTATTATTCCAAAATATTATTTTTTTACCAGCACTTTTTATAATTTCAGAAAATGGTATAAAACTATATAAAGGAATCTATAAAAGATGTATTAATTTAAAAGAGGAAGTAATAAGGCATACAATTATTATGTTGATTTCGATTATTTTGGCTGTTATATCAAGTATTATTGAAGTTTATTTTTCTATGAATTTATTAAT
This sequence comes from uncultured Clostridia bacterium, assembly GCA_947632185.1. Classification (GTDB taxonomy): domain Bacteria; phylum Bacillota; class Clostridia; order TANB77; family CAG-508; genus Scatovivens. The sequence goes on from CANROH010000003.1 coordinate 279, forward strand.
ATTTTTAAAAGAAATTATTTAAAAAACCTTTACTTTTTTGTTCATATTTGATATAACATAAATACCTTATGTAAATTATTTTGTTGATATCAAATGTGATTAAAATTTAAGGAAATACAATTATGGATAGGAGAGGTTATGTAATGGAAAAACAAATTAAACTTTTTTTAGATTTTCTACAAAATGATAAAAAATTATCATTAAATACATTACAAGCTTACAAAAGAGATATTACACAATATCAAGAATACCTAGATAATAATAATATTAATTATTTGAAAATAGAAAATGAAGATATTGATAAATATTTTGAATCATTAAAAACAATGAATAAGAAAACTTCAACTATTTCTAGAAATTTAGCTACAATAAGATCTTTTTATCAATTCCTATTAAGGACAAAGAAAATAAAAAAAGATCCAACCATAGGTGTTCAATCTCCTAAAGTTGAAAAGAAGGTTCCTAGTATTTTAACTTCAAAAGAAGTTGAATTATTGCTTGATCAACCTAAAGGCATTGATTTGAAAGGAATAAGAGATAAGGCAATGCTTGAATTTGCATATGCTACAGGAATGAGAGTTACAGAAATTATTTCTTTAGACATTTCAGATGTAAACTTAGAACAAAGCTATGTTGAATGCAATACAGGAATGAAAAAAAGAAATATTCCATTAGGCTCTATATCTTTAAAAGCTTTAAAAGATTATATAGAAAAAGCTAGACCAATATTAATAAAAGATGATAAAGTAACAGCTTTATTTGTAAATATAAATGGAAAAAGATTAACAAGACAAGGATTTTGGAAAATAGTAAAATATTATAAAGAACAAGCCCATATAACAAAAGAAATAACTCCACATGTTTTAAGACATTCATTTGCAACACATCTTTTACAAAATGGAGCTGATTTAAAAGCAATTCAAACAATGCTTGGACATTCAGATATATCATCAACACAAGTTTATATGCAATTTCAAAATGATAATATAAGAGAGATTTATAAAAAAGCTCATCCAAGAGCTTAAATAAAAAAATGCACCATATAAGGTGCATTTTTATTTTGATAATTCATAAATTGCATCTGCATAAATTTTACTTGCTAAAATTAAATTATCTATTTTTATAAATTCGTCCACTTGATGGCACATATCAATACTACCAGGCATCATTGCTCCATATGAAATGAAATTTTTAAACGCTCTTGCATAAGTACCTCCACCGATGGCAATTGGTTCTTCATTTAATCCAGTTTTTTTATTAAATATATCTACTAAAGTTTTTACTAGATAATTATTTTTTTCTATATATAATGGTTCTTGAATTCTAATTGTTTTAACTTCTAAAGTATTGAATTCATTTTTTAGTAAATCATATTTTAATTTTATATCTTCACAATTTGTGTGTACAGGGACTCTTAAATTTATTTTTATAATTAGTTTATTATCAATATAATCTAATACTGCAACATTAGAAGTAAGAATTCCTGATTCATCTTGAATTTTTGTATTAGACATAAATTCAGGACTTTCAAGTGAAAACACTCCTAATTCGTATAATCTATTTAAATAATTAGAATCAAATTCAAAATTATCTAGTAAGTATTTAACTAGATTTGTTATTGCATTTTTTCCTAGTTCTGGATGTGCAGCATGAGAGGCAATACCAAAAGATTCGATTTTTATAGTGTTACTATTTATATTATGAATTTTTATATTTTCAGAATTACTATATTTATGAGAAATATTAGGAAGATTTGATTTTAATGTTATAGAACAATACTTTGGAACAACATTTATAGCGTTATCATTACAATTTATATCTAAAATAGAGAAATTTTTTATAGAAAAATTGTTGTTTAATTCAATTGACATAATTCCTTTTTCAGCAAAAATTCCTGGAAAATTAGCATCTGGACTAAATCCTATAGAAGGATGTTCCTCATGATTTTTATAATATTCAATGCATTTCCAGCTTTTTTCTTCATTAAGTCCTAAAATTAATCTAACTCTTTTTGAAACTTTCACATTATCTTTAATTGCTTTCATAGCATATAAAGATGCCACTACAGGACCTTTATCGTCAATTGCACCTCTTCCAAAAATTTTACCTTCTCTTATTGATGGAAGAAAAGGAGGAGATGACCATCCATCATCTTCTAAAGCTGGAACAACATCTAAGTGACCTATAATTCCAACTAATTCTTTACCTTCACCAAATTCAATATAGCCACAATAATCATCAATGTTTTTAGTTTTAAATCCCATTGATTTTCCAAGATTTAGGGCATATTTTAATGCATTTGAACATTCTTCTCCAAAAGGAAAATCAGTGTTTGAATTTTCATTAGAAACACTAGGAATTTTTATTAATTCGCAAAGAGTTTCTATAATATTATTTTTATTTTTTTCAATAATCTCATCAAACATAAAAAACTCCTTTTAACTAAAAATTACTTAATATATGTAAATTGCTTTTTTATTATATACTAAAATATGCAAAAAAATAAATAATGTTATAAAAAAATCTTAAAAAACTTGAATTAATAAAAAAATATGTATAAAATAAATAAGTAAACAAAAGTAAAAATTATAGGAGGGTAAAATGAATAATCAAAAAGGAATAACATTAGTTGCTTTAATACTTTGTGTAGTAGTTTTAGTAGTTTTTGCAGGAATTTCTGTAGCATTAGTACTTACTGATAAAGGAAGAACTAATGATGAAAATAATACTACAAATACTTCAGAGGAACCATCATACTATGTTGAAAATACAGATGATGGAATAGTTTATGATTCTGAAGGAAATCCAATAACTACTCCAGAAGAAGATAGTAATGATTTACCAGAAGTGGACTTTACAGAACAAACACAAATAGATTCAAATTTATCTAACAATACTACTGGAGAAGAAACAAATACAGTAAGTAACGAAGTAAGTAATGAAAGTTTATAATAAATAAAATTATTTTACAAAAGCTAAAGTGAATTTTAAGTATAAATTAAGCTTAAAATTCACTTTTTACATTATAAAATTTAGGTATTATTGAAAAGATGAGGTAAAAATGCTTAATATTAATATTATTTGTGTTGGAAAAATAAAGGAAAATTATTTAAAAGATGCTATTTCAGAATATTCAAAAAGATTATCAAAATTTTGCAATTTAACTTTTATAGAAATTTTAGATGAAAAACTTCCTAATAAAATAAATGATAGCACAATAAATGAAGTCAAAGTAAAGGAAGGATTGAAAATTTTAGATAATTTAAAAAAAGATTCTTATATTATAGCATTAGATTTAAAAGGAAGACAATTTTCTTCAGAAGAATTTGCAGAAAAAATTGAAAATATTACAGTTAGAGGTTATAGTAGTATAACTTTTATTATAGGTGGTACTCTTGGAATGTCAACTGATGTATTAGATAAAGTAAATGAATTAATATGCTTTTCAAAAATGACATTCCCACATCAATTAATAAGAGTGTTTCTGTTAGAACAAATTTTTAGAAGTTTCAAAATTTTAAATAATGAGACATATCATTGGTAAAAGAGGTTTTTATGGAAGGAATAATCATAATTAATAAACCAAAAGGTTTTACATCTCAAGATGTAGTTTCTAAAACTAAAAAAATATTAAACATAAAAAAAGCTGGACATACTGGAACTTTAGATCCAATGGCTACAGGAGTTTTACCTGTGCTAATTGGTAATTATACAAAATTATCTAAATATTTAATTGAACATGATAAAACATATGTTGCAAAAGTAAAATTAGGAACAAAAACTACTACAGGTGATAGAGAAGGTGATATTATTGAGAGCAAAAAAGTAAATTTGGATTATTTATCATCTGAAAATGTAAAAAAGATTTTAAATAGTTTTATTGGTAAGCAAATGCAAGTTCCTCCAATGTATTCTTCAATTAAAATAAATGGTAAAAAATTATATGAATATGCAAGAGAAGGAAAAAGTGTAAAAGTAAATCCAAGACAAATTGAAATATATAAAATTAATCTATTAAAAATAGATAAGGAAAATTTTGAAATAGAATTTGAAGTATCTTGTTCAAAAGGTACATATATAAGAGTTTTATGTGAAAATATTGCAGAAAAATTAGGTACGCTTGGCTATATGAGTATGTTAAATAGAATTGCAGTAGATAAATTTAAAATAGAAGATTCAGTTAGTTTTGAGACTTTAGAAAACAATAAATATAATTTAGACTTTTTGAATTCTAAATTAATTACTATGGAGAAAATCTTTTCAAATTTAGAAAAAATCAAATTATCTGAAAAAAAGAAAATTTTATTTTTAAATGGAGTAATGCTAACAGTAAAACTAAGTGATGGATTATATAATATTTATGACGAAAATAATTCATATTTAGGAACAGGAATTATAAATAATAACCTATTGAAAAGGGATATAATACTCTAAATTTTGATAATTAATTAAATATATAATAATTTTATATTACACTATTTACAAAACATAAACTTTTTTGATAAAATTATTAAAATAAAAAAAGGAGTATAAAGATGAAACATTTAATCGATATTAAAGATTTGTCAATCGAAGAAATTGATAATCTAATAAAAGTAGCTAAAGATATCATTGCAAATCCAGAGAAATATTCTCATAAATGTGATGGTAAAAAGTTAGCTACTTTATTTTTTGAACCAAGTACAAGAACTAGGTTAAGTTTTGAATCAGCAATGCTTAGTTTAGGAGGTAATGTATTAGGATTTTCAGAAGCCTCTTCTAGCTCAGTTTCAAAAGGAGAATCTGTATCAGATACAATAAGAGTAGTTGGATGTTATTGCGATATTATAGCAATGAGACATCCAAAAGAAGGAGCACCATTTGTTGCTTCTATAAAATCAACAGTTCCTATTATTAACGCTGGAGATGGAGGACATAATCATCCAACTCAAACATTAACTGATTTACTTACTATTGAATGTGAAAAAAATAGATTAGATAATTTAACAATAGGTCTTTGTGGAGACTTAAAGTTTGGAAGAACTGTTCATTCATTAATTACAGCAATGTGTAGATATAAAAATATAAAATTTGTTTTAATTTCTCCAGACGAATTAAAATTACCTGAATATGTGAAAAAGGGTGTTTTAGAAAAAAATAATATAGAATATTGTGAAACTAAAGATATTGAAGAATATATGGGCGACCTAGATATTCTTTATATGACAAGAGTTCAAAAGGAAAGATTTTTTAATGAAGCAGATTATATTAGATTAAAAGATTATTACATACTTAATAAAAATAAATTAAAAAAGGCTAAAAAAGATTTATGCATATTACATCCATTACCAAGAGTAAATGAAATTTCTACAGATGTAGATGATGATCCAAGAGCATGCTATTTTAGGCAGGCAAATTATGGAAGATATATTAGAATGGCATTAATTTTAAAAATGTTGGAGGTAAAATAATGAACATTGATAGTATAAAAAACGGATATGTAATTGATCATATAAGAGCTGGTAGAGGAATGCAAATATATGAAGCGCTTCATTTAAATGATCTTGATTGCCAAGTAGCGATTATTACTAATGCTAAAAGTCAAAAAATGGGGAAAAAAGATATAATTAAAATCGATAGAGAAATACCTATTGATATAGATGCACTAGGATTTATTGATCATAATATAACAGTAAATATTGTAAAAGATGATAAAATAATAGAAAAAAGAAAGCTTATGCTTCCAGAAAAAGTAGTAAATATTGCAAAATGTAATAATCCAAGATGTATAACATCAATTGAAAAAGATTTAGATCAAATATTTATCTTAACAGATAGAGAAAACGAAGTATATAGATGTAAATATTGTGAAATGAGTCTAAAACAACATAATGAATAAAGAATTTATAAAATAATTGCAAAGAGGTAGATTTAATGATTTATCCAGAATATTTAAAAAAAGGTGATACTATAGGAATATGTGCTCCATCAGAAGGAATTACAGAGTCAAATAAAATAAAAAAATTAGAAGCAGCTGAAAGACAATTAATAGAACTAGGATACAATATATTAGAGACTAAAAGTGTTAGATGTAATTATATGGGAAGAAGTGCTAGACCTGAAATAAGAGCTAAAGAATTCATGGAACTTTTAGAAAATGATAATGTAAAAATGATTTTATTTGCAACTGGTGGCAATTTTTTATGTGAAATAATTGATTATTTAGATTTCGATAAAATAAAAAAATTAAAACCAAAGTGGATGCAAGGATATTCTGACATTACTGGAATAAGTTTTCTTTTTAACACAATTTTAGATATACCTAGTATGTATTGCCAAACAGTTAAGGACTATGCTATGAGACCTCTTCATAAAAGCTTAATTGATGCTTTAGAGATTGAATCAGGAAATATAGTTTCACAGAATTCGTTTGATTTATATGAAAAAGAATCTTTTCCAGATGATTTTGAAAATAAAGATTATTTATATAATTTAACAGAAAAGGTGAAGTGGAAAAATGTTTTAGGAGGAGATAAAATAACTATAGAAGGAAGAGCATTAGGAGGATGTTTAGACTGCATACAATCTTATATTGGTACTAAATATGATAATGTGAGAAAATATATTGAAAAACACAAATCAGAAGGAATTATATGGTTTTTTGATGTATATGAAATGGGAACTGCAATGTTATATAGAGTTTTATGGCAAATGAAAAATTGCGGATATTTTGAAAATTGTAATGGAATTATTTTTGGAAGGCCTTTGTTTGTTAGAAATGATTATGATATAACTTTTAATGATACTGTTAAAGAAGTATTATCAGATTTAAATATTCCAGTAATATGTGATGCAGATATAGGACATAAGCCTCCTCAACTTGCTATAGTAAATGGTGCAATTTTAAAAATAATATCACAAAATGGCAAAGGAATAATAGAAACTTATTTAAAATAAAAAATAGAGGATTTGTAAAATGAAAGTAAAAGAAGAAGTGATGACTCCAGATGATAATGTAAAAATATTAGAACAAAAAGAAAAAAATAAGAGAGATATTTCTGTTGATATAATAAGAATAATAGCATGTATGATGGTTATATTAACACATCTATGTTTACAAGTATTAAATAGAGCGTATAACAGGATTGATTGGAGTAGATTGTTAGAAAAATCTTTTGTAACAGATGGTGTACCATTATTTTTCTTAATAACAGGTTTTTTCTTGGTAAATGGGCGTAGCTATAAAAAAATTTGGAAAAACACTATAAAAAAAGTTTTATTACCTACATTAATATTTATATTATTTGCTCAAATTTTTTACATGTTTATTACTAGTAAAGAAAGTTTTATTTGGTGTTTAAAAAATGCAGTGGTTAATTTAAATATTTTAGGAATATTAAAAAGTATATTTACTGGTGATGTAACTCCAATAAATACGCTATGTGCACACCTTTGGTATATATTTTCTTATATTAAAATTATTATTTGGATACCAGTTTTATGGCTTGTATGTAAAGAAGATAAAAATTCAAAATTAGCTCGTAGAATGATATTAATTTTTGCTGTTATTTCTATGATAATTACAGATGTTCAAAAATTTATAACATTACCATCAATTGGCAAAATAAAAGTTTTTAACTTTATAGATAGAGAACTTATATATGTTTTATTAGGATATGAATTATTTGTCCATAAAGATAAAATTAAAAATAATAAGAAAATATGCATTTTATCATTAATAGGATTTGTGCTTATAAATTTTATAAGGTATAAACTTGAAACACAGTATATGGTAATAAACTATTTTACTGATATAGTTAATAGAGAAAGCTTTATGGAATGGAGATACACATTTATAAATGTTCTTTCTAGTATATTTTTATTTACCTTTATATATTCTTTTGAAATTAATAATACAAACTTAAGCAAAATTATAGTATGGATTAGTGATAAGACATTTGGTATTTATTTAATTCATTATCTAATTTTAGCAAAGATAGATTTATATAAATTTGAAAAAATTGAAAAATTTTATTTTGAGATTTTATATTTGATTGTTGGGCTTATAGTTACTTTTATAGCTTCATTGTTAATTGTTGTAATTATAAGAAAAATTAAGGAAGTTTTAATTAAGGGATATAATTATTTAAAAAATAATTTTTTAACTCAAAAATAATTTTTAAATATTTTTTTGAAGATTAACTTTAAAAATATAATAATTTTAAAAAAATATATCTTTTTTAAAAATTATATGATAAAATATGCCATATAAAATTAATTGCAATATGAATTAAATTTTAGGAGGGCTAATAATTATGGAATTAAAAAAATGTGCTCGTTGTGGTAAATTCTATGCTTCTGATGTAGATGTTTGCCATGAATGCGAAAAAAAAGATTTAGCTGATTTAAGTAAATTAAAAGGATTTTTTTCTGACAGCTATGTTTCTGGAGTTTCAAAACTTGAAATATCAGCTTCAACAGGAATTAGTACAAGAAACTTAAATAGATATTTAGGTTATGAGGAATTTAGCGGAATATACATAAAAGATGAAATAAGTGAAGCTCAAAATAGCAACTTATCAAAAGAAAAAATTAACTTATAATTTGGAGGAATATTAATGACAGATATAATAAAGGAACTTGAGGATAGAGGATACATAGAGCAAATGACTAATAGAGATGAAATCAGAGAACTTTTTCAAAAAGAAAGTGTATGTTTTTATATAGGAATAGATCCTACAGCAAACAGTATGCATATTGGCCATTTTGTTGCTTTAATGGTTGCATCTAGGTTGCAAAAAGCTGGTCATAAACCTATTATTTTAATGGGGGGTGGAACAGCTGCAATAGGTGATCCAACTGGAAGAACTGATTTAAGACAGATGCTTACTAGAGAAGAATTAGATAGAAATGTAGAAGCAATTAAAAAGCAAGCTGAAAGATTTGTTTCATTTGAAGGAGAAAATGCAGCAATAATTGTTAACAATGCAGATTGGCTATTAGATTTAAACTATATAGAATTTATGAAAGACATAGGCTCTAAATTTACAGTTGCTAAGATGATAGCTCAAGAATGCTATAAAAATAGACTAGAAACAGGCCTAACTTTTTTTGAAATGGGATATCTTTTACTTCAAAGTTATGACTTTTTATATTTACATGATAAATATAATTGTAAGTTGCAAATTGGTGGAAATGACCAATGGTCTAATATATTAGGTGGTGTTGAATTAATAAGAAAAATAGGATCAGAAGATTCTTATGGTTTAACATTTAAACTTTTAACTACTGCTGATGGTAAAAAAATGGGAAAAACAGCTAAAGGCGCATTATGGCTTAATCCAGAAAGAACCTCTCCATATGAATTTTATCAATATTGGAGAAATATAGAAGATACTGAAGTTAGAAAGGTACTAAATTTACTTACATTTTTACCTGATGAAGAAATAGATAGACTAGCATCTTTAAAAGATGAAAGAATTAATGAAGCCAAAAAAATTGCTGCTTTTGAAATTACAAAGCTAATTCATGGAGAAGAGGAAGCCAAGAAGGCAGAATCAGCAGCTAATGCATTATTTGGTAATGGCGGTAATACAGAGGATATGCCAACTACAAAATTAGAAGATATAAACATCTCCATTATAGATGCTATTGTTTTAGCTGGAATTGCTCCATCTAAAGGACAAGCTAAAACTCTAATATCTCAAGGTGGTATCACTTTAAATGAAGAAAAGATAGATGATATTTCTTACAGATTATGTGATAATGATTTTAAAGATGGATATGCTATTTTAAGAAAAGGCAAAAAAGTATTCCATAAATTTGAAAAATAGATATTTAGCATAAGAGTGGGAGAAAATCCCACTTTTTAATTTTAAATATAAAGGATATTAAATTATGAATAAATTAAAAATTTTAACAGTATTAATATTAATAATAATTGTTATAGGTTTTATTTTTGGAATAAATACTATATATAAATTTTGTGTTATACAAAAAATGTATTCTGTTATTAGTGAAAATGTACAAAAGGAAAACTATTATCTAATATCAACTATTAAGAATAGTATTGATAATACTACTACTCAAACTAAAATATACTATAAAGATGGAATAGGGAAACTAATTGCAGAAAATGGCATATACACATGGGCTGATGGTGAAAGGGCATATATTGTAGATGAAGAAAATAAAACTATATATCTTACTGATATTGAATCTACAATTGGGCTTGTATCTGGAGAAATGTTTGCAAGTTTTTATCCATGCTATTCTTATTCATTTCTCCAAAAAATTTTATTTGCCGGAAATATAAATAATAAAATAAAAACTGTTAAAATTGATGGTCAAAAATTTTTAATGATAGAGATTCCTGATGAAAAAAGTACAAAAACAATATGGGTTTATAAAGATACTTTTAATTTAAAAAAGGCAGAGATAAAATTTCCTGATGGTGAGACATTTGAATATGAATATGATTTAGGATTTGGATTAGTTAGCATAAGAAATGTTGAACTTCCAGATACTACAGATTATAAATTTATAAATAATAAAACAGGAGAAGTAATTACTAATAATTAATAGTATTAGTAGTATCCATTTGTATAATCCTTTCCATTAAAACAGTTTCCGGACTTTACTGTATTAATAATATTTTGAATTTTATCAATTGATTCATCTAAGATATCTATTCTAATAGAATTACAAAGAATATCATTATATTCAATTGATAAAATTTTACTATTATAAATTGTAGTTGTTTTAGAAAAGTTATCAGGAATAATTCTAAATTCAAAGTTCATTCTATCTTTTAAATAAAATTTAGAAGAATTTTGACATTTAGACATGCAAGTTGAGTCACATTTGTTAGATTTACTAATGTAACAATAGTTATTTGTCATAACTGGAATTTTTCCATATACAATAATTTCTGATTTTAGATTTGCATTTTTTAAAACATCATTTGTTTCAATTTTATTTAATTCAGGTGAAATAGTATAAGTTGATAAATTTAAATCTTTTAAACTTTGTACAGAATAATTATTATATATGTTTAAATTAAAATTACCAATTAACTCTAAATTTAACTGTTTTAATTTTTCAATTTGTGACAAGTTAGAAACGACAAATCCTTTTATATTAAAATCAGATACAATATTATTTAAATTTAAATTATTTATAATTTTGTCTTTTAAAATGTTAGGTAAATATATATATGTATTAAATTTTTTAGAAAGATTTTTTAATATCGAGGTATATGTGTTATCAAAAAAGTATTTTAATGGAATATATAGATTATCTATATTTTCTAATATTAAATAATTTACATTTTTATCTAATATATTTAATAATAAAGATATTTTTTTATTTGTATTATTTTTTATACTAGTTGTTAAATTATATATATTAGTAGTATTAATTAAATGATGAGAATTTTTTTGAATTACTACATCTTCTAATTGTTCTAAAGCTTTTCTTCTTATATCATTTAAAACACTAATTTGAATAAATAAATTGTTATCTAATATAACTTTTATATTTTCAAATTCAAATTGTGTATTTCCAGTTTTAGATATTTGATCAATTATTTTTTCTTCTGTAATTGCTTGATTTAATGCAATTTGAGGTATAGTAGATGATTTTACAATTATTTCTAAACCAGAATAAAATCCTTCATTTGAAGAAATTTTAAAAGAAATAGGAGAATCCTTTTTTACAATAATTTCTCCATTTAATTTTATTTTTTTAAAATTTTTATCATCTTTAAAAGTAGGAGATATTATTTGGTTTAATCTTGCAGATTCAATTCTATAAACTTTAGAACCTACAGAAATATTTCCCTTCATTCTACCAATTTTTACAATTTGACCTTTATATAAATTTTCAAAATTTTTGTTATTAATCATAAGTTCAGATATAGTATAGTTTTCATCATTTATGGATATCCTGTCTCCAATTGATAAGTTATCTTCTAGTTTTAAAGTTAGATGTCCTTTATTTTCATTTATATGAGAAATTGTTCCAACATATATTCCCATGTTATTTGGTTTATTTTTAAAAATAAAATTGTTATTTATGTTTGTTCCAAAATGCCCACTAGAAAAACCACCACGATTAAATACTTGGGTAATTTCTTGTCTATCTGATAATCCAGTATTTTCATTTATTATATCTAATTGTTTATTAATTAGGAATTTAAGTTCGTTATTATCAAGATTTATATTTTTTAAGACTAAATCAATGTATTTTCTGTAAATTTTTGTAACTACTCCAACATATGTAGGTGTTTTCATACGACCTTCGATTTTTAATGAATCAATACCAAGTTTAATAAGTTCAGGTAAAAATTCTATTCCCAAATTATCGCGAGGACTAAGAATATATCCACTATCTAAAACAGTAGAAGTTTCTTTATTATTTGTATCCATACAAAGTTTATAAGGAAGTCTACATGGTTGAGCACATAGACCACGATTACCAGAACGTTTTCCAATCATGCTAGAAAATAAGCATTGGCCTGAATAAGAAATACAAAGAGCACCATGTATGAACACTTCGAGTTCAATATTAGTATTTTTTCTTATATATTCAATTTCAGAAATAGAAAGTTCACGAGCTAAAACAACTCTTGAAAATCCCATTTTTTCTAATTGTTTTACACCATCTAAATTATGAATGGACATCTGAGTACTGGCATGTAATGGAATTTGGTTGTAATTTTTTAATAAAAAAGAAGCTAAGCCTAAATCTTGGACGATAATTGCATCTACTCCTAAATTATATGCTTGTATAGCTATATTTAAAGCCTCTTTGAATTCATCATTTTTAATTAAAGTATTAAGTGCAAGATTTACTTTAACATTTCTCAATTTTGCATATTTAATAGCATCTATTAATTCTTGGCTATTAAAATTAGTAGCTTTTGCTCTTGCATTGAAAGAAGAGGTGCCAAGATAAACGGCATCAGCACCATTTTGAACAGCAGCTTTTAATGATTCAAAATCTCCAGCAGGAGCAAGTAATTCAATATTTTTCATAATACACCTTTATAAAATATATTTAAATTTTAAATAGTAAAAATTTAGAAAAGCATATATATTATAACATATTCTTTAGAATAATGCTATTTATAGATTAAATACATAATAAATTTAAAAATAATGTTTACAAATATTTTATTTATATATAAAATGTAGAATATAATTTAGAATTGGAGGATTTTAAAATTGAGATCTGGAAGAAGAGCAATTGAAAATGAAGGAAGAAAACTTAATAAGGGCAAAGTAGTATTAGTATTATTCATAATAATACTAATAGTTGCATTAATATTCGGTATAAAATTTTTGGTAGAATATATAAAAAATAAAAATACAAAAGATGGATTATCATCTAATGTAAATGATGTAATTGATTATTCTGGAACTGCTAGTTCAAAAACAATAGATGAAATACTTAATGAGTTTGGTGGAGAAGTAGTAGAACAAGTAAAACAAGATACTTATTATATAAAAAAAGATGGAACTGAATATACAGCATATTTGGATGGAGAAATATCTGAAGGAAGAATTGTACCTTGGGATGGTAAAACTTCTTCAAAGCCTGCAGTTGATGATGCGGGAAATATGAATGTATATACAGCAAGTGAATTAAAATGGATTGCAGATCAAGTCATTAGTGGTCAAATGAATTTTTCTGGAGTGACAATAACTTTACGTAACAATATAGATTTAGGAGCAAGAAAAAATGATGATGGAACATGGAGTGAAGATTACAAATGGACACCTATTATAGGATTTTTAGATGAAATTTCAACAGAGAAAAATTCAGATGATTCTTCAGATGAACAGGCAAAAACAGATGAATCTGATACTATTCAAGAAAATTTAAAACGATTTTCTGGTATATTACAAGGAAACGGAGTAACAATAAGGGGATTATATATAAATAGTGATAAAAGATATCAAGGTTTATTTGGATATTCATCAGGAACTATTACTAATATAAATATAAAAAATAGTAGTATAAAAGGAGGAGAAGGAACAGGAGCTTTAGTTGGCTTGAATGAAGGAAGAATTGTAGGATGTACATTAGAAAATGTTGAGGTAGAAGGTAAAGAAAAAGTTGGCGGTATTGTTGGTATAAATATGACAAATTCTTCTATTGAAAATTGCACTACATCAGAAAATAATATAATTAGTTCTGATAAATATGTAGGAGGAATAGCTGGATATGTAAATAATAATTCTAATATTTCGAATTCATCAAATAAATCTATTATAAAAGGAAAAGAGTATGTAGGGGGAATAGCTGGAATATCATTTTACGGAACAATAATAAAAGAATCATATAATCAATCTGAAAATATTACTGGAGATAAATATGTAGGAGGAATAGTTGGATATTCTAGTAGCCAATTAGAACATGTATATTCTTTAGGCAGAATATCTGCTAATAGTTATGTCGGTGGCTTAGTTGGAGTAAACTATGAAATGGGAAATATAACAGATTCATATAATTCTGGTGAAATAATAGTAGCAGAAGATAATGCGGGAGGAATAACAGGTCTTAATAATTCAAATATATCTAATTGTTATAATGCAGGCAAAATTGATGCAAGTAAAGCTTCTGGTATAAAAGTTGGGGGAATATGCGGTCAGAATGCTTCAGAATGTTATATATACACATCTTATAATATAGGAAATATAATTACTTCTGAAGTTGCAAATGGCTTAGTTGGAGTAAATTTCGGAGATGTAAATAATAGTTTTTATCTTGATAGTTCTATAAAAATATCACCAAAAAATGATGAATTAAAAAAATCAGAAGAAGATATGAAAAATAGTATACTTACTGACCTTGGTGAAAGCTTTGTGAAAGATATTAAAAATATTAATTCTGGTTATCCAGTACTATCATGGCAATAAAAAAGTGTAAAAATATTAAAAAAAGCTTGCAATTACGTTTATTTAAGTGTATAATACTTATATCATAACAATTGTACTAGAAGAGTGGGAACAGATCCCACTCTTTAAAAGTTTTTTGGAGGTGATAAAGTGGCATCCAATAATATTGAAGAGAAAGTTGAAAATTTATTGGAAAATATTATAAAAGAAATCGGATATAGCTTATATGATGTAAGGTATGAAAAAGAAGGAAAAGATCATTATTTAAGAATATTTATAGATAAACCAGAAGGAATCGATATAAATGATTGTGAAACTGTAAATAATGCTATAAATGATGTATTAGATAAAGCTGATTATATAAAAGAACAATATTTCTTAGAAGTTTCTTCTCCTGGTATTGAAAGAGTACTAAGAAAAGAAAAACATTTTCTATCTCAAATGGGAAAAAAGATTTCTGTTAAACTTTTTAAGGCAATCGAAAATCAAAAAGAAATAATAGGAATATTAGAAGAATATAATAGTAGCGAGATTACATTAAGGGTAGAAAATAAAAGTTTAAAAATAAATTTAAAAGATATTGCTATTGCAAAGACCGTTTATGAGTGGTAAAAATAGCAATGGAAGCAAAGAAAGGAAATGGTATAAAAAATGAAGAACGTTGATGTAAAAGAACTAATTTCAGTTATGGAAGAATTAGAAAAAGAAAGAGGAATAAGTAAAGATTATTTAATTAGTGCTCTAGAAGAGGCGTTAGTTAAAGCATATAAACAAAATTTTGATGTTGATGATAGTGTAGATAATGTAAAAGTTACAATAGATAAAAATTCAGGAGAAATGCATGTATATTCTGCTAAAGAAGTAGTTGCAGAACTTCCTGTTCCAGAACTTGAAATTACTTTAGAAGATGCTCAAAAAATTGATAAAAATTATAAAATAGGTGATATAGTTAATGTTGAAATAATACCAAAGGATTTTGGAAGAATTGCAGCACAAAAAGCCAAACAAGTTGTTGTTCAAAAAATAAGAGAAATTGAAAAAGAAATGGTTTTTAAAGAATTTAATGATAAAAAAGGAGAAATTGTTTCTGGATTAATACAAAAAGCAGATGGAAAAATCGTTGTTATGGATTTAGGAAAGCTAGAAGGGGTTATGCCTTTAAAAGAACAAATACCTACTGAAACATATAGAGTAAATGATAAAATAAGAGGATATGTTTTAGAAGTAGAAAAAGGTTTAAAAGGAACACCTCAAGTTATAGTTTCAAGAAGTCATCCTGATTTTGTAAGAAAATTATTCGAATTTGAAATACCAGAAATATATGAAGGATTAATTGAAATAAAATCTGTTTCTAGAGATCCAGGTTCAAGAAGCAAAGTAGCTGTTTATTCTAGAGATGAAAATATTGATCCTGTTGGTTCTTGTGTTGGTCAAAAAGGAGTAAGAATTCAAAATATAATTAATGAATTAAATGGAGAAAAAATAGATGTAATTGAATGGAGTGAAGAACCATCTATTTATATTGCTGCAGCTTTACTTCCAGCCCAAGTTATGGCAGTTGATGTTAAAGAAGATGAAAAATTTGCACAAGTTATTGTTCCAGATGATCAATTATCTTTAGCAATTGGTAAATCAGGACAAAATGCAAGACTTGCTGCAAGACTTACAAATTGGAAAATTGATATTAAATCTGAATCTCAAATTAGAGAAATATTACTTAACCAAGCACAAGAAGAAAATGTAGAAACAGAAAAAGAAGAAAATATAAAAAATAATGAAGATTCTTCTGAAAAAACAAAATCAAAAACTAAAAAGAAAACTAAAAAAGAAATAGAAGATGAGAAACAAGAAGAAGTAGCAGTAGAAAATAAAGATGAAAATACTTTAGAAAAGAAACCAGCTAAAAGAGGAAGAAAGAAAAAAACTGAAGTTGAAGAAAATTAAGATATTTAAAATTACCAAATAATAGGAGTGATTTTAGTGTTAAATAAAAAGAAACCAGTAAGAACGTGTATGGCATGTAATCAGCAAAAAGAAAAGCAAGAACTTTTAAGGATTATTAAAACAAAAGAAGGCCTTATTGAAGTCGATTTAACAGGAAAGAAAAATGGTAGAGGAGCTTATATTTGCAAAAATATTGAGTGTCTAGATAAAATTATTAAATCAAAAAGATTAGAAAGAATTTTTGAAAAAAATATTGATCAAGAATTGTATGAAAATATAAGAGGTGTAATTATTGGTAAATAAAATATATGGTTTACTTGGCATAAGTGCTAAGGCTGGTAAGATTTTATCAGGAACAGATAGTGTATTAGGAGAAATGTCTAAAGGTAATGTTAAATTAGTAATTGTGGCAGAAGATACATCTTTAAAAACTATAAAAAATATAGAATATTATTCTAAAAAAGAAAACGTAGAAATGATTATTTTTGGTACTATTTCTGATAATAGTAAGGCAATAGGAAAACATAATAGAGCTATTATAGGTGTTAAAGATAAAAACTTAGCTGATGCTATATTAAAAGTATTTCATGGAGGTGGAAAAGTTGGAAAAAATTAAAATTCATGAATTAGCTAAAAAATTAGGAGTAGATACCAAGAAAGTTTTAGAAGTGGCACAGGAAGTTGGTATTGATGTAAAAAGCCATTTAAGTACTATCACAGAAGATGAAAAAAATAAAATTGAGAGATTAATTAAAGGAGTTGCAAAAACGAAATCTATGGAAAATAAAAAAGAAAAAAATGATGAACCAGTAATAATTAGAAGAGCAGTAATTATTAATGATGAAGAGGATAAAAAGGAAGAAGAAAGAAAAAAGAAAGAACAATCCAGAAAAAAAGATGTTGGATTTGTAGAAACTAAAAGAAATAAAGATTATAATATCGTTTATAGAGATAAACCAACAAAACCTCTTACTGTAAGTGAATTATTAGGCATTGCAAAGAAAAATGAACCAGAGGAAAAAAATGCGAAAAAAGTTATTCATGAGGAAAAAGAAATTACTGCAACTCCAAAAGTAAAAGAAAAAGTTTCTGAAGAGAAAAAAACAGAAACTTCTATTAGTAATGATTCTAATAAAAATGTACCTAAATTTGAAAATAAAAAGAATATTGATGCGGAACAAAATTCAAATAAAACAAATTATAGAGATAAAAAAGATAATAATGGGTATAATAAAAGAAACTTTGGTAATGAAAATCATTATAAAAATAATTTTAACAAAAAAGATACTAAATTTGAAAATAAAAACTTTAATAATCAAAAAAGAAGCTTTGATGATAGAGGAATAGATAAAAAAATTAAAAACATCATGGATGTTGATATTCCTATGGAAAAAGAAAATGTAAGAGATTATGGAAATAAAGTAAAAGATAAAGCAAGACAAAATAGACAAGAGCAGGAACAAAAAGTAAAAAGAAATAATCGTAAAAATTCTGGAAATGATTTTGATTCTGATAAATTAAATAATTTGAAAAAACAAAATAAATTATCTAATATGTTTAATGAAGGGGAAATGTTAGATTACTATGATTTAAGTACAGAAAGAGGAAGAAGAAATAATAAGAAGAAAAATGCAAAACAAGAATCAAGAATGAAACAAAAAATATTCAAATTAACAGAAATAACAATTCCTGAAAGCATTACTGTTAAAGATTTAGCTACTGAAATGAAAATAACTAGTGGTGATGTAATTAAAAAATTATTGTCTTTAGGAATTATGGCAACAATAAATAATGAACTTGACTTTGATACAGCATATCTAATTGCTCAAGAATATGGAATAACAGCTACAAAGAAAAATGTTGTAACTGATGAAGATATTTTAATTGATGAGACAGAAGATAAAGAAGAAGATTTACAACCTAGACCACCAGTTATTGTTGTTATGGAACACGTAGATCATGGAAAAACTTCTTTACTAGATGCAATAAGAAGTACAAATGTAATTGAAGGAGAAGCAGGAGGAATTACACAACATATTGGAGCATACCAAGTTAAAATAAATGATAGAGATATAACTTTCTTGGATACACCAGGTCATGAAGCTTTTACAAGTATGAGAGCAAGAGGTGCTATGATAACTGATATTGCTATATTAGTTGTTGCAGCAAATGATGGTGTAATGCCTCAAACAGTTGAAGCTATAAATCATGCTAAAGCTGCTGGAATTCCAATAATAGTTGCTGTAAATAAAATGGATTTGCCTGATGCTAACTTTGAAAAGGTACAGCAAGAATTAATGAAATATGAATTAGTACCTGAAGAATGGGGAGGAAATACAATATATGTTCCAATTTCTGCAATGAAAAAAGAAGGTATAGATAATCTTCTAGAAATGGTATTATTGCAAGCTGATGTATTAGAGTTAAAAGCAAATCCTACAAAACAAGCTAAAGGTACTGTAATTGAAGCTAGACTTGATAAAACAAAAGGTCCTATTGCTACAATGCTTGTACAAAGAGGAAAATTGGATGTTGGAGATACAATAATAGTTGGTTCTTCAATAGGTAGAATTAGAACAATGCAAAATGATAAAGGCAAAAAAGTTAAAAGTGCTGGACCTTCTATGCCAGTTGAAATAACAGGTTTAACTTCTGTTCCAGAATCTGGAGATACATTCTATGAAGTAAAAGATGAAAGAACAGCTAAACATTTAATCGAGAAGAGAAAGTATGAAAAACATCAAAAAGAAATTAATCAAAATAAAATTGTAACTCTTGATGATTTATTTAGTAAGATAGAAAGTGAAAACTTAAAAGAATTAAATCTAATTGTTAAAGCAGATGTACAAGGTTCTGTTGAAGCTTTAAATCAATCTTTAGAAAAATTATCTAATTCAGAAGTTAAAGTTAAAGTAATTCATTCAAATGTTGGTGGAGTTACAGAATCTGATGTTAATCTTGCAAAAGTTTCAGGTGCAATTATAATTGCATTTAATGTTAGACCTGAAGTTATAGCTAAAACAATTGCAGATAAAGATGGAGTAGAAATTAAACAATATTCTATAATTTACGATGCAATAAATGATGTAGAAGCAGCAATGAAAGGAATGCTAGATCCAGTTTATAAAGAAGTTGTTATTGGTACAGCTGAAATTAGACAAACATTTAAAGTGTCTAATGTTGGTACTATTGCAGGTTCTTATGTCTTAACAGGAAAAGTTGCAAGAAATGCAGGAATAAGAGTTATTAGAGATAATATTGTTATACATGATGGAAAATTAATATCATTAAAGAGATTTAAAGATGATGTTAAAGAAGTTAATAAAGGATATGAATGTGGTCTTCAAATAGATGGATTTAATGATATTAAAGAAGGAGATCAATTAGAAGTATATGTTATGGAGCAAGTAAAACAATAATTATTAAAAATTGCTTCTCCTAAAAATTGAATATATAAATTATAATAGAAAGGATAATTCTATGGCAAGTAATAGTAACAGAATGAATAAAATAGATGAAGAGTTAAAAAAAGAAATTAGTAATATAATTTCTTTGGAACTCAAAAATCCTCATCTTACGGGCTTAATTAGTGTAACTAGAGTTAAAACTACACCAGATCTTAGATTTGCAAAAGTGTATGTAAGTATGATTAATGAAAAAAGTAAAAAAGAAAATTTAGCTATACTAAAACAATCTAGTGGATTTATTAGAAGCAGTATTGCTAAAAAGGTTAATTTAAGATATACGCCAGAACTTATTTTTGAATTTGATGAATCTTTAGAATATGGTTCTAGAATCGATGAGATTTTAAAAAATATTACAAAAGATTTAAAAAAAGAACAATAGAAAAGCATATTGAAAGGGGATAAAATATAAATGACATTAGATGAAATATTAGTAGAAATAAAAAAAGCAGAAAATATAATTGTTATAGCTCATGAAGCACCAGACGGCGATGCTATAGGAAGTAGTTTGGCAATGTGCTTAGCATTAAGAAATATGAAGAAAAATGCTTTTATTTTAATGAAAGATTTTCCAGAAAATTTTAATTTTTTAGATGGGCGAGAATATATTATATCACATTCTGAAATTGAAAAATATGATTTAGCAATAGTTCTAGATTGTCAAAATATAAAAAGGATAAATGCAGAATTTATAGAATATTTTGAAAATGCTAAAGTTAAAGTAGAAATAGATCATCATAGCAGAAATGATATGTTTGCAGATTACAATGTTGTAAATCATGTTTCACCAGCAACAGCTCAGATTTTAGTGTCAAGTTTTGAGTATTTAGGAATAGAAATTACTAAAGAAATTGGAACTTGTTTATTAACAGGAATTATAACTGATACTAATGGTTTTAGAAATAGTAATGTTACTATTGAATCTTTTGAATATGCATCTTGGTGTTTAGAAAAAGGAATTAATCTTCCAAATGTATATAAACAATCTATGCTTACACTATCAAAGGCCAAGTTTGAAGCACAAAAACTTGCAATGAATAGATTAGAATTTTTACATGATGGAAAGATTGCCTTTACATATATGACAAAAGCAGACGAAGCTGAAATTGGAATTAAAACAGGAGAAAAAGATGGCATTGTTGAAATAGGTAGAAGTGTGGAAGGTGTAGAAGTTTCTATTTTCTTATATGAACAAGAAGTCGGATATAAAGCATCACTTAGATCTAATGAATATGTAAATGTTGCAGAAATTTGTTTAACTTTTGGTGGAGGTGGGCACATTAAAGCTGCCGGTGCTAATATGAATATGAGTTTTGAAGAAGCTAAAAATGCTATTATTTCAGAGGTCGTAAAACATTTAAAATAAATTTTATAAAGTAAAATGATAAAACAAAACCTAATATTTTTATAATATTAGGTTTTTTATATTAATATTTTATTGATTTTGCTTGAATTATAATTCTATATTGATTATTATTTGCACAAGTATATACTGTTAAAATATTATCAGCAGGTGTAATTTCCATATTAAAATCATATACAGATTTTTCTAATGAGCTATTTATAAAATTTTGAAACTGTTCATCTGATTGAAATTCAGTTGTACTATCAAATTCTGAAGATGGTATCTTATAAATCGAAAATATTTGATATTTATATGTTGTTTGAGGAGTATATAATGTGATGTACTGATTTTCTTCATTACTGTACCAAGATTTTTCTAATGCATTATTTAAAGAAGAAAACATACTACCATTTCTACGATTATGTCCATATATAATAATATTTTTATCTGTACCATCAAATTTATTTCTATAATCTGCAAAAATCCATCCAGCAGAATTATATTCTTTGTTAAAATTATGTTTTAAATAATAATTATTGTCTTGAGATTTTACAACAGGAAAATCAACCTTTGTATTATTTATTTTAATCCAAGCAACTGTATCTGAATTAGTATTTAGTAAATTAGAAAAATCTAATAAATAATTTTCATTTTGAGAATTTGAAGTGTTTTCTTCAATATTTGTATTTTCATTTGGAATATTATTAACTTCATCTATATTATTGTCAGTTTTATCTTTAGTAGGATTTGGTACTTCTGGAATATTTACTTGAGAAGTAAGTTCATCTATTATTTTGTTATTAGCTTTATTTTCTAGATTCCATTTATATAAAAAGTATAGTGCAATAACTATAATTATTACAGATATAATTCTAAAAATTATAATTGGAATAGAATAATTATGTTCTTTAAAACTTGTAAATTTAAGATTCTTCATTTGTAATACCTCCGACATATAAATTATATCATATAAATTTTGTAAGTAAATAAAAATTTAAAAATGTATTTATTTAAAAAATTAGTTGTGATATATTTAAAAAAGATATTTTAATATGCTAATTTATACATATTAAAAATTATTTTTAATATTAATTGGAGAATTATTATGAGATTAAATTTTACAAATGAGTATTATAGGAATAAAGCAATGCAACTATCAGAAAATAAAAAAGTTGTCACTCATTCAATTCAAGATGCTTTTTTTATTTTAATAAAAGATATTGAATTAGAATGCTTATCAAATTTATGTATAATGATACAAGAATATTTCAAATCTTATAATCTATCTATCGAAAACTGTTATCAATTAACGCAAGGAAATGATAATTCAAAAATAAAATTAGACGATAAGATTAAAATAATTATATTAAAACTTGCTTATAATTGTATTGAAAGTGGAAAATATTTAGGAGACCAAATAATACCTGAAAGTAATATAAATGCAAGCTCATGGATTTCTCATTCGATGTTTGAAGGAAAGCTTGCTGGGCAGTTAGCTATGATGTATAAACTTGATTCACAACAAGCAGTAATACAAGGATTGTTACATGATTATGGTAGGAAAAAAATTCACGATTTTATGCATGTTATCATTGGATTTGAAAATTTGGTTGATTTAGGTTGGGAGGCAGAAGCAATAGCATGTTTAACTCATTCTTTTTTGAATGGTGGAAGATGTGCAACTAATGATCAAGCGTTAGACGGCTTTTTTATAGATTCATATGGAAATCCTAAATGGAAAGAAGGAACTATAAAAGATGATATTACGATTTTTTTGGAAAAATATAAATTTACAAAGTATGATATTATTTTAAATATATCTGATTTAATGGCAAAATCAAATGGAATTGTTTCACCATATGAGAGAATTAAAGATATTGAATCTAGGAGAATATTAGATAGAAATAATAGAGTTTATTTTTTGTCGGAATTTTCAAATGTATTAATTAACTTCTTAAAAGATATAAATATTAATTTACCTAAAGAATTTGAAAAAGAAATAAAACCAACTCAAGATTTATCTTTAGATGATATAACTAAAAAATTTAAAAAAATATCAGATTTATTTTTTGAGATTTATTCGAGCTTTTATCCTATTAATTGATTAATTTCTACAAATTATATAGATAAAATATAGACAAAAATATTTTTTTCGTATAAAATATATAATATCAATTTAATTAAACAGGAAAGGATAAACTAAATGAGAAATAGTACAATAGATAAAGAAATAGATGTTAATTTAGATGAAAACTCTACTAAAGTAGAAGATATTAATGATTTAAGTAGAAAAAATAAAAAATCAAGAATAGAAAAAAAAGCAGAATTAAAAAAAGAGCATAATTTTTCCGGAATATTTAGTAAAATTTTTACAGTATTATTTTCATTAGGAACTATAGGAATAGTAATTGTTTTATTTTTATTATATGGCCCATATATAGGTTTTAGAGAATGGCTTGTAACTACAGCTATGACAACAATGACACATCAATATTTTGCAACTTGGTTTTATGACGAAGAAACAATTGATTACATATTAGATAAAAATAAAGTTATTGAAACAAATGAAACTACTGATGTAAATGCTATTAATACAGAATTAGCCTCAAATAAAGTTGAATATGAAAATGAATATGAAAGACAAATTTTAGAAAGAGATGAAGCTAATGATGATTATAAAATTATAGAAATTTCTGATAAAAAATTTGATGGATATTTGGTAGCTGTTTATGATCCATCAAGAGTACATACTGTTGTTACAAAAAATTTAGGAGTTTCTGGTCAATATTTAACTACAATGGCAAAAAATAATGATGCTTTAATTGCTATTAATGGAGGTGGATTTGTAGATCCTAATTTTAGTAGTACAGGAGGCTCACCTTTAGGAATTACTGTTTCAAATGGACAATATGTTACTACGAGTTCTTATGCAGGTTCTGGGGGAATAATTGGATTTACAGAAGATAATAAGTTAGTATTAGGTAAAATGTCTTTATCTAAAGCAAAACAACAAGGAATTCGAGATGCAGTTACTTTTGGACCTTTTTTAATAGTAAATGGTAAAGCATCAGAAGTATTAGGTAATGGCGGTTGGGGAAAAGCACCTAGAACAGCTATAGCTCAAAGACAAGATGGTATAGTATTGTTTTTAGTATTAGATGGAAGAACAACATCAAAACCTGGTGCAGATATGAATGATTTAATAGAAATATTAGAAAATTATGGAGCTGTAAATGCAGCAAACTTGGATGGAGGAACATCTAGTGTTTTAGTTGTAAATGGAACTATAGTAAATGACCCAATTGATAGTACAGGAGCACATAAAACAAGACCTATTGCAACTGGATTTATATTAAGTAAAGATGATAGTGATGATAGTGATCACTCTGTTGTTGAAGAAAAAATAAAATAAGTTAAAAAGGAAAAGTAGAAAATTTATTCTACTTTTCTTTTTTATATTCTACTTTTCTTTTTTATACAAATTATTGATTTATAAATCTATTTACAATATAATATAAATGAATTTTAAATTTTAAAAAATATTTTGAGGAAATTTATATGCCAGATTTTCAAATATTTAAAGGTAATAATAAAAAAATTTTAAAAATGTTTAAACATGATAGTATTGTATTGCTTTTTGTGATATTTCTTGCAATATTTATAGGAATATTGATTGCAGGTAGTATAATGTTTTATTCAAATCAACAAAATAGTAATACTATACAATCAGGAGTCTTTATTAAAGGTATTAACGTTTCTGGTTTAACAAAACAGGAAGCTATAAAATTAGTGACAAATGAATTACATAAACAAATGAATGACCACCTTGAATTGACTTATAAGAATTATAATTATTATCTTGAAGTTGAACAAATCGAAGCTAAATTTGATATTGAATCTTCTGTAAATTATGCACTTAATATTGCAAAAACAGGAAATTTTTTAAATGATATGGAAAAATATATTTTAGTACTTACAGCAAATATAAATATAGAACCAGTACTAACATATAATGAAAATGCATTAATTTCATATTTAGAAACAATCCAAGCTAATTTACCAGATCAAGTACAGCAATATGGCTATTATATTGAAGATGATGAACTTATTATAACAAATGGTTCTAATGGTGTAGAAATTAGTGTAGATGATTTAAAAAATATTATTATCGAATCAATTCAAGATATTAGTTATTCTAATGAATACATTCAAATTCCAACACATGTAAAATATCCTGATCCTATAAATGTAGAATCAATACATAGTGACGTCTATAGAGAAGTTCAAAATGCGTATTTTACAACTGAACCATATGCAGTTTTTCCAGATGTTACAGGAGTCGATTTTGATATTGATAAAGCTAAAGAAATAATAGAAAATAATCCAGAAGCAGAAGAATATGCAATTGAATTAAATTATAAAAAAGCAGACATTACAGTAAATGATTTAGGAAAGGAAGCTTTTCCTGATTTAGTGGGCTCATATATAACAAAATATAATGCTAGAGATACTGATAGAACTACAAATTTAAGATTAGCTGCCGAGAAAATAAATGGAACTGTTGTAATGCCAGGTGAAATTTTTTCTTATAATAAAGTAGTTGGAAAAAGAACTATAGAAGCTGGATATAAAGAAGCTCCTATTTATCAAGATGGTGGAGTTACTGATGGATTAGGTGGAGGAATTTGCCAAATATCTACAACTTTATATAATGCAGCAATAGAAGCAAATATGGAAATTGAGCAAAGAAGAAATCATATGTTTGTACCATCATATGCAGAAGCAGGAAAGGATGCTACTGTTGTTTGGGGGTCTACAGATTTTCAATTTAAAAATAGAAGAGATTATCCGATTAAAATTGAAGCTCAAGTAACTGGAGGAATAGCATCAGTAAAGATATATGGGCTTCATATGGAAGATGAATATGAACTTTTTATTGATACTAAAACAATAAAATCAACAAGTACATCTTTGGTAGTAGAATCTTATAGAGCATATAGAAGAGATGGTAAAATTGTAAAAAGAGATAAATTATATACAGATACATATAAAGTACATTGATAAATTTGTTATGAATTATTAAATTGAAAGGATTTATAAAAATAAAATTTCAAGATGAGAATAAGAAGAAAAAAATGGGCAAAACAAGAATTAGAAAATTCTAAATTTTATATTGATAATCCATTTGAATTAAAAGGAAAATGGAATGAAATGTTTCCTAAAAAACAGCCTCTTCATATTGAAATTGGTTGTGGAAAAGGGTTATTTATATCTACATTAGCTACAAAAAATAAAAATATAAATTATATTGCTATTGATATGATTGAAGCAATGCTGGGACTTTCTAAAAGAAATATAGAAAAAGCTTATAATTTTACTTATCCAGAAAATCTATTATTAATTAGAGCAAATGCAGAAAGAATATCAGAAGTTTTTGATAAAAAAGATACTGTAGAGAGAATATATATAAATTTTTGTAATCCATGGCCTAAGAAAAAACATAATAAAAAAAGATTAACTCATATAAGACAATTAAAATTATATGAAGGATTTATTGTGCCAAATGGAGAATTATATTTTAAGACAGATTCTGATGAATTATTTGAAGATAGCCTTAAATATTTAGCTGAATCAAATTTTAAAATAATTTCAAAAACATATGATTTACATAATGAACCAATATTTGGTGAAAATATTATGACAGAACATGAAAAAATGTTTTCAGAAGAAGGAATAAAAATAAAGGCATTAATTGCTAAAATGGGATAGTTTTCTTATAAAAAAATTAACTATGTTATTTAACTTTAAGGTAATTTAATTTAATTTTATTTTAAGGTTATATATATAAAATCATTTAAAATATTATAAAGGAGGGAAAAGACTTTGATACAGGTCAAAAATGTTACTAAAAGATATGGCAATTTCTATGCAGTTAGAAATATTAATTTCGAAGTCAAAGACGGTGAAATAGTTGGATTTCTCGGACGTAATGGAGCTGGAAAATCTACTACTATGAACATGATTACAGGTTTTATAGAACCTACAGAAGGCGAAATAATTATAAATGGTTATGATATTGATCAAAAGCCAAAAAAAGTTAAATCTCAAATTGGATATATGCCAGAAGGTACACCATTATACAGTGATTTAACAGTAAAAGAATTTATAAATTATATGGCTGAATTAAAATTAGTACCAAGGAAAAATCGTAAGGAAGCAGTAAAAAATGCTATAGAAGAGACTGGTCTAGAAAAAGTCCAAAATAATTTAACAAAAAGTTTATCTAGAGGATATAAACAAAGAGTTAGCATGGCGGGAGCCATAGTTGGAAATCCTAAAATATTAATATTAGACGAGCCAACAGTTGGACTTGATCCAAAACAGGTAATAGAAATAAGAGAATTAATAAAATCATTTAGAAAAAATCATACAGTATTAATAAGTTCTCATATACTTTCAGAAATAAGTCAAATATGTGAAAAAGTTATAATAATAGATAAAGGTGAAATAGTAGCTGTTGATACTCCAGAAAATCTAGAAACAAAAACTGCTGATAATACTACTTTAAATATAATTGTTGATGATATAAATAATAAATTTACATCAATTAAAGATGAAATTCCTGAAATTACTGATATTAAATTAGTTAAAGAAAATGATGATAATAGTAAGGAATATACTATTGAAACTAATACAAGTGATGATATTAGAAAATTAATTTTTTCAAATTGTGCTAAAAATAATATAACGATTTTAGAGATGAAAAAGTCAGAATCTTCACTTGAATCTGCTTTTATTAAGCTTGTTGAAAATAGAAAAGAATATAGCCAAAAAGAAATTAATAAAATGCAATATGAAAAAGAGATTGAAGAGTTAAGAGAAGAAGAAAAATTTAATAAAGAAGAAAAGGAAAAGAAGAAAATAGCTAAAAAAGAAGCTAAGGCTCGTAAAAAAGTTGCTAAAGAAGCTAAAGCTGAAGCTAAAAAAAATAAAAAAGCTGAAAAGAATAATGACCAAAAAGAAGGAGGGAATAAATAATGTTTGCTATAATAAAAAAAGAATTAAAAAGTTATCTATTATCTCCAGTTGGATATGTTTTTATAGGTTTATTTTTATTAATCTTTAGCATATTCTTTTATATAAATATTTATCAATATCAGTCTGTAAATTTTGAAAATTTATTTTACAATGGCTCTACAATATTAACTTTTATAGTTCCTGTTTTAACAATGAGAATGTTTTCTGAAGAAAGGAAAACTGGAACTGAACAATTGCTAATAACTTCACCAAGAAGCATTACTGCGATTGTATTAGGAAAATTTTTTGCAGCAGCTATTGTAATGGCAATAACTGAATTATTTACTTTAATGTATTTTGCAATATTAAGTTATTTCGGAAAACCATCTATTATGGTTGCAATTACTACTTTAATAGGATTTTTCCTATTAAGTTTGGCATATATTGCTTTTGGAATGTTTGCATCAAGTATAACAGAAAATCAAATTGTAGCTTCTGTATTAACTATTGGTGTATTTATGGCAATGTGGTTCTTGCCTTATATTAATGAAATCTTTGGTTTATTTTCACTAATTGACAAATTTGAAAATTTCTCATATGGAATAATTTCTATTTCAGAAATTATAACTTTTGTATCTTTCACTTTAATGTTTATATTGTTTACGATTATTGTTTTACAAAGAAGAAAGAGCATAAAATAGGGAGGAGTAAAAATGTTTAAAAAATCAAAAAAAGAGAATGAGTCTAAAGAAAATGAAGTGAAAAAAGACAAGGTAAAATTTAAAGAAAAGATATCATTAAGGTTTAGAAGAAGTTATTTAGTAGATGGAACGAGAGTATTTTTAATTGCTATTATATTATTAATATTATATTCTGCTTTAAATTTATGGGCAAATAATGCTGATTTACCAGAAATAGATATGACAGAAAATAAATTATACACTTTAACAGATACGTCAAAAAAAGCGGTAGAACAAATAAATCAAGACATAAAAATATATGTTTATGGTTTTGATGAAAAAAGTAATATAATAGATTTATTAAAACAATATAATGAAGCAAATAATAAAATTACTTTTGAAATGTTAGATGAAGAGAAAAATTATGCAATGGTTCAAGAATATAATCTTGAATCAGGCTATTATGTACTAATTATGAAATCAGGTGATTCTGAAAAAATTGTTGATTCATCTTCATTTACAACTTATGACTATACAACATATCAATCTGTGGATGTTGCTGAACAAACTATAACAAACTCATTATTAGCTTTAAATGAAGAAAATAAGCCTAAAATTTACTTTACTCAAACACACGGCGAATATGGAGAAGATGAAATAGCTATTTTATTATCATATTTAAAAAATGAGGCATTTGATGTTTCATTTATAAATCTAGCAACAGCTGGTAAAGTGCCAGATGATTGTGATGTATTAGCCATAATCTCACCAACAATAGATTTATTTGATGTCGAGGTACAATCAATAAAAGATTATATTAATAAAGGAGGAGAACTATATTTTTCATTTGATGTAGTATCTCAAGATACATTCTTCCCTAACATACAATCTATTTTAGACTTATATGGTGTTTCAGTGAAAAAAGGTTATATATTAGAATATGAAAATGGTAGTGCATTATCAAGCAGTCCTTATATATTTGTTCCTCAAGTTTCTAGTACAAATAAAATAACACGCGATATTTATACAGATAGTGTAATGTGGTTAGTATATGCTAGTAAGCTAGAATTTAAATCTGATGATGAATTACAAAATCTAAATGTTGAAAAAGAGATATTGTTAAATTCTTCAGATGAAGCTATATATGTTACTGATCTATCATCTGATTTAACTACAGCTGCTAAAAGTGCAGAAGTAGGAAAAGCTGATATTGCAGCTATTCTTACAAAAACATTGCCTACTAATGAAGGCTCAGAAGAAGAGAATGTTGATACAGATTCTAAATTAATAATTGCATCAACTTCAAGATTTATATATGATTATTCTGTACCAGCTTTAAGTGCAAACCAACCATTATCTAATATTAAAAGCAACAAAGATTTTGTTATAAATTCAATGGCATTTTTGGGAAATAAAAATAATATTTTAACAATAAGAAAAGATTATGCTAGTGCAACATATTTACCAACTCAAACAGAAAATATAGTTGTTATAGCTATAATAATACTTATTCCATTATTTATAATAGTATTTGGAATAATGATTTGGGCTTATAGGCAAAGAAGAAAATAATAATTTATAAATATAATACTTTAAAAAAGATAGATACATTTTATGTGTCTATCTTTTTTTATTTGAATTTTCTTATTTAAAATAATTTAACCTTAGTATACATAATTTCATAAAATATAAAAGGACATACAAGTATATGTATTTTTATAATTATTTTAGGAAAGGAGGTAAAAATATGAAATTAGAAGGGAAAAAAATTGGTTTTGCTTTTACTGGTTCTTTTTGTACTTTTAGAAAAACAATAGATGAATTAAAAAAATTAGTAGAAATAAAGAATATAGAGGTTATTCCAATAATGAGTTTTAATAGTTATAATCTTGATACAAAATTTGGAAACGCAAAGGATTTTATTAAAGAAATAGAAGAAATAACTCAAAATACTGTAATTAATACAATATGTATGGCAGAACCTGTTGGCCCTAAGAAAATGTTTGATATTTTAATAGTTGCGCCTTGCTCTGGAAATACTATTTCAAAGCTTGCCAATGATATTATAGATACTCCTGTTACAATGGCAGTAAAATCACATTTAAGGAATGACAGACCTGTAGTAATTGCAATATCCACAAATAATGCTTTGTCAGGAGCCGCTGAAAATATACGGAAAATTACTTAATAGAAAAAACTATTATTTTGTACCTTTTAAACAAGATAATCCAATAACAAAACCAAATTCAGTTGTTTTTGATCCAACATATATTATAAGAACATTGGAATATGCTTTAGATAAAGAACAAATTCAGCCAATTATGTTATGAATATAAATTAAGGGGAAAAAATAGTTTTTCCCCTTTTAAATAATATTTGATGTTTTAAATGGCTTATGATATAATACTTCTGTTTATTAAAAGATAAAATATTTAAGGAGAAAATTATGTTTGTAGAAAGTAAATTTTATGTAGGTTTGAGTGATATAAATCCATTAAATGAATTAACAAATACATTTTTATTAAGATTTATGGAAGATGTAGCTGGAATGCATTCAGAAATAGCTGGATATGGGATTACTGATATGGATAAAACAAGAAAATCTTGGATTTTATTATCTTGGAAAGTGCAGGTTAAAAAAAGACCATTAGTAGGTGATTCATTAAACGTAAAAACTTGGTCATGGAAAATTAATGAATTTTATGCATTTCGTGATTTTGAAGTTAAAAATCAATATAATGAGATAGTTGCAGTAGCAAGTTCTAAATGGGTATTTATAGATATTGATAAAGGAAAACTTATAAAAGTTAGTGATGAAATATCTGCAAAATATGAATTAGAACCAAATACAAAAGTTTTTGAAGAATGTGATTTACAAAAATTGAAAGAACCAAAAGATTATATAAATAAAATTGATTTTAAAATAACTAGAAATTTAATAGATGTAAATAAACATCTTCACAATATATATTATTTAGATATAGCAAAGGAAGTATTACCGGAAGAAATTGCTTTTTCTAATGAATTAAATAATTTTGAGGTTATGTATAAAAAAGAAATTAAACTTGGAGAAGTTGTTAAAGTAATATATTCTAAAGAAAATGATTATAATTATGTAACAATAAAAAATGAAGATGAAACAATTATACATGCTATTATAAGATTAAAATAACTAAAAGTCATTATAATGTATAATTTATTAATAAACAAAAGAGAGGATATATGAAATTTAAAAAAGATAAAATAAAAAAATTTATTAAGAAAAATGTCGAATGGATTATTGTATTTTTGTGTATGATATATTTTCTTCAAATAACAGAGAATGTATTTCAAAAAGATATTATGATAAAAGATATTATTGGATATAAAATAATTTCAAAATTTATGTCTAATTATATTACTCCAATTGCAAAGTTTATTACTCAATTTGGAAGTGCAATTGTTTTATTTTCTATAGCAACAGCATTATTTATTATTATAAAAAATAAAAAAATTGGATTATGTATATATTTAAATTTAGGTATTGTAGGAATATTAAATCACATTTTAAAGAATATAGTTCAAAGGCCTAGACCAACAGAATGTAGATTAATAGACGAATCTGGATACAGCTTTCCATCAGGACATTCTATGGCAAGTGCAGCATTTTATGGATTTTTAATATATTTATTATATAAAAAAGTAAAGAATAAAAAATTAAGAAATACTTTGATAGTATTATTGTTTTTATTAATATTTTTAATAGGAATAAGTAGAATTTATCTTGGAGTTCATTATACAAGTGATGTTTTAGCTGGATTTCTTGTCTCACTATCTTATTTGATGATTTATACAAATTTAGTTGATGAATTTATTGAAACAAATAATATTAGTAATCCTATTGATTCTAATGAAAATAAAAATCAATAATACAAACATTTTTTTGTATGAATGTTGACATCTAATATATTACATGATAAAATCTATTTACAAACTTATGTTTGGTACCATGGATTTAAGGAGAATTATATTGGAAAGACAGATTTTACATGTAGATGTTAATAATGCTTTTTTATCATGGACAGCTGTTTATATGCTAAAACAAGGTTATCCTATTGATATTAGAACTATTCCATCAATCATAGGTGGAGACGAGGAACGACGTTCTGGAGTCGTTTTAGCCAAAAGTCCAGTAGCTAAAAAGTTTGGTATAGTCACTGGTGAACCAATATATTTTGCAAGAAAAAAGTGTAATAAACTAGAAGTATTTCCAGTAAATTTTGAATTATTTAATAAATATTCAAATGATTTATATAAAATCTTTCTTGATTATACAGATAAAATAGAACGTTTTAGTATAGATGAGTGTTTCTTAGATTTAACTCATTTTTTATCAGGAAAAAAACTAATAGATATTGCATATGAAATAAATCATCGTACTGAAAAAGAGTTAGGCTTTACTGTAAATGTTGGAGTGTCTAGTAATAAACTTCTTGCAAAAATGGCATCAGATTTTGAAAAACCAAATAAAGTTCATACTTTATATGAATATGAAATTGAAGATAAAATGTGGCCATTACCTGTATCAGATTTATTTATGATAGGAAGAAAAACAGTTCCAAAGCTTTATAACTTAGGAATAAAAACAATAGGTGATTTAGCTAAAACTGATAAAAATTTTCTAATGAATAAATTTGGAAAATATGGATTAATGATGTGGAATTATGCAAATGGTATTGATGAATCTGAAGTAATCGAAAAACAAGAAGACCCTAAAAGTATTGGTAATTCTGTAACTCTGCCACATGATGTTACATCTATAGAAGAAATAGAAAAAATAATAGTTGCATTGTGCGAACAAGTTGCTTTTAGATTAAGAAAGTGTAATCTTCTTGCAAATACTGTAAATGTACAATTAAGAACAAAAGATTTCAAGGATTATTCTCATCAAAAGCAATTAAGATGTGCAACATCTTCTACAAAAGAAATTTTAGAAAATGCAAAACAAATTTGCGTAGAAATGTATAAAAAAGAACCAATAAGGCTTGTAGGTGTTAGAGTAGATAATTTAGAAAATAGAGAAGAAACTCAACTATCGTTTTTCTCTCAAATATCAGATGAGAAGCAAGAAAAAATAGATGGAGTTATGGACAAGTTGAAAAATAAATATGGCTATAATTCTATTACAAGAGCGGGAAAATTGGATGTACAAGGTATTGTAAAAGATAAAGAGAAGAAAATAAAAAAATAACTTTGCACAAAATTTTTAAAACTTATTGTAAAAGTTATGTCTTAAATATATAATTTAAATAT
Source organism: uncultured Clostridia bacterium (assembly GCA_947632185.1). GTDB lineage: Bacteria > Bacillota > Clostridia > TANB77 > CAG-508 > Scatovivens. The sequence continues at coordinate 34,903 of CANROH010000003.1, forward strand.
ATTTTATATATATTTTATATATTTAAGATTAAAAGGAGAATGAATTAAAATATGATTAAACCAGAAGAAAATCCAGAATTTTTAAATGACTTTCTTGCATATAGTTCAACAATTTTAAATAAATCTGAAAATACTGTTAAAGAGTATAATTATGATATAGCACATTTTCTAAAATATATAAAATTTAAATTCAAATTAACTGATGTTGATGATGAAGAATTTATAAAAACAATAGAAATAAATGATTTTGACTTAGAAACCTTAAAAAAAATAACTATACAAGATATACATTCATTTCTTGGCTATTTAAAAACATGTTATTCTAGTAAACCAGCAACACTTGCTAGAAAAACAGCTAGTATTAGAGTATTTTTTAAATATATGTGCAATAAAACAAAAAGAATTTCTGTAAATCCTGCACAAGATTTAGAAAGTCCTAAAATCGGAAAAAGGTTGCCTAAATATTTAACTTTAGATCAAAGTAAAGAATTATTAAAAACTGTTGCAAATACAGAAAATAATGCAGGCCATGGTAATCATGATAATTCTGAAAGAAATTTTGCTATGATAACAATTCTTTTAAATTGTGGTGTTAGATTATCTGAATTAGTAGGAATGAATATTAGCGATATAGATTTCGAAAACAATAAGTTAAATGTAATAGGCAAAGGCAACAAAGAAAGAACAATATATCTAAATAAAGCTTGCATAAATGCAATTAACGAATATTTAGCAGTTAGACCTAGAGATGGAGTTAAATTTGATTCTAGAGATGCATTATTTTTGAGTGAGCAAAAAAAGCGTATTAGTAGAAGAACTGTTCAATATGTAGTTAAAGAGGAATTGAAACTTACAGGAATAGAAAAATCAGATAAATATTCAGTACATAAATTAAGACATACAGCTGCTACACTTATGTACAAGTATGGAAATGTTGATATAAGAGCTTTGCAAGAGCTTTTGGGACATGAGAGTATTTCTACTACTGAAATTTATACACATGTTGATAGTGAACAAATAAGAAATGCAGTAGAAAACAATCCACTTGCTAATTTATAATAGAAAGGAAAATATATGGAAGTAAATTATAGATTAAAATATAATTTTGGACAATATCAAAATCAAATAACAAAAATATTTCAAAATTTAATTAACAAAAGTATTCAATTTTTTGGTCAGCAAATTGCAAATGGAAAAATATTAAGAAATAACTCAAATTATAATGATCCGCAATATTATAATGATCCACAATTAAGAAAAGAGTTAATTAAACTTGAATCTTTTGTAAGTAATATAGAGGAATATTTATATTATTACTATTTAAACAATTTAGATGCTTTTCCAAATATTTTAAATGCAGTATCTGAAGTAAAAGCAATTTCGGTTTTAGATGACTCTGATAAAGGAATATATGGAATTACTCATCCAACAGGAGTTATTCAGATAAATCCTAATCTTAGTGGTAATGGTATCTTAACGCCTGATGAAAGAACAAGATTGTATGTAGCACATGAGCTTGGACATATGGTAAATAGAACATGGATGGATTCTGTTACAAAATTTTTATCAACAGATAAAAGATTATCTCCTAATGATAAAACTATGTTTTATGAAGGATTTTCTCTTATTGATGAAGCAACGACTCAAGATCGTGCAGAAAATATAGCATATTATTATGCCCATAAACAAAGAAATTGTCTAAGAAATTATTCAGATCCATCAGGAATGTATGGTGGTGATACATATAGAACAAATTTTGATTTCTATGGAGAATTAGAACCACCTGTTATTGCTTTTGGTAGAACATTAAGAGGAATAGGTTCTATTGAAAATGATGAAAGAGTAATGAATGTGTTAGGTAATAGAGCATTAAAACCTAATTTCGCAGATAATATTATATATGAATATAGAAGAGATGGGCAAATTGACAATTTATATGCTCAAATGCAATATATGGGAATGTTAAAAAAAGCATCATATGCACGATTTGGATATGATGATGTTATATATTTAAAAAATTCAAAACGAGTTTTTGATACGTTAAATTTTATATCTAAAAAATTAAGAGATTATAGGGAGCCTTTTGAATAATTTTAAAATTTAAATAATTTATATGGTGTATATAGTTTATATGAAATAATAATTGGGAGAAAAATATGATACAAAAATTTTTTGAAAATGTAAAAAATGAATGGAAATTTAATCTCCTTCATTTTGGTTTAATGATAATTGTATTGTTAATTGCTACAACTTCATTTTATAACGGCGATTACACTCTTAGGCTACCTCCAAAAAATATATTTGCAAATATTACTTATATAGTTACTATATTAATGACAATAATTTTTTACATAATAATAAAATTATTTGAAAAAAAGAATATTAAATTAGAAAAACTATATTTAACATTAATTATCCCTTTAGGAATAATGTATGTAATAGCAAACCCTTTAGGAAAAATTCCAGACGAAGTTCAACATGCAAGAAAATCCATGTTGATTTCAAGAGGTGTTTTCTTTGCACATACAAATGATGAAGGAGTACCTGTAGATACTTTTAATACGAAACTTCATGAACTTGTAACAGGCACAAATTCAAATTATGAAGATTATTTTTATATGGTAAATATACCAGAAGATGGAAAGACTATTGAATTAACATATTCCATGGCTACTTATGCTCCAATATGTCACTTACCACAAGCAATAGGAATGTTTATAACAAGAATATTTGGTGGAAATATAGTAGTTCAATGTTATGCTGCAAGAATAGTAAATATGCTAGTAGCAATATTTTTAATGTATTATGCAATAAAATTAATACCTTTTAAAAAACAAATAGTATTCTTTTTAGGATTACTTCCTCTTACAATAAGTGAATTTGCTTCAATGTCTTCTGATGCTCTAACAATAGCAAGTTGCATTTTATTTATATCATATATTTTATATTTAAAATATGATAAAAATAAAGTTAAAATCAATAAAAAAGATTATGCAATATTAGGAACTCTATCAGTTATAATTGCTTTATGTAAGATTGTTTATATACCACTTTGCTTATTGCTTTTCATTTTACCAAAAGAAAAATTTAAATCAAAAAAAGTTAAAAACATCGTGGTTTGGAGTATATTTATTTTAGCAGTGGCTATAAATTTACTATGGCTTCTTTATGCTGCTGGGACATTAACAGAAGTAAATCCAGGAGTAAATGCACCTTTACAAGTACAATATATACTTACACATCCAATAAGTTATTCTTTAATATTATTTAGAACAATACACATATATACTCAAACATTTTTATTAAGTTTATGTGGAGAAGGATTAGGAGATTATAATATACAATCAAGTCCTCTTTTTGTATTTTCTTGTTTAATAATATTTGCAATATTATTTTTGGTAAATGATGATAAAGATAGAGAAAATTTTAATCCCAAAACAAAACTATTTATATTATCTATTTTTATAGTGATTGTTGCATTAGTATATACTAGCTTATATGTTGCATGGACAGCTGTAGAAACACCAATAATCCTTGGTGTACAATCAAGATATTTTCTACCAGTAATATTATTAACTGCTATAGTTTTCGATAATAAAGAAATGATATTTAACTATAAATTTAAAAATAAATATCTTACATCTTTTATGTTGTTTTTTAATTTAAATACACTTTCATGTATAACATATACATATATATTTGACTTTATAATTTCGTATTATATAAAATAATAGAAAAGCAAGAAATTATTATTTTTAAGTTGATTTCTTGCTTTTTAAGATAAATTAAATAGATATGCATCACAAATTAAAAGACTAATAAACAATAATTGAAAATTAATATTTAATATATTATAATATAAAAAAATTAAATTTATTTTAAATTAAAATCTAATATTACGAGGAGAAAAAATGCTATTTGCTTCAATGACTTTTTTATGGGTATTTTTACCTATTTTATTAATAATTTATTTTATAGCTAAGGATAAATATAGAAACATAATTTTATTAATTTTTAGTCTTATTTTTTATAGCTGGGGAGAACCAACATATGTGTTTTTAATGTTGTTTTCAATATTAATAAATTACATATTTGGAATTATTCTTGACAAAACCAAAAATTGGGCTAAAAAGATAATTTTTTTGGTTGCGATACTTTCTAACTTGGGATTACTAGCATATTTTAAATATTTTAATTTTATAATAGAAAATTTAAATAACATAATTCAAAGTAATTATTTTAAAGCAAAAGACATTGCACTGCCAATAGGTATCTCTTTTTATACTTTCCAAATAATGTCTTATATTATAGATTTGTATAGAGGAGACATAAAAGTTCAAAAAAATCCAATTAAACTAGCATTATACATATCATTTTTTCCACAACTTATTGCAGGACCAATTGTAAAATATCATGATATTGAAGAACAAATAAATAAAAGAGTAACTACTGTAGAAAAAGCTTCAGAAGGAATAAAAAGATTTATAATAGGATTATCAAAAAAGGTACTTATAGCAAATACCCTTGCTCTTATGGCAGATACTGCTTTTGATTCAAATATATCAACATTAACAATGCCTCTTGCATGGTTACGGAATAATTTGTTATATGTTCCAAATATATTACGATTTTTCTGGATATAGTGATATGGCTATTGGTCTTGGAAAAATATTTGGATTTGAATTTATGGAAAACTTTGATCTACCATATGTATCTGGTTCAATAACTGAATTTTGGAGAAGATGGCATATATCATTATCAACATGGTTTAAAGAATATTTATACATACCATTAGGAGGGAATAGAAAAGGTCAAGTCAGGACATATATAAATTTACTAATTGTATTTTTTACAACTGGTTTATGGCATGGAGCTTCATGGAATTTTATATTTTGGGGAGCATTTCATGGTTTCTTTATGTTAATAGAAAGAATAAAATTAAAAGAATGGCTAGATAAAAATAAATTTAAAATAATCAATCATATATATACTTTAGGAGTAGTTATGATTGGTTGGGTATTTTTTAGAGCAAATACTTTTGCTGATGCATTAACTTATATAAAAATAATGTTTTCAAATAATTTGAGTGGAAATTTTGAATTATCTTCAATTATAAATATGAAACTATATATAGTATTAATATTTGCTATTATCTTTAGTGGATTAATTCAATCAATATTTAAAAAGAAAGATATTTTCAAAAAAAATTTATTAGAGCCAGCAGTTCTTACAATTCTTATGGTATTATGTATAATGACTCTTGTATCAAACACATATAATCCATTCATATATTTCAGATTTTAAATAGGAGAATTTATATGCAAAAAACGAATAAAATTGATATCATTATTATTATAATGTTTGTAATAATTTTAATTATGCCACATATATTGTATTTTTTTATAAAGGACAAACTTTCACAAGATACTAGTGAAAATAGAAATCTTGCTACTAAACCGGCGTTAGAGTTTACTACATTACAAGAATTCCCATCAAAGTATGATGAATATTTTAATGATAATTTACCTTTTAGGAGATTTATTCAAAAACAATATAATAATATGAATTACTATATATTTAAAGTAAAATCATTTAATAATGTAATGATTGGAAAAAAGACTGAAAATGGTAATATGCAATGGTTATTTTATGATAAGAAAAGCGATGGAGATCCTCTTCAATATGCTTTAGGAATGAGAACTTTTACAGATGATGAGAAAAGAACAGCGATAATAAATATAAAATCAAATTTAGAAAAATTAAAGGAAAAAAATATTGATGCATATTATTTTATAGCACCAAATAAAAGTACTATATATAAAGAATTATTACCAGATTCTTTAGAAATTAAAAGTGATAAAAATGCAATTTTAGATTTATATGAATATATAAAAAGCCAAGGTGTTGAGAACATAGTATATCCATATCATGAATTAATAGAATCAAAAAAAACAGCATATTCTTATTTGAGTTTAGATACACACTGGAATATATATGGAGGATTTGTTGGGGTAAAGCTATTACATCATAAAATCAATCCAGAATATGATTATATATTTGATAATGCCAAAATATCTAAAGGTGAACTTGTATATTCATCTGGTGATTTATCTAAAATTTTACATATTAGTGGCGCAGAAAAATTTAAAGAGCAGGATATAAAAATTGAGAATTTTCAAGATGATGTTGAATTTACAGAAGTTCGTGATGGTGAAAAAATTACATATGAAAATAAAAAACCATTAATAGATAAAGAAATAATGATTATAGGTGATTCTTTTAGTGTTGAGATGTCACATAATTTAATAAAAATGTATTCAAAAATTACATATATTCCAGTTTATGGATTTACTAATGAGCTACTTGATAATGTAGATCCAGATATTGTTATAATTGAAGCGGTGGAAAGATATATAGATAGTATAATTGATTTCTTTATTGCATAGAACTTAAAATATTTACTTTTTACAAAGCATATGATATACTGATTCTGTCAAAATGTATTTTAATTAATTTATTAAAGCAGGAGAATAAATATATGAGTTTAAATATAAAAGCAAAATTATTAATAAAAGAGCAATTGAAACCTGACATATTTAAATTTGGAGTTGATGCAAGAAAGATTGCAGATATTGCAAAACCAGGACAATTTTTAGAAATAAGAGTTTCAGATAGTATAGTTCCTTTTTTAAGGAGACCTATTAGCATATATAATGTTGATAGACAAAACGGCACTGTAGAATTTATTTTTCAAGTAAAAGGTGAAGGAACTAAAATATTATCAAAAATAGATATTGGACAAGAAATTGACATAGTAGGACCACTTGGTAATGGAACTTTTGATATTTTAGAAAATAAAAAAGTTGCTATTTTAGGTGGTGGTATAGGAACATTTCCATTATATGAACTAGCTAAAAATTTAAAAAATAAATCATCTGAAGTAAATATTTATTTAGGATTTAGAAATAAGGATGCTGTAGTTTTAGAACAAGAGTTTAAAATGGTAGCAAACAATCTTACAATAACAACAGATGATGGAAGTTATGGAGTGCCTGGATTTGCTATAAATGAATTAAAAAAAGATTTAGATAAAGAAAAAATAGACTTTATATATGCTTGTGGTCCACTTCCAATGTTAAAGGCGATAAGACAGCTAAGTATTGAAAAGAATGTACCATGTCAGATATCACTAGAGGAACGAATGGCTTGCGGATTAGGTGTATGTTTAGGATGTGCTGTAAGAAAATCAGAAACTAAAAAAGATGAATCTCAATATGCTTATGTTTGCAAAAATGGACCGGTATTTGATGCTAAATATGTAGAAATATAAAAGGAGATATTATATATGAAGACAGAAGTTAATTTTGCAGGTATTAAAATGAAAAATCCAATAACTGTTGCTTCAGGAACTTTTGGATATGGAAGAGAATATAGTGAATTTTTTGATTTAAGTAAATTAGGAGCTGTTATAACTAAAGGTATATCTTATGAACCTAAGATAGGAAATAAAGCTCCAAGAGTATGTGAAACTCCTGCAGGCATGCTTAATGCAATAGGCCTTGAAAATCCAGGAATTAAACACTTTATAGAATATGACTTACCATTTTTGAAAAAATATGATACAGCAATTATAGTAAATGCTTTTGGGGGTGCCGGAGGAACAGTTCAAGATTATGTTAAAGTTTGTGAAGTGTTAAACACACTAGACATAGATGGCGTAGAACTGAATTTGTCATGTCCTAATGTATCTGCTGGATGTATGGCATTTGGAACAACATATGATGGTGTAAAAGAAATTACAAGTGCATGTAGGAAAGTATTAACGAATAAGCCACTTATAGTGAAGCTAACACCAAATGTTACTGATATAACACTTCCAGCAAAAGCAGCCCAAGATGCAGGAGCAGATGCAGTTTCATTAATTAATACATTTTCAGCTATGGTTATTAATACTGAAACAAGAAAGCCAATACTTGCAAATAATACAGGAGGACTTTCTGGACCAGCAATTAGACCAATTGCAGTTCGTATGGTATATCAAGTTGCACAAGCTGTTAATATTCCAATTCTAGGATTAGGTGGAATTATGACAGGCAATGATGCTATAGAATTTATGTTAGCTGGTGCTACAGCAGTTTCAATTGGTGCCGGAAATTTCTACTCTCCATACACTAGTTTAGATGTATTAGATGGAGTAAAGGAATATTTAGATAAACATAAAATTGATGATATAAATAGTATTATAGGAACTGTACAAATGAATCAAAAATAATAAAAAAGTATAAAAAATGACTTAAAAAGTGTAATAAATAAAACTAGTTTTAAGTCATTTTATTAATTTCATGACTTTTAAAGTATCACGTAAAAGTAAATTTAAAAAATGTTATTACATTTATATAGTTTAAAAATTGGAGAAATATATGAATAATCAAGAAATAATAGATATATATGATGAAAATAAAAACAAAACAGGAAAAACTAAAATTAGATATAAAGACGTTTTAGAATTCGGAGAATTTATTAGAAGTGTCCAAGCAATAATTATAAATTCAAAAAAACAAATATTGATAAGTCAAAGGTCAGAATTAAAGAAAAGAAATCCTCTAAAATGGGAATGCAATGGTGGAGCTTTGTTATCTGGAGAAGACGTTGTAGATGGACTTATTAGAGAAATATACGAGGAATTAGGTATTAGCTTAGAAAAAAATAAAGCTATTTTTTTAAAAACTTCTAAAAATAGTTGTAGATTTAAGGAAATATATGTATTTAAAAAAGATATAGAAATTAAACAACTTAATTTTATAGATAGAGAAGTTATAGATGCTAAATGGGTTAGCATTAATGAATTCATGGATATGTATAATACTGGAGATATTACAGCTAATGTTGATTTTAATGAAAAAGATTACAAAGAATGTTTGCAATTACTAAAATTAAATTAATGACAATATTTAGGTAACTAGCTTGTTAAATTTATTGATAAATATTTTGGCAATTGATATAATGAATGAAAACTTGCAATCTAGATAGCTTATAAAGGGGATAAACTATGAAAATAGGAATAATAAGTGATATACATAGCAATATACAGGCTTTAAAAGCTGTTTTAAATGAATTTGATAGAATAAAAATAGATAAAATTATATGTTGTGGAGATATTATTGGAATAGGAATAAATCCAGAAGAAGTTGTACAAGAATTATTAAAAAGAAAAAATTATCTAATAGCTGTACAAGGTAATCATGAACAATATTTATTAAAAGGATTACCCAAAAAGATACATGATAATAAAAGAAAAATGAGCAAAGAAGAAATTGAAAATCATAAATGGAATCACAATAAATTAAGCGAACAATCTATAAAGTTTTTAAGTGAATTAAAATTATTAGAAAATATAGAAATAGAAGGAAAAAAGATTTTAGTGGTCCATTATCCTCAACAAAATAATGGATCATATAAAATACATATTAAAAATCCAAGTGTTATAGAAAGTAAAGAAATGTTTAAGGAATATGATGATGATATATATTTGTATGGACATACACATACATATTCCCTTAACAAAATAGATAATAAATGGTATATAAATCCAGGATCTTTAGGCTGTCCTTTAAATACTAATATAGCTAAAGCTGGATTATTAGAAATTAGTAATGAAAAAGTTAAATATAAAACTATTAATGCTGAATATAATGTTAAAGAAGTTGTAGAAGAAATTTATAGATTAAAAATTCCTCTCTATAAAGAAATATTAAAAATATTTTATGGTATATAGACAAATAGTTTTTATGATAGTAAAATAATAGCTTTGAGGAGAAAAAAATGGCTGTAGGTATTGAAATTGAAAACAAACGGAAATTTATTAAAAGAAAATAATAATAAAAAAAGACAATCAAATATAGAATTACTTAGAATTATATCAATGCTATTAATAATAAGTTTTCATTATGTATATAAAAGCGGATATGTTTTTGAAGAATTAAATTATAATTCATTTATAGTAAAAATGTTTTACTTTTTCGGAGAATTAGGTGTAAATTTATTTATATTAATATCAGGATATTTCTTGATAAATAGTAAGTTTTCTATGAAAAAGTTAATAAGGCTGATACTTGAAATAAACTTTTATTATATATTTTCTATGATATTAAAAAGTTTTTTAAACCATAGTATATTATTAACTACATTTATGGACTGTTTTAAATTGTTTTTTGCAGTAATTTTTGATAGATATTGGTTTGCAACAGCATATGTTTTATTATATATTATGAGTCCTTATATAAATACATTTATACATAGTATAAAAAAAGAAACTTTTATAAAATTACTTATAACTGTAATATTATTGTGGTCAATTATACCTACTATATTTGGAATAATTAAAAATGATACAGAAACTTTATTATATTATAATAGGTTTATATGGATGATGGTTATGTATTTAATAGGGGCTTATATTAGGTTATATAATATAAAATTTTTTGAAAAGAAAAATAAATCACTAATAGTAGCAATACTATCATTTGTACTTATGATACTATCAATTTTTGTTATTTATATGTTTAGTAATGTATTTAATAAATTAAAAAACTTAGAAATTGCTTATTTTTGGAGACCTAATACGATTCTAATGTTAATATTAAGTATTTCAATATTTGAAATTTTTATTAATTTAAAAATCGAATATAATAAAATAATTAATACTCTTGCATCTACAACTTTAGGAATTTATTTGTTACACGATGGACCATTAACTAATTTTCTTTGGAAAGTTATACTTAAAACTAAAGATGCATTAAATAGTAAATATTCTATTATATATATTATTGTTTCAGCACTGATAATATTTTTGGTCGGCGCTATAGTAGATTTAATAAGACAAGCCATTGAGAAAAATACCGTTAACAAATTTTTAGACTCAAAATATTATGATAAAATAAATAATCGATTCCAAAATACTTTTAAAAAAATAGCTAAAAATATTTTTTAAAATTTTATTAAACATTAATTACAATAAATTCTTATAATCTATTATAGTAATTTATGGAGGAAATATAGTATGAACGAAAAAGAAAAAATGCTAGCAGGAGAATTATATGATGCTAATTATAATAAAGAATTAATAAAAGAAAGGTATATAGCTAAAGACAAGTGTTATGAATATAATCAATTAAAACCATCAAATCATACAGAAAAAGCAAAAATTATAAAAGATTTATTTGGAAAAACAGGAAACACATTTAATATTGAGCAACCTTTTATGTGTGATTATGGCTATAACATTGAAATTGGAGAAAATTTTTATTCTAATCATAATTTAATAATACTTGATGGAAATAAAGTTAAATTTGGAGATAATGTATTTATTGCACCTAATTGTGCTTTTTATACAGCAGGACATCCATTAGATGCTGAAAGAAGAAATAAAGGGTTAGAATATGCCAAACCAATCAAAGTTGGCAATAATGTATGGATTGGAGGAAATGCTGTAATTCTTCCTGGAGTTACAATTGGAGATAATGTAGTAATTGGAGCAGGAAGCATCGTTAATAGAGATATTCCATCAAATGTGGTAGCTGTCGGAAATCCATGTAGAGTTATTAAACAAATAAACAATTAATTATATAATTAAAAAATGAAAAAACTAAAAATCGCTAGGATAGGAGAGAGGGCTAATTTTTAAGATTTTATTTAAAAGGAGTTAATATATATGAATTATGATGATTTTGTAAAAGGAAAAGACATACCAACTATAAGAAGATTAGATTATATTGTTCAAGGAACAAATAATATGGAGTCAGGATATTTATATGCTGCTTTAAGAAATATGTCTCATTTAAAAATTTTTAATAGACTAGAAGTAACTGATGAGAGAAAAGAGGCTGAATTTAATAGGTATAAAATAATTTTTAAAGAAAAACTAGATTGGGTAAATGATTGGATGACTTCTCATGGTAGAGATATAATTTTTACAGATGTAAATGATTGGAGAGCTATTGGAGCTGATTACGACTACTTCTGGGAACTAAGAACAAAGGAACAATTTGAACAAGAAGAAGCTGATGCAAGAGCTGGAAAAAGTGGAAGGAAACCTGTAAACTTTTTTAAACAAAACGAAAAATCAAAAGAAGATGATGTTCCCAGTTTAGATGATTAATATTAAGAGACCTAAAATTAGATTAATATAAAGACTTCAAAATGGTTATATAACAGATGAAATTATGGCAGAAAATATGAGTTGGTCACCTTTTAAAACTAAAAAATAAAATTAATATATAATAATTATAGAGTAAATATAAATGAAATACAACATATTTACAAATAATACAAGGGGAAAAAATGAGAAAATTCAAAAATATTTTAAAATATATAGTACCTCCTATTATAACAATATTTATAATACTTATAGTTTTAGCATTAAAAGGATTTTATCCTTTTGGTAATTTACGAATAGAATATTATGATAATATTCAGCAAGTAATACCTATTTATATGCACCTTTGGGATTGGTTACATGGCGGAAATGTCAGCCTTTTTTTCGATTGGTTTACAGGCCTTGGAACTAATTTTTTCATGCCGATATCAGCTTTTAGCGTGCTAAGCCCATTTAATTTATTATTATATCTTATTCCAAGAGAAGAAATTCGAAATTTTCTTTATATATTTATTATTATAAAATTGGCATTTATGTCTGAAACAATGTACATATATTTAAATAAAAAGTTCAAAACATCATATATTTTTAAATTGTTATTTAGTATTATGTTTGCTCTTTCAGGATATCAATTGCAATATAGTGTTTCTTTTATGCCATGGATGGATGTAATAGTATTTTTTCCATTATTAATGTTGTCATTAGAAAAAATTTATAATAATAGGTCAAATATATATTATATTTTATTTTTAACGATTTGCTTTATAATTAATTATTATATTACTTCATTAATGTTACTATTTATTTTTATTTTAAGTGGTATATATATTAATTTTTTTGTTGAAAAGGAAAAAAGAAAAACATATATTTTTAAAATTGCAATAGGAACAATTGTATCAATTGGATTGGCAGCATTTATTCTTTTGCCTACAATTATGCAACTAACACAAAGCCAACGCTTTAATAATAACTCTACTGGATTAACAACCCAAATTTTTAATATTTTAAAATCTACACCAAAAAATAATTTTGAGAGAATGCAACAATATATTATGTATGCAAATTTGTCATTACCAATAGCGCTAATGATATGGGGAATACATAAATTTAAAAAAGAAAAGGAAATAATAAAATCCATTATTATTTCAAGTATATTTATGCTAATACCATTATTTGTTGAAGGTACAAATTTATTATTACATTTGGGATCTTATGTAGGGTATAATATGAGATATGGATTTATTATTATATTTGTATTTCTAAATATAGGGTGCTATTACTCTTCTAAAATTAAAATAAAAAAAGAAAAAATAAATCCTACTATAATTTTATATTTAATTATATTTGTACAGTCAATTATTATTTTAATTTATATTTGGAATATAGTACAGAATAGACTTGCACAGT
>CANROH010000004.1 GCA_947632185.1 uncultured Clostridia bacterium
CTGTTATTTCTGTTCCTTTATAATATATTGCTCCTAGCCATGAACCATACTCATATTCATAACCTTCTTCCATATCAGAAAATGCTTCCTTCATTAATTTTTTCGTCATTGTATAGTTTATATTTTCCTTTTCTAACTGAGGATATGAAGTTTCTTTTTCTTCATTTAGTTTTTCATCTAGTTTTTCTACTACTCCCTTTGTGCCTCCTTCATATGATATCAATCTTTCATTTACTGTTTCTACTTCTCCTATATTCTTAGCTTTTATGTAATATTCTATAGATATTGTTGCTCCTTGCATTAATTCTTCATCTACGTTAATATATCTAAATCCTTGTACAGCTTTTACTGAATCTAATGATTGTATCTTTTCTATGCCTTCTGGGTTTCCTACTATTTCACCTTTTTCATCATAATTTACTACTACCAAATTTTCTCCTGATGATGTTTTTAATGTTATTGATTTTATTTGCTTTTCTAGTCCTATAAAGTTTTCTGCCCTATAACTTAATCCAAAATCTATATTCGGTACTTCTACTGTTATTGTTCCAAAATCTTTATAAGCTATATACTCTTTTGTCATTCCGTCTATCTTTTCTGCATCAGTTCTTGTTTGTATTTCGTCTTTATTTTCTATTCCCAATGACACTGTTACTGTATCTGCAAATCCATTTGTTGCATCTACAAATTCATTTCTTGCATTTACAAATTCTTCTAAATCTTCGTCATCATCTTGTTTATCATGTGATGTATATTTCATAAATTCTGCTACATCATGTGTCATTGTCTCTGACTCTGACATTATTTCTAGTCTTCTATACTCATTATCTCTTGCATCTGATTTATTTTCTTCTGTCAATGCTTTATATTTTTCATCATTATCCGTATCATCCTCTATCATCTTTCCTTCTGAGTCTTTTAATGTATATGTTGCTGATTTATAATCTTGTCCATTATGCAATAATGAGTTATCTGTAATTTTTCCATCTACATAGTTATCTCCATATCTAAATCTTACTATATATGTTCCTGGTATAAATGAATCTATTACATATTTTCCTTCTTCTCCTGATTGTACTTTTACATCTGCAAAATAATCTCCTACCGCTTTTTCTACTTCTCCATAATCCAATGTTTCTTCGTATATTGTTCCATCTACATTGATTATTTCTATTAATTCAACTGTCATTCCTGATAATGGAGTATCTTTATCCAAGTCTTGTAATACATTTCCTTTATCATCTTGTGCTCTCTTCATTCCTTCAAATAATTTTGCTAAATCTGTATGTCTTTCATCTTTATCATTAAATGTTCCATTTCCTATATATTGATTGAAATCTTTACCATTTTCTGAATCCATACTCATCAATAGATTTCTTGTATCTTCAAATACAAATCCAGTTATCTTTCTTTCTTTTATAGAATCTGGATCTTTTGGTTCTTCACCTGGAGGTGGATTTCCTGGATCTTCTGGATCTGGATCTGTAGGTGGATTTTCTGGGTCTTCTGGGTCTGGATCTATAGGAGGTGGTGTTACTTCTCCTTTTAACTTTATGTCTGTTTTTATTCTAAATGCATTGTCTTCATATTGGTTTATATCTTCTATTCCAACTCCTTCTTTGTTAATATTTCCTGCATTTGAATCTATATCTATCAATCCTTTTGCTTTTGTACATGTTTCGTCTGTATATGTTGAATATGCTCCTATTTGTGCTACATTTATCTTTTCTCCTAGCTCTATTCCTCCTATTTTTCCATCTTCATCATCCTTTTTATCTACTGCATATGTAATGTATATATCTAATGTCTCTCCTGTTTTTAATACTACACCTTCTGTTCCTGTTATGAATCCTGTCTTATATCCTTCAAAGCTATAATTTTCTGTTTTATTATAATTACTTGTTGGACTTACACTTAAATTTACTTTATTATTATCTTTTATCATATATACACTGCCATCTTTTATTGTCATTTTATCTGTATAATGATCTATCATTTCTCTTAATTTTACATATGTTTCTCCTGTAGATTCGTTTGTTACTGTTATTTTATAATTTAAGTCTAATTGTAATTCGCTGGCTTCGCCTTTAGAATTTCTTACTGCCTCATTTTCATACATCTCATATCTATAATAATAATCTGATTTATATAGATACATTTCGTATGCTTTTTCTTTATCTCCTTCTGCTCTATAATATAATGCTTCTTTTGGCAATTGTCCAAAATCGTAATCTAATGAATATCCATTTATTCTTACTTGAGCAAACATTAAGTCTTTTGTTACTTTTAAATCTAATTTTTCTCTTTCTTGTAATCCTAAGTTGATATATTTTAAGTAATCTGTCTCTACTTCTCCGTTTGCATTTAAGAATAACATGTCTATATTACTTCCGTTTTGTAATCCTGTTCCATAATTTGTTCCATTTATTGCAAAACTATATGCACTTATTTCTGTTCCATCTACTGATTCTATTTTACTTGTATGTCCTTCTTTTGAGAATTTTATGTCTGTTTCTTTTCTTGTATTATCCTCTCCTTTATTATATTTTATTGTTTCTAAAGAATTATCTAATTTATCTCTTAAGTCTTGATATTCTTTTGCATTTGAATCTATCATGTAATTTGTATTAAATGTATTTGTTGGTGTTAAGTTTGACTTTCCTGCATATGCTGGAGTTGATTTATATGTTACTCCATTATAGTGGAATTCTACATAATACTCTATAAATTCACTATTTGTACTATAATTTCCTGTTGTTTCATCTCTGTTTGTTCCTTTTATTACTCTTCCAGCATTTTCTCCGCCTTCTACCATCTTTTTATTTGATTCTGTTCCATCTGCATTTACACCATTTGTTTCTGTAAATTTATAATATCCATCTTTATTTGTATATGTTGTTGCAACTTTATTATTTGTATTATCTTTAAGTGTTACTTCTATTCCTTCTACCTTATTTTCTCCATTTGATATTAATCCATCTTGATTATTGTCTATCCATACTGTTCCTGATATGACTAAATTTTTCAATCTTACATAATCTTCATTATTATTTCCATCATATTTTACACCTGGTAAAACATCTATTGAATTTCTATTTAAAGCAGATTTAATAACAACTTCATTTTTCAAATTTAATAAATACATATTAGTTTTTTCAATTTTACACAATAATTCTATATATATTACTTCTTCACTACTTAATGTACCTGAATAAGTATATTCTATTGTGTTATTTTCCTGTGATGTTATTATATTTGATGTTATATCTGTTGTTTTACCATCTTGAGAAGTCTTTCTTGCTGATACTAATGCATCTTCACCAGCAAGAACAATTCCATTTTCCATTATATCTGATAATACAAGTCTATCAAATCTTCCTTTTCCTGTATTTTCTATTCTTATGGTATAATTTACTGTATCATTTTTTTCTACTTCAACTGGCAAATTATATCTTTCCTCATTTGTCATACTGTCTCTACCATCTACTGAAGTATCATTTTTATTTGATATATATTTATCAAGTTTTAAACGATATGGAACAATTGTTAATGAAGCACTATCTTTTAATTTTCCATTTAATACTTCTCTTTCATCAATATCATTTCCATTTTTTGCAATATCAGTTGGCTTTATTTCAACTGTATTTGTAATTACTACATCTTCTTCTACATAAGATTCGCCTGAAGCTAGTCGTACTTTAAGTTTTACATATATACTTGTTAAATCACCATTTTTCAAGCCATCTGCATTTTTATATTTAAATCTAATTGTAGTTGTTTCTTCTGAACTGTTAGAATCTATATATGACCAGTTTTTATCTCCAGTAAATGATATATATTCAAAATATTTGTTGTCAAAATAATCTGATATATCAAATTCATAAATTGCCCCATCAAGATTTTCATCTGTACCAGAATTTTTTACAGTTATCAAGAATTCAACAACATCACCAATTTCAACAACATCTTTAGATGGTATCAATTCTGTTTCACTAGAATTATAGATTGCATTTACCTCTTTTGTTACATCTAAAGTATATTTTTTAAGAATTATAACCACAGAATCAGTAAATTTACTTTCATCTGTCATATCATTAAGCTCTGGTGTTCCATCTGGTTGACTATCATCATATATATTACTGTTATTTTTGTTTTTTATATTTTTTATTCTTACAACTTCTAAAATTTCATCATTTGTTTTACTCTTTTTCATAACAGTACATTCAAGTTGTAATGTTGCAGATGCACCTGGTGCCAATGTTTCGGTATATGTAAAGTTATTTCCGCTTCTCGTCCAATTATTTCCTATTACTGAATCAATTCTTAATTCTGAAGAATTATAAAGGTCAGAGAATGTAACTCTACGTAAATTTGCATAGCCTTCTCCATTTCCAGTATTTCTTACTGTAATAGTGTAAATTACTTTATCTCCTGTTTCAACATATTGTTTGTTAACACTTTTATCAATTGACACCTTATAAATTTTTATAGTAAATTTGTCAGATGAATTTGGTGTAATTGATTCCATGTGTTTATTAGTTCCATTTTCATATAATTTAATATTATATTGGTTTTCCACACTCGTTATTGTAACAGTATTTGTAACAACCTCATTAGTGTTTGCGACTTTAGTAATTTTATATCTTACATATAAAGTTGCATCTTTTCCAACTCCTAAATTTCCTTTATATCTGTATCCGTCAGCCGTAGTTTCCCAATTCCAATTATTAGGTAAACTATTACTCCATATCTCTGATTCACCATCTTTTATATAATATTCTGCAGAACTTACATAACCACTGTTTAATAATTCATCTTTTATCTCTACATTTGTTATTGCTCCGTACTCATTACCTGAACCAGTATTAGACAATTTTATTGCAAACCATATGTAATCTCCTACTTCTCCATATACAATAGGCGTTTTATTCTTAATTCTGCTATCTTTATAACCTGTGTCACCTGAAGAATAAATGTATTTATTTATTTCTGCTTTATATTTTTTTATTATATAATAATTAGAATGTTCTACTTGATTTCCTTTTTTGTTTTCTACTCTTTCTCCCGATATTTTAAAATTACTTATCTCAACTGTATTTACTAAATTCTTATTAGGAAGGGCGCTTTCTTTTATTCTCATTTTTGCAGAAATTTCTATCATGCCGGCAGAATTTCCAAATTTAGGAGGTACTTCTATTACTTGGTTTGTTGAACCAGGATTATCGGAAATATTAACTCCATAAAAGCTTATTAATTCATATTCTGATGTATTATACTTATCAGTTAAATCCATTGTTACAGGTGTGGTGCCATTATTTGTTACTGTTATTTTAAACTCAACATCTTGGCCTATTTCAACATATCTTTCACCTACTATTTCTTTTTCTACTTGTACATCACATTCTAGTCCAATTTTTTCACCAGTTAAAACAACAATTGCTTGACCAGAACCACCAGTAGTTACAATTACTCTTGCTCTGCATATTTTATTATCTTCAGTCCTATAATTATTTTCTACATACTTATTAGCATAGTCATATGGCCATCTATAATATATTCCTTCTCCAAAGTGACGAGGTAATACAACTCCTAACGCTTCTTCTACTTGGCTTCCTAAATTTTCTTTTTCCCAAACAGATCTAAAAGCAAATACGTGATCATATGCAATAGAATTAGAACCTTTACCTTCATCGTTTAAATAATCATAAGATGATTCTTCTGCGCTAGCTGCTATAAAAGCTAATTTTGCTAGTGCTACGTTATCTAATTCTATTGGTTCATTTTCCCCTATAATATTTCCATTACCATCCATGGATGTAAGTGTTGCATGAGTTGGATGTTTTCCATCTTCATTAATATCTATTATAGCACAAGCTTTCATGACTCCAAACTCTACAGATTTGGCTGAGGCAGGCGATTTGTCTGAATTTAATGCTGATACTGGTGAAAGTCTATACCCTCCTGATATATTTGTACTCTTGCTTGTATTCTTATTTGTGTTTGTATTTGTGTTCTTATTTGTATTTGTATTTGTGTTCTTATTTGTATTTGTGTTTGTATTCTTATTTGTGTTTGTATTTGTGTTCTTATTTGTATTTGTGTTCTTATTTGTATTTGTGTTTGTATTCTTATTTGTATTTGTGTTTGTGTTTTTATTTGTATTTGTGTTTGTGTTTTTATTTGTATTTGTGTTTGTGTTCTTGTTTGTGTTTGTGTTTGTATTCTTATTTGTATTTGTGTTTGTGTTCTTATTTGTATTTGTGTTTGTGTTTTTATTTGTATTTGTGTTTGTGTTCTTGTTTGTGTTTGTGTTTGTATTCTTATTTGTATTTGTGTTTGTGTTCTTGTTTGTATTTGTATTTGTATTCTTATTTGTATTTGTGTTTGTATTCTTATTTGTATTTGTGTTTGTATTTCTCCATTTAACTCCTTCTTCTTCTCTATCTGTATTTATATTTCTATTTGTTGACCTTTCATCTTCATCATTATCATCCCATCTATTATGTTCTACATTTTCTACTTCATCACTTTTACTTGCATTAGCAGGTTTTTCCAAGCAAACAGTTTGAGCACAATATTGTCTTCCAATCGCTGGATCTACTCCCCTATAACTTGTATCTACAAAGTTATAGTTTCTTATTTCAGTGAATGTATAATTTTTTATTTTGTTATATCCTCGTCTTGCAAAATCGACATATTTAATTTCAATTTCCGTATTTTCTGCCTTTGAAAAAGGTATTTTAACAAAACCAATTAATAAAATCGATGCTATTATAATTATTTTAAAAAATATGTTTATTATTTTTTTCATATACATTCACCTCCTTACTTATAAATTCTTTTTGCTATTTTCTTATAAACTTTTGGTGGAATTATTATTGCCCCACACACTATTGCTATAATTACTATTATCAGTAAAATATTTACTACTGTACCTGTTGATATAGTTACTAATACTTCAACTTGTCCATAATCATCTTCTGTTTCTACTTTATTATTTACTATAGAATCTATATCTGTAAGTCCTTTTTCATTTGATATTTCTGATAATTCTGCTGAGTTTAGTATTCTTCTTGACTGTATTGAATTACTTTCATATGTTAATACTAAACTTATTGTTTTTCTTTCTCCTGGCATTATTTGTTTATCAATTAATCCTGTATAATATAAGACTCCATCCTCTGACTGATACCAATCCTCATTTCTTTCTACATCAAAAGTAAGTCCTTTTGGTAAATAATCTACTATCTTACTTACGTATCCAGAAACATCTCCTTCATTTGTCACAACAATGTTATAAAAAATATCAATTGTAGATTTTTCGAATAACTTTGAATTAATTTCTATTTTAACCAAGTTATCTCTTTCAAATTTTGTTTCTTTTTCACCTTTTGAATTATAAACTATTGCTCTGCTAACATATTTATCTAATTTTAAATCGAATTCATTATTTAAAACTAAACCTATATCAATATTTATTAAGCTTGAGTCAGAAATTTCAATAATATCTGTCATACCAACTTTTTTATTTGTACTTTCTAATATCTTACTTATTACATCTGAATTTTCTGTTGTTTTTGCATTAGTTACTTGATATTTTGTTTCTGAATACATTTCTGTATCATATTCAAATACAACAACATATTTTGCTGGTTCTAATCCTTTTATCTCATATGTACCATCTTCAGCAGTTTTTGTACTTGCAATAATTGTATTTGTTTCGATTATTCCATTTGTATTTACTTTATATACAATAGTATTAATATTTGAAAGAAGTTCTTCTCCATTTTCGTAAATACCATTTTTATTTTTATCTAACCATGCTTTTCCACTAACTCTATATGTTAGTTTCGGTTCAACATTATTTGACTGTCCTTTTTGACTATTATCATTGTTATTTGTATTATTATTATTTTGATTATTAACTACATTATTATTAACATCATCATTTGAATTATCATTTACATCATTATTAGTATTATTGTCGTTATTATTTACATTACCATCGTTCTTATTATCATTGTTATCAATATTATTATCATCATTTCCATCATCTATATCAGGAAGTTGTTCTTGCTGTATTGTAGGAGGTGTTATATCTTCTTCAAAATTACTATTTTGATCTTCTTGATCTATTGTTACTTTATCGTTATGTACATTCAAGGAAATTACATTCGTACTAAATTCATCAAAGAAAATCCCTCCATTAATACTTAATTTATTCTCTAAAGTTTTTTGATCATAGTTTAAATCTTTTTCACTAACTCTAGCAACAATATTTAATTGTATTTCTTCATTAGGATAAAGGGTTTCACCTTGATAATATAATTTATAAGAAGATAATATATTTTTATTTTTTTCAGTGCCATTTTTTATACATTTTGCGGATTCTAATATTAAACCATTTGGCATTATATCCTCAATGCTAAAAAATGTGGCTGGAATAAATCCTATATTTCTTAAAGTTAAAGTGTAAGTTACTAAGTCTCCATCTTTTAAAATTACGTTAGCATCTTTGTCAACTGTAAAATTATAGTTAACAGCTGTTTTGTTTTGATATATTGTTTCTATGTATTTATTTGATTTTATTTGATCATCATCTATATTTGTATATGCATAGAATTCTATATCTTTACTTTGTATTGATGCATCTAAAGTTCCTACTCTTAATGGTATGAAAAATTGTCTTTCTTCTTTAGCCTTTATTGAAGGGACTGTTATAACAATAGTAGAAGTTTCAGCTCCCTCTATAACTTTAAATGTGCAATCTTCTGCTCCTACGATTTCATAATCATTATATTGTACTGAATTTGGTATTACAAAATTTATTTCCTGATTATTTATTTCTGTATTTGATAAATTTTTTACATATATTCTATATTTTAATTTTCCTTCACTATAACCATTATTCATTCCTATCATTTGTCTTTGTGCCCACTCTAATTTTAAAGAAATTTTAGCATTTACAATTTGATTTTTTATTGTTTCAATTGTTTGTGTTTCAATTCCATCTGCTGATACTTCTATATCTGAATATATTTGTGCATCTTCTATATCACTAATTTCTTTTGGTATAGCCTTATATTCGCATATTATTGTTTCTCCTGGCTTTAATGTCTCAAAAGCAAATTCTTCAAATCCTTTTGATCCATCTTCATCCTCTACATAATAATAATATGTTTCCATTGTTTCTAAGTCATATTCATCTGATTCAAAATAATATATATAGTATAAATTTGCATTATTAGGAGTAGCCTTTACTCTGATATTTTTAGCTTCTACATCTGATGTATTTTTTACATAAACTGTATAATCCACAATTTCTCTTTCGTGTATTGTATCTCCCTCTGACAACTCTTTTCCACATTGAGAAACTATAGTTTTTATATCTAGGTTTGCAACTTTTTGATTTTCTACTTCTTGATAATCTTCCATAGTTATTTCTTTTACATTCGTAAATAGCTTATTAGTACAAATTCCTTGTAATTCTTGATTATCCATTTTGTAATATGTTGTAAATGTTGCATATGCCTTTTCATTAAATTCTATACCATCAGGAACTCTCATATTAAATGAGAATTCTAATAATTCGCCTTGTTTCATTTCCTCACTTGTAAATACTAGTTTAAATGATTTAAATTTAGCTAAGTCAGATACATCTGTTGTCCAGCTTGAATCATCTTTTTGTGCATTTGGATCTTCTGAATAATATATTTCTACTACACTTCCAGATGTTACTATTTGTGATTCTAGTGCCATATCAAATGTTGTTCCTAAATCGCTTCCATTAATATCTTTATTTCCTTGAGTAGGTATTCTACCAACAACTTGAACATTATTTAAAGTTTTTTCAAAGTTATTTACTATTGTTCCTTTATATTTTATTATTTGATCATTTGTACCATTTTCAATTCTTACTTGTGCCATTTCTGTATCATAACTTACTTGCTCTTCATTAGTTTTTGTATTATTTAAATCAAGCGCTCTTAATAAACCGTATTTTGAAACAAAATTTACATGTGTTTCAATACAGTCCTTTCCTTCTATTTCATAAGAAATTCTGCTATCAATATCATTTGTATATCTAAACTTGATATTACCGTCTTTATTTGTTGTTAATCTGTTTAATTTTACTGTGGTAAATAAATTAATTGTTGTACCATTGCTTGGAAGTTCTGGTGTATATTCTTCTTGTGTTCCAAGCAAACTTACTTTTAAGATTTTATTTCCAAATTCATTTGTTACAACTTCATATTTATCTACACTTAAACCATTTCTATATAATAAATTTATACCATCAATAGTTACATTTTGTATATCGCTTGGTAATTCAATTTCTATTACTGGATTTTTAAATAATTCATATCTTTCTCCTGAAGTTTTTAATGTAACTGTAAAAATTACATTATTATCTACATTAGTTGAAAAAGAATCTGTACTTATTTCTAAATCCATTTTTGACTCTGTATCTTCTAAATTAATTTCTAATTTGTTATTTGTTTCCAAAAGTTTTAATGCTATTTCTGATTCTTTTGAAAACTCTTGAACTATTGTATTTGTTTCTATTTTTCCAAAACTTATTACTTCTTCTCTTGAAAAACCTGCTGTTCCTCTTATAGCTTTGTTACTTAATATGTCTATTTTTCCTTTATTTATCATATTGTTTAAAGAAAACTCTACATTACTTACTATTTCTGGATATTCAAATACATATCTATCATCTTTAACTTTACTGTTCTTATCTATTCTTCCTAAAAGTCTGCCATTTGAATAAATCTCTATGTATCCTTCTTCTCCAAAAATATTATCAAATAATTTAACATCTACAGATGTTTTGCTATAACTTGTATAATTTGATATATCTTTTATTGTACCGTTTTTTAATACTATATTATCAGCTTTTTCAGTTATAATAATATTGTCTAAATTATTTAAATCAACTATTTCTATTTCTTCAATGCTTGTATATCTTGTTTCATAATTTAGTGAAGTTAATGAATTAGCATACAAATATCCTTTGTATATACTTGAATTTTGTGCAGATACACTATATTTATTATTAAGTTTTTCTTGAATTTCTATTTTAGCTTCTAAAGCAGAATTTAATTCTTTTATATTATCATTATAATTTAATGATTGACCTACATTTAAATTAATTTTTTGTGCTTCGCCTTCACCTTCAAAAACATATAAAATCGTGTATTCTTTCTTAGTATCTTTAATTGTTATCTCTTCTTGAGTTGTTTCATTGTTATTATCTATACCTGAAACAAGTCCTGTATTAATATTTGAAACTACCTCATTAGATTCTGTTTCATTTGCCTCTCCTGTAATCTCATTAGAAGATTCTTCTACATATGCTGTTACTATATCCACAACGACCTCATTATTTACTATTGATGAAGTATATGTTAATGTTTCATCATTTAATTTAACATCTTCTAGGTATGTATTAATTAATTTAAATCCATCAATTTGTGGTGTACTAAATACGATTTTTTCGCTATCTAAATTTGATTTTACATTTTTGGTTTCCATAGATATTTTAGCTTTTACAATTAATCCATTTAGAAACTTATATGTATTAATAATTCCTATAGAAGCCTCTAATTTTTCTTCAGAACTTTTTTCTGATTCAGAATTTTCATCAGAAACGTTATCAGTTTCAGTTTCTTCTTCAGTTTCATTTGTTTCTACTTGATTTGTATTTAGTTGATCTGTTTCTGATTCATTTGTTTCTGATTGATCAGGTTTTGATTCATCTGTTTTTGATTCATTCTCAGTCTGTTCTGTATTTATTTCGCCATTTGATTCAGTACTTTGTCCATCAGTACTATTAATCTCGTTATTCTCCGGCAAAATAATAGATGGTCTAGCATTCCATTCTTCAGTAGCTGCTAGTACCACACCTGTAAATTCGCCTAAAATTAAAAAATAATTTGAAAGCAATGAAATAATAATTAAAATTACAATTCTTGTTTTCAAACTTCTTTTTTCCTTATTTGGCTTAAATTTCTCTGCTAGTTTCATAAATAGAACTCCTTTAAAACTTATAATTTTTAATAATATTATAAGAATAATATACATTTTTTCTTATAAATATACAATTTCAGCAATATTACAAGAATTAAGCTTTTATAGGGATAGTGTTTTTAGAGGTTTTATATCATTTTGATTAAATTTTTATACCACTAATACTATAAATATTACGGATATTACCTTTATTAAAATTATTAAAAACCTTCTTATGGTTTTTATTTACCATAAGAAGGTTTTTATTTTACTTTTTTATTTACTTTTCGAATTTTTTATTCTTTTTTCTTTTGTTTATTATAATTACTATTATATTAGCTATTATTACTAGAACTATTGCTCCTATTGCTATTACTGGTACCATATCTCCTGTTGCTGGTGATATTACTTTATTGTTTGTCTTATTATTTGATTGTGGCACTTGTACTTGTGGTGTATTATTGCTTCCTCCTGTTTCTTTTACTGTATCACTTTCATAATAATATCTTACTAGTATATCTTTTTTCTGCATTACTCCATCTTTATTATCTGGTATCTTATCATATAATAAATCAAATCCTGGTATCTCTTTACTTTCTGTATAATATCTATCTCCTTCATGTCCTTCTATTACTTCGTCTGGTACTAGTTTCTTTTCTGTTCCTATTTCTAGTCGTTCTACTCTTACTATTATTTTTCTTATGTAATAATACCTTACTTCTATTTCTTCAATTGTCATTTTTCCTTCACTGTTGCTTGGATATTGGTCTTTTACTAAATCATATCCTTTGAAGTCTTTTTCTTTTGTTTTATATTCGTCTCCTTCTTTTCCTTCGTATCTTGTCTCTCTTTCCATCAATTCGCCTGTTATTATATCTATATGTTTTTCTACTACTCCGCTTGATGGATGTGCATAATAGTATTTTACAACTGTTTCTGTTTCTATACTTCCATCTTCTTTTTCTACTACTCCCATATTGCCTTCTTTATTTTCAGGATACATTTCTTCTACTATTAAATAATCTTTAAATTCTTTTTCCTCTGTTACATACTCATCTCCCTCATGTCCATAGATGTGTTCTGTACTATCTTTTCCAGTTTGTGTTTTTTCATCTATTTCTAATAAGTTTTCTCCTGTAACTCTATCTAAGTATTCTACCCTTACTGATGTTCTTCTTATATAATAATAGTTTACTTCTATTAACTCTTTTGTCATGTTTCCTTCTTTATTGCTTGGTATATACTCGTCTTCTGGATTCATTTCTTCTGGCATTTCTTCTTCTTTTTCTTTATAATATCTTTCATTTGTTACTGTATCATATCCTTCAAATTCTTTTACTTTTGTTGTATATGGGTCTCCCTCTTGTCCTTCATATTTTACTTCTGGTTCTAATAACTTTCCTGACTTAATATCTATGTGTCTTTCTATTACACCTTCTGATTCATGTACATAATAATATCTTACTAATATTTCTGTATCTATGCTTCCATCTTCATTTTTTGTTATCTTCATATTGCCTTCGCTGTTTTCAGGTATATATTTATCTTCTGGATTTAATCCTTCTGGTAAGCTTTCGCCAATATATTCATAATATTGTTTATTTGTTAAAATATTATATCCTTCAAAAGTTTTTTCTTCTGTTTTATATGGATCATCTTCGTGTCCATAGATATGTTCTGTACTATCCTTTAATTCTGTACTTTCATCTTCTTTAATTACTGTTTCTGGTATTGTTTCTCCTGTTACTTTGTCTATATATTCTACTTTTACTGATGCTTTTCTTATGTAATAGTATTTTACTTCTATTAAGTCTATTGTCATTTTTCCTTCTGAATTTTCTGGAATATAGTCATCTTCTGGATTTAATTCTTCCGGTACTTCTTTACCTTCTTTTTCTTTATAGTATCTTTCATTTGTTACTATATAATATCCCTCAAATTCTTTTGCTTTTGTTGTATATGGATCTCCTTCATGTCCTTCATACACAGTCTCATCTTCTAATAAAGTATCTGTTTTAATATCTATATGTTTTTCTACTACTCCTTCTGATACATGTACATAATAGTAATTCAATTCTATTACTTCTTTTCTCATTTTTACTGTTTCTTCTTCTGGTCTTTCAACTAATACATATCCTGTAAAGTCTTTTGGTTTGGCTGTATATATGTCTCCAACTTTTCCTTCTTGCTCTTCTACTGCCATTTTTACATCTGTTATTTTATCTATATGATTTACTATTACTTTTGTGTTTTGTAGATAATAGTATATTACTGTTATTGTTTCTCTTTCCATTTCTCCTGTTATATTTCCACTATTTTCTACATATGTATAATTTTCTATTTTCTCTTGTACTGTATCATAATGCATTCCTTCATATCCATCTAAGACTACTTCTGGATGTAATACTAAATTGTCTTCTATTGTATCTGGAGTTTCATCTTTCTCTAGATATTTTACTATTACTCTTGTATTCTTTGCGTAGTAATATACTTTTTCTTGTTCTTCTTCTGTATATGTTCCTGTTGTTGGATTTGGTTTTTCTACTAATGTATAATCATCTATTTCTTGTTCCTTATCAGATACATCATATTCATCAAATACTAGTCCTGTTTTTTCTTGTCTTTCTGCTATTTCTCCTTTTGTAGCTCTATCTACATATTTTACTACTACTTTTGCATCTTTTCTTACATGGTATACTCTTATTACATTGTTATCAGCAATTTCTGTTATTTGTAATGGTAATCCTAATGTTCCTTCTCCTACAACTCCTTCTTCTACCACACCTTCTTCTTGTTTTGCTTCTATTTCTTCTTGAGTTGCTAATCTATATCCATACTTCTCTACATCTGTATATGTGTCTATTACATCTTCATATGTTGCTGTTTCTTCTTTTGTTAGTTTACCATCTATCTCCCAGTCATAATAGTATTCTATCTTATATCCAAATTTATCTTTTACATAGTATAACTTTATTATTGTCTTATCATTTACATTTTCTGGTATGTTATTTACTTTTACCTCTTGTCCTCCTTCTTGTGTTACTGTTATCCTATCTAATTTATATCCTGGATATTTTCCTTCTACTTTTATTTCTTCTTTTTCTACATCTAATGTATCTGGTTGTAAAACTTGTACCTCTTCTTCTTTTGTTATTTTATCTTCTGTAACTTCTACTTCTTCTTTATAATATTGTACATCATATCTTAATGTTTTCTTTTGTTCTTCATCTGGCATGTAATATACTTTGATTATATTTTCTTCTACATTTGCACTTATTGTAAGTGGTATTCCCACAACTCCATTATCTGCTGTCTTTTCTCCTAAATCTATTATCTCTTCAGATTTTGCTAATCTATATCCGTATTTTTTATTAGTATCAATTCCTGTTTGTATCATTTCTCTTGTTATTACATTTTCAAATGTTTGGTTTCCTACTTCTTCTGTTAAACTTGAGTCTATTTTATTACTATAATAATATTGTACTGTATAACTTAAATCTGTACGTTTTACATAGTATACTCTTATTATTGTTTTGTCATCAACATTATCTGGTATTTCGCTTACATCAATTTCTTCTTCGTCTCCATCTGGATACTCTATTGTTAATCTATCAAATCTGTATCCTGGATATTTTCCTTCTGTTTCTATATTATCTTTATTTACTTCTAATATATCATCTTGTAATACTTGTACAGTTTTTGATTCTGTATCAGTATCATCAAGAGTTTCATCTTTGTAGTATTCTACTGTATATGTTAATGTCTTTTCTTGGTTTTCATCTATTTCATAGTATACTTTTATTATGTTTTCATTTTCGTCTACTTTTATTGTAAGTGGTGTTCCTACAACTCCATTTTCTGCCGTCTTTCCTCCTAAGTCTTTTATTTCTTCATCTCTTGACAATCTATAGCCTTTTGTCATATTCTTTTCTATTTTTGATGATATATTTTCTCTTGTTATTGTGTCTTCAAATACTTGATTTGATATTTCTTCTGTTAACTCTTTCTTTAATACATTACTATAATAGTATTCTATCTTGTATTTTAAGTCATTACGTTTTTCATAATATACTTTAATTACATTTCTTGATTCATCTGCTTCTATAATAAGTGGTGTTCCTACAACTCCTTCATCAACTGTTGTTTCATCTGGTAATTCTAATATTTCTTCTTTTTCTGCTAATCTATAACCTTCTTTCTTATTTGTTTCAATTTTTGACAATATCATTTCTCTTGTAATTTCTGATTCAAATGTCTGTCCACCTATTTCTTCTGTTAATCCTGTATCTTTTTGATTACTATAATAGTATTCTATACTATATTTTAAGTCTGTACGTTTTACATAGTATATTCTTATTATTGTTTTATCTTGTACTTCTGTTGGTATAGATTCTTTATCTATATTATTTTCTTCTTGTCCTGGATATTCTATTGTTATTTTATCAAATCTGTATCCTGAATATTTTCCTTCTACTACTGTATTGTCTTTATTTACCTTGATATTATCTTCTGCTAAATATTGTACTTCTTGTTCATCTTCTACAGTATCTCTTTCTTGTTTTACTTCGTCTTTATAATATTCTACTGTATATTTCAAGGTTTTCTTTTGATTTTCATCTGGCATATAATATACTTTTATTATGTTTTCATTTTCATCTACTTTTATTGTAAGTGGTGTTCCTACAACTCCATTATCTGCTGTCTTTTCTTCTAAATCCGTTATTTCTTCAGATTTTGCTAATCTATATCCTTTTTCTGTATTTTGAGTTATTTTTTCTTCAATATCATCACGTGTAATTATATCCTCAAAAGTTTGATTTGGAATTTCTTCTGTTAATTCGTCTTTTAGAACATTACTATAATAATACTGTATTTTATATTTTAAATCTGTACGTTTTACATAATATACTCTTATTACATTTTCTTTAGGATTTCTTGTTATAGTTAATGGTAAATTAGCTGTTCCTTCTCCTAGATTTCCTTTAATATCTTTTGCTTCTAATTCTTCCTGTGTTGCTAGTCTATATCCTATTTTTGGATTTAAATCTACTTGTTCCTTTGTAATTTGAGTATTATAAGTAGCTTCTTTTACTACATCTGAACCACTTTCATGTTCCCAATTGTAATAATATTCTACTTTATATTCATACTCATTTAAAATATAATAATATATTACTTCTTGCTCTTTTTCACTATATGTTCCACTAGTTTTTTCTGTAGAACTATAATATACATATTTTGTAGATATATTTGGACTTTCTTGTGTAGCGAATATTTCTCCTACTATTCCTGTCATCTCTTCATCTGCTACTGGTATGTCTGCTTCTTTTGATGGTACTTGTTCACTTGTAAGCGTTATATCTCCATTTTCTTCTGCTCTTGCTATATAATGATGTACTGTTACTTTTCCTCTTGCCTTTTCATTTATTATTTGTACTTCTTTATCATCATTTTCCATCACTATTGTTTGACTTGCTTCTTTTGGCAATACATATCCTTCTGGTACTTTTTCTTCTGTTAATTCATATGTTCCTTTTACTACGTTTTCCCATAGAATTTCTCCATTACTATCTGTTGTTCCATCTTTTTCTTCTTCTGTTTCTGTATTTTTTAATTTGAATTCTACTCCTGCAAGTGGAGTTATTTTATCTTCATCTAATTTCTTTATTTTTAAATCTCTTTTTATTAGATCATAATAATATGTTACTACTTCCTCTTCTTCTCCATATGTTCCTGTTGCATTACCTGGTGTTTGTACTAACTCATATTTATCATCTAATTGTTCTGGATCTATTGCACTTGTTGTATATCCTGTTCCTGGTGCGCCACTCTCTGTTACATCTTCTGCTTCCTTTCCTTCTTTTAATGGTACTTTATCTTCTGTTCCTAATATATAATGATGTACTATAAGTGGTGTCTCTCTTTCTACATATAAGTACTCTACATCTTGTTCAACAATTTCAAATTCTCCAGTTGCATTTGGTGGCAATACTAAACTACCATCTTCTTTTTTCTCTAATTCATACTTTTGTAAGTCTAAGTGTGGTTCTGTTGTATATGGATCTCCTGGAATTCCCTCTTCTACTACATCTGGTGCTATTTTTTGTTTTGAATTTTTCGTTAAATGGTGTACATTTACTTTTGCAAATTTCTCATTTTCTATTTCAAATTCTACCCCATCTACTTTTGCAGTTACTCCTTCTGCTTTTTCTACTATTGACTTATCACCATCTTTAAAATTAATTGTTATTGTTCCTGCTAATGGTTGATAACCATCTGGAGCACTTATTTCTGTTATTTCATATTTTCCAAAAGGTATTTGAGCTATTGCCTGTCCTTCTATATTTGTTTCTATTTCTGTATGATATAAATCATCTTCATTTGGTACAACCCTTACACTTGTTACTGTAAATTTATCTTCGCCAGTTGTATTAGTCTTACTATCTTTATAGTATCCTAAATGTAAATAATACATTTGTCCTGCTGTTATTGGATTACTTATATATTCTTGTTCTTCTTGCTCTCCTGTTATATATACAAATCTTCCAGATGTTGCACTATATGATGGTCTTGTTTGACTATTATTAATTGTTACATATCCATAATCTCCACTTTGTGTTGATATTTTTGCTTTTACTATTATTTTATATGTTCCTTTTAAATCTTGCATATTTATTGGTATATATGAATTTGCTACTGTACTATTTTTTCCTTGATTTGTTGATTCATATATGCCTTCAATATTGCTGAAGTTATATATTTTTGGCGTTGTTTCATATACTTTTATACTATTGAATTTTATCCAATCATCATTTGTATCTGTACCATTGTCTTTATAATATCCTAAATGTAAGTAATATAGCTGTCCACCTTCTAATGCTTCTGATATATAATCCTGTGCACTATAATTTCCTGATTGATAAATTACTCTTCCTGTAGCTGATGTTCTTGTTGGTGATGCTGTATCTGTATTTATTATTGCATATCCGTAATCATATCTTTCACTACTTACTGTCGCATTTATTACTACTTTAAATTTCTTTCCTGTATATTCTTCATTAGACAAATCTATTGGTATATATGAATGTGCTGTTGAACTTGGTTTTCCTTCTGTTTCTCCGTCTACATTCTGAGTTTGATATGTTTTACTATTTGTTGGAATATATTCTCCATTTTCAGTTTTTTCAAACCAATAATTATCTGTATCTAAATGATTTATTTGATCTAATTTTAAAGTGTTAGATGTTATTTCTTTTTCATAAATTATCTCGTTATATTCTTGTCCATTTCCTTCTATTTCTTGTATTTCATCTTTTAATTCTGGTCTTTCCTCTAACTGATCTAATTTAAATTTTACTCCTGGTATTCTTTCTTTTGTTTCGCTATCTACTTTATTAATAACTATTTTGTTATCTTTTTTATTATAAGTAACCACTATATGTTTATCTTCTGTTACTGAATCAAATTTTGGTAATGTATATTTTCCATTTTCTTCTGTTATTTCAAATTTCTGTTCTTCTCCATTTACTGTTATTTTTACTATCTCATATCCATCTTCTGGTTCCATTACAATATCTAACGTATTTGGATTTCCATATTTTACTGATTCATAAACACTTTTATTTTCTCCAGAAATTGTTCCTCCTTTATATCCATCTACTTCTTCTACTTCTGTTGTTATTTTAAATTCTTTTATTTTATTTTCTACTTCTAATTTTTGTACTTCTGGAGCTCCCATTTCTTCTAAAATTTTTATAATTATTCCATCTGAATAATCTAAATAAGAAGTTGAACTACTATTATTTTTTAACTCTGTTCCATCTTCTAATGTTATTGTGTCTGATTTAAAATATCCTCCTGCTATATACTCTCCATCACTTGTTTCACAAATTGTTGTTATTTCATCATAACTTGTTCCTCCTATTGATTTTACCCATTCTATGACTTTATTTGACTTATACTTGATTATCATTAAACCTAAACCATTTTTACTTGTTAATTTGGTTCCATTATCTAATGTTATTGTCGGAGAAGAAAAAGCTCCTACTACTACAAAACCCCCATCTTTTGTTGCACAAATCGAATTTATCTCATCATACCATGTTCCACCTATACTTTGCACCCAATCTACTTCTCCTTCTGCATTATATTTTATTACCATTCCATCATGATCATAATCATAATCTTTATTTGTTAGCGTATGTTTTTCATCTAACTGTATTGTTGGGCCATAAAACTGTCCTCCTACTACAAAACCTCCATCTTTTGTTGCACAAACTGACTTTATTTCATCATCTTGTCTTCCTCCTACTGATTTTCCCCATTCTACTTCTCCATTTGCTTTATACTTGATTATAATTCCATCTTTAGATAAATGATCTGCAATCCTTAATTCTGTTCCATCTTCTAATGTTATTGTGTCAGATTTAAAATATCCTACTACTATATAACCTCCATTTTCTGTTGCACAAACTGAAGTTATTCCATCATCCTCTACTCCTCCTACTGATTTTCCCCATTCTGCTTCTCCATTTGCTTTATACTTGATTATCATCCCATCACAGGTATTGATACCTTTTTTTGTTAATTCTGTTCCATTATCTAATGTTATTGTTCTAGAATAAAAAGATCCTCCTACTACAAAACCTCCATCTTTTGTTGCACAAACTGAATTTATACTATCACTATTTGTTCCTCCTACTGTTTTTGCCCATTCTACATCTCCATTTGCTTTATATTTTATTATCATTCCATCTGAAGAGCCTTTAGTTTTTAATTCTGTTCCATCTTCTAATGTTATTGTATCTTGTAAATAATATTCTCTAAAATATCCTCCAGCTATATAGCCTCCATCTTTTGTTACACAAACTGAATTTATTCTATCACTATCTCTTCCTCCTACTGTTTTCGCCCATTCTACGGCTCCATTTGAATTATACTTGATTATCATTCCGTCTGAAGAACCTTTATTTTTTAATTCTGTTCCGTCTTCTAATGTTATATCCGTATTAAAATATCCTCCTACTATATAACCTCCATCTCCTGTTGCACAAACTGAATTTATTCCATCACTATTTGTTCCTCCTACTACTTTAGGATTTTTTATTACTACCTCTGGTATTTGTATATTATGAAATATTATTATCATTCCGTCTGAAAAACCTTTATTTTTTAATTTTGTTCCGTCTTCTAATGTTATTGTCTCAGATTTAAAATATCCTCCTGCTATATAACCTCCATCTTCTGTTGCACAAATTGAATTTATTTCATCATCTTTTTGTTCCCCTATTGATCTTCCCCATTCTACGGTTCCATTTGCTTTATATTTGATTATCATTCCATCTGAATAAGAAGTTGTATTACTATTATTTTTTAATTCTACTCCATTATCTAATGTTATTGTAATTGTTGAAAAAGATCCTCCTACTACAAAACCTCCATCTTCTGTTGCACAAACTGACTCTATATAATCATTTCTTGAAAATGTTCCTCCTATTGTTTTTTCCCACTCTATGTCTCCATTTTCTTTATATTTGATTATTATTCCATCTGAATAAGAAGTTGAGTTACTATTATTTTTTAATTCTGTTCCATTATCCAATGTTATTGTGCTTGAATAAAAAAATCCTCCTACTACAAAACCTCCATCTTTTGTTGCACAAACTGACTTTATACTATCACTATTTGTTCCTCCTACTGTTTTTGCCCATTCTACATCTCCATTTGCTTTATATTTTATTATCATTCCATCTGAAGAGCCTTTAGTTGTTAATTCTATTCCATCTTCTAATGTAATTTTTGAAAAAGATCCTCCTACTACAAAACCTCCATCCTCTGTTGCACAAACTGAATATATATAATCGCCTATTGATTTTCCCCATTCTACGGTTCCATTTGCTTTATATTTGATTATCATTCCATCTGAAGAATAGTTACTACTATTTTTTAATTCTGTTCCGTCTTCTAATGTTATTGTGCTAGAATAAAAATATCCTCCTACTACAAAACCTCCATCTTTTGTTGCACAAACTGACTTTATACTATCAATATTTGTTCCTCCTACTGTTTTTGCCCATTCTACATCTCCATTTGCTTTATATTTTATTATCATTCCATCTGAAGAACCTTTATTTTTTAATTCTGTTCCGTCTTCTAATGTTATATCCGTATTAAAATATCCTCCTACTATATAACCTCCATCTTCTGTTGTACAAACCGAAGTTATTTCATCACTAGATGTTCCTCCTGCTGATTTTCCCGATTCAAATTCTATTGATTTTATTCCCTCTCTTGATGCACCTATTCCAAAATAATATATTGATTGGCTGATATCATATTTTTCATCTGCTTGTACTTCTACTGCTTTATATAAGCCTTCTGGTAAATCTGCTGTTATTTCTCCTTGTTCATTTGTTTCTACTACATAGTATTCTTTTCCATTTATTGTTTCTTTATTTCCTATTATTTCTCCTTTACTGTTTTTGGCTGGTTCAGTTCCGTTATCTACGTTATATATTGCAAATTTTACATTTGCAAGAGGAGCTTTATTTTCTGCATCTTTCTTTACTAGTTTAAATGCAGGATTGTCTTCTACTGTTATTTGTATTTTATTTCCTTCTAATACCTTCCATTCTTTTGCACTTTGTCCGTCTTGTAATTCTTCTTTAAATTCTGGCTTTCCTTCTACATTTTCTATTTTAAATGTTATATCTTTTACTTTCGCATATCCTACTGGTGACATTACTTCTTTTAATGTGTATGTTGCTTCAAAGTCTTTTCCTTCTACATATTGATATAAATTTGGTATTGTTAATTTTCCTTCTTCTCCTGTTTCATATGTGCCTATTTCTTTATTATCTTTATATAATTTAAATTTTGCTCCTGATAATGGCTCTACTGTTTGCGTACTTTCTTGATTTACTTCTGTTTGTTCAGATGATACTTCTACATCTTCTACTTTCTTTATCTTTAATAATTCTAAATCACATGTTGGTATTTTCTCATCTTCTAATATTAAATTTAATACTGGTATATTTTCTTCATTTAAATTTATTTCTTTTTGCTTTATACTTGCTTGTGTTTGTGCTTCTTCATTTATTATTTCTACTCCATATGAACCTTCATTATTTATTTTAAATATTATTGGGCTTGCTAAATAATACCCCTCAGCTTTTACTTCTTCTAAGGTGTATTCTGCCCCTATTTTTAATCCATTTAAACTTATTTCTCCTTGAGCATCTGTTATTAATGCTTTTCCGCTTGTTGGTAGTCCTTCTCCAGTTATTTTATAACGTACTTTTGGTAATGGTGTTTGGCTTTCTCCTTTTTCTATTTTCTTTATTTTTAATCTTGCTTTTGCCTCATCTTCTACCTTTAGTTCTACTTTATGTTCTTCTTGTTTTACTGTAAATCTATCTTCTGTTATTCCTTCTTCTTCATTTTTTACTTCTATACTTAAATTTCCTGTGTTTCTATCTATAATTCCTACAAATTTTATTTCTTCTGTATTTAATTCATAATCTTCTGGTACTTTTATTTCTGTTATTACATATGTCTTATCTGCATACAAATCTTTAAATGTTATTTTTCCATCTAGACCTGTCATTCCTGTTATTGACTCTTCTTTTCCCTCTTCTGTTATTTTATATGTTGCACCTGGTACTGTTTTTTCTTGTCCTTTTTGATTTTTTGTTAATTCTAAATCATATTTATCCGCAATTCTAAAACCTAGCTTATTTGGCTCGGTTGATGTTTTATATTTTCCTTGCTCTGTTATTAAACTAAAATATACTCCATGATGACTATATGCTGTTTTATTAAATGCAACATCATTTGATATTTTTATTGTGTAATTAAATATATAGTCTTTTCCTGTTTCTACTACATAATCTTCAAAATCTATTAAATATGATTTTATATTATCCCATTCTTCTGCTTGTATTTGTTCTTTTTCTTTCCAGTCTATTTTTCCATCTATTGTTGGATTTAACTCTTCTGAATAGTATACCTTTACTTCTCCTTGTAATTCTGTTGGTACTTCTATTCCTTTTTTATCCATTTTTGTTATAAATTCTGACTCTAAGTCTTCTTTACTTATTGCATATTCATTTCCTGTATATGGTATTTTTCCTATTATTTTTACATCTGTTACTGAATCTGCATAATTATTTCTTATTTGTACTCCTATTTTAGCTGTATTTTCTTGATTTTCTACTGTTACATATAATGGTTTTATTTCTGCTGTTTCTGGTGATATTATTTCACTTCCATTATTATCATAATTACTTGCTATTTGATTTGTTAATAATGAATTTGGTGATATTAAATTTATTTTTGTTGTAGTTTTATTTATTATTTCTGCATCATTTAAATTATTATTTACATCATATATATCTGCTGATTTATAATAATAATCTGTTCCTGTACTATTACTTGCATATAATTCTATGTCTTTTGTTGATGTTCCTTTTCTTGGATCTGGTGTTATGTCTGCATCTATTGTTATTGTATATGTTTGTGGAGTGCTATTTTCTGTATTTATTTTTATAAAGTTTCCTTCTTCTGTTTTTATCGTTTCATAACTTTTTACTGTTACATCGTCATTATTAATCTGTACTCCATTTATTTTTACTGTTAATATCTCTTGTGGTAATTTAACTAAGAAACTTCCATTTTCCCATTTCAATTGATTATTTCCAGAATTATATACTGTGCTTATTTTTATTTTTTCACTTTTTTCTGTTACTTGTGTTGAAATTGTATCTTTGCTTATACTTATATTTGCTATTGATATTGGTGCTTCATAATTTGCTCTGTTGCTTTGTTGTCCTTTAAAGTTTTCCCCAATATATACTGATAATGTGGATTTTATATAATTAAAACTATCAAAAACTTCTTTACTATAATTATCTGTTAAATATTCATCATCTATTTCTTTTATATTATATACATACAAAGACTTTTCATTTGCTACTTGACTTGTTTCTACTCTTATATGCTTTACTGGTGTTTCATATTTATATGGATTACTACTTGTATATTTTCCTATATTTGTATTGTCAAATGTTACAAGTAAGTTTCCTGTTTCATCATCATATACTTTTATCCAGCCTTCTTCTCCCAATATTTGACTTGCTCCACCAAAGTATATTCCAATATTTTTAGAAACATTTTCCATGCTTTCTTCTGTTAAATCTTGTTTTACAAACATATCGTTTTTTTGTTCTTCATTTGTTTTAGTTTCTTTTAATACTAATCCATTTGTTTCTTCATTTGTTCCTATATATGCATACCATGTTACTAAATATGTATCATCTTTTTCTTCTTCTGAATTTCCATTATATATTCTTAATGGTTTTTCTTTTGATATTACATATCTTCCAAATGGTGTATATATGTATTTGCCTACTGTTATTGAAAAATTCGTATTATATACTGTATCAACTGCTACTGGCTTTTTTTCAAAATATGCTTTTATTGTTGCATTTGCTATATTTGATTTATATGGATTATTAAATTCAGTATTTGGATTATTATATCCTTCGTAATATGCTCTTACTGGTATTAAAAATTCTACTGATTCTGTTCCTAAATTTTGATATGCTTCTATTGGGTATACTACTTTTATTGTATATGTATTTGTTCTACTTACTGAATTAGTTACTTTTCCTGTATCGTCTGCTACTGCTTCTTTATCTATTGTAAATGTTCTTGTATCTGGGTTATAAGTTAAATTTCCTGCTCCACTTGTCATTGTTACTTCTAGTGGTTTTTCTCCACCTAATTCTGGGATTTCCCCTTCTAAATGAGCTTTACTTACTATTAATTTTTCTTCTGTTTCTTTTGTTGTTACTGAAAATGATAAACTTATTTTTCCATTTTCCTCATCTATTATATCTTCTAATGTTCTATATGTTTGAGTTGTATTACTTATACTTGCTTTTGTTGTTCCATACCAATCTACTGTTAAATCTATCTCTTTTCTTATATCTATCTCTTGATTTCCTTCTGTTACATATTTTCCAGTAAATATTACTTTATTGTCAGTTACAGAATAATTATTTTTATTATTTCCTATCGCTACTGCTTTTTGGCTAGATGATGAATAATTTCCACTTCTTACCATTCCAGATATTAACTTTTGACTTCCATTTTTTATATCTTTAAATTCTATAGTTTTTATATTTGTTCCTATGTAATTAGCTTTTAATTCTTTATCTTCTGGTAATGCAGTTTGAAGATAGAAGTTTTTTCCTTGGATTTCTATTTTTCCATTTTTAAGATATCCTCCAGTTTGTACTATTAATTCCATGTATAGTGTATCTTCAGCACCAATTTCTTTACATGTTCCTTTTATTTTTTCTGCATTTCCATCTAAATCTAAATCACGCAAAAAGAACGCTGAAAATTTTACATTTCCTTCAGTTTGTTCAACGTCTTCTTCTCCTTTTCCATATTCTGCATAATTTCTTGCTCTTAAAAGTTCTTGTGATAAACCTTGATTTGTTATGCTTCTATTTCCTACAAAGAAATAAGATAATGCAACAAATGCTACTAATATCGCTGTAATTATGCAAATTTTAATAATTGTAAACTTTAATTGCTTTACCTCATTTGAACTTAATTGAGTATTATTTTTTAAACTTTTCTCTTTCTTCTTCATTTTCCATCTCCTATAAGAATTTAAAATATAATTATCCTATATTACAATATAAACTTAAATTTAATAAAGTAAATAACAAAATATTTACATTTTTCAGCAGTTTTACGCTATTTCGTAGGGAAAATATGTTTCTGGATTTTTTACATTTTTTATAAGTTTCCATAACATTTTCGTAAAGAATTTTAATATTTTGATATGTTTTTGTAATTAATTTTATTTTCTCCTAGGGATTACAGAGACACAGCGATTTGAATAATAAATATATATTTTACACTATGAAAAAAAATAAAAGCCTTTTTACGACATATGCCTGTCATAAAAAGGCTTTTATCATTTTATATTTTATTGATATACATAACATTCCAAAGTCTTTCTTCCAAATATTATAGCTGATTGATGAGAGTTCATATATATATCTATTTTATTATTAGATATTGCTCCTCCTCTATCTTCGACAACAAACCATCCTCCATTTGGTTTATCAGCTAATGCTGGTATGTAAATTACAGTTCCAATTGGATATGCTGCCCCTGCAGCAATTGTATGCCACTCTTTAGCAGCTGCTCCAGAACTTGTGATTCCATTTGTTTTTCCTGTACACTTAGCACAAGAACAATAAGCAGATGTATTCATTTTAATTACTTTTGGTTCAACACCTTCTACACTTGCTTGCAAAGCTTCTGGCGAATAAGTCGTTGTTCTTGCTCCTGCCCCTCTTGATGTTAATTTTGTAGAAATCTGAACTATTTTATCTACTGGTTCTTTTATTACTACTTCAGAAATTACATTTCTTTCTATCTCTTCGTCATCTTGGTATTTAACCTTATATTTAATTTCTTTTAATCCATTGACGCCTTCTTGAAGAACTTTATCTTTTGTTTCAGTTCCTTCTTTTGAGACATCTTTTATTATTGTTTCATAAGGTATTTCAACTTGCTCTACAATTATTTTTTCAGTAACTGTAACATATTTTCCTAATATTTCTTCTGTTGTAACGCTTTCTACTTCTTCAGAAATTATTTCTTTTTCGGCAGTAATTTTAGAAATTGTTATGGTTTTAGCTAAATCAATATTAGAATTAAGATCTGGATATACAGTTTCATCTGGTAATATAATCATGTGATTTTCTGATAATATATCAGAAACTTTTACACTTGTTGTCATAACTGTAGTTTCATAACCTTCTGGAAAAACTATTGTTACATAATTTACATCAGATTTTGAAGCTTTAACTCCTATCGTAAGCATACAAATTAAAATAATACTTATAAAAACAATTTTTCTAATTATCTTTATTGATAATTTTTCATCTGTTTTCATAAATTTGCCCCCTTAATTTGCAAGTTCATTATATATTTAATTTATATGTTTGTCAATCAAGAAAAATTACAAAAAACCAGCCATTTTGGCTGGTTTTTGGCTTGTATTACTTCATACAGGCTTAATTAAATTTTTAATTTTTTATCTTAAATTTTCAAGTGCTACTATTCTGTCTTCTGTAGATGGATGAGTTGAGAATATACTAGTTTTATTATTTTTATTGTTTTTGAAAGGAGTTACTATATACATATGAGCATTACTTTTACTTGCAACATCTAACTCATCATTATCAGCACTTATCTTTTTTAATGCTGATATTAAACCATCTGGATTTCTAGTAAAAGATACTGCTGTTGCATCTGCTAAATATTCTCTTCTTCTTGATACAGCTAATTGTATAAGTTGAGATGCTATAGGTGATATTATTAAAAATATAAATCCTATTACTAATAATATTGCATTTGCATTTTCTTTATCATTATTTCTTCTTGTTCTAAATACCATTCTTGTAAATATATCTGATAGCATTATTACAAAACCTACCATTACACTTATTACTGCAGATAACCTTATATCATAGTTTTTTACATGTGATAGTTCATGCGCAACAACACCCTCTAATTCATAATAGTTTAATTTTTCTAATAATCCTGTTGTAACACATATTACAGCATGTTCTGGATTTCTTCCTGTTGCAAAAGCATTTGGTTGTTTTGATTCTACTACATATAAACTTGGTTTTGATTCTAGTCCTGAACTAACCATTAATCCTTCTAATATATTAGTAAGTTGTAAATCTTCTTCTTTAGTTGCAGGTCTTGCATTTACTGATGAAAGCACTATTTTATCGCAATTATAATAAGTTGCAACTGTTGATATAATTGAAAAAATTAATGCTACAAAAATTGCATATTCACCTAAATCTAATACATTACATATAAAATATATTATCAGTGTTATCATTGTTAAAAAACTGAAAACAACTACTCCTGTTTTTATTTTATTTTTTCTTATATCGTCATACATACTTTTTACCTTCTAACTTTCATTTTAAGATTTAATTATTTTGTAATCACATATATAAATGGGCATTATCACTGCTGACAATGCCCTTCTAAATTATTTACTAAAATCAACTTTTACATTTTTCTTAACTTCTTCAGAATCTACTTTAAATACGTCTTCTTGTTTAAAATTGCATATTCCTGCAATTATATTTGTAGGAATAACTTCCAATTTTGTGTTATATATTGTAACACTATCATTATAAAATTGTCTAGCATAAGAAATCTTGTTTTCTGTATTTCTTAATTCTTCTTGTAGTTCAGAAAAATTTTGGCTTGCCTTTAAATCAGGATAATTTTCAGAAACTGCCATAATTGTTTTTAATGCTCCTGATAATTCATTATCAAGTTTTGCTTTCTCTGTAACTGTTGTTGCATT
Organism: uncultured Clostridia bacterium; assembly: GCA_947632185.1. GTDB lineage: Bacteria > Bacillota > Clostridia > TANB77 > CAG-508 > Scatovivens. The sequence goes on from CANROH010000004.1 coordinate 29,438, forward strand.
TGCCCAAGATGTTCTTAATTCTGTAACTTTTTGTAATGTTTCTGTTTCATGTTGCATATAACCTTTTACTACATCTACTAAATTTGGAATTAAATCAAATCTTCTTTGTAATTGTACGTCTATTTGGCTCCATGCATTTTTTACTTTATTTCTAGCTTTAACTAATTCATTATACATAATAACAAAAAATACAATTATAACTAAAATTACTATAACTACATATATCATTATTATATCCTCCATTTTTAAAATTTATTATATTATATCAATATAATATCTTTTTTTCAATATAAAATACCTATAATTTTAAGTTAATATTTTACAATTTTTAAAACAAAAGAAGAGATAGTTTTTAAGCTATCTCTTCAAGGGATTATTTTTTATTCAAAGGAATTTATATATCTTTATACTTCATATATCTGTTGTAGCATACATATGCTATTATCATTAATATTATTGCTGGTACAGCTATTATTCTTGCACCAGTTGCTGGTAATGTAGAATCTGCTGTTGTTTTATCTGTATTACTATTTGTATTTTTATTATTATTTACATTTTGGTTTGTATTTCTATTTGTGTTTGTGTTTTTATTTGTATTTGTGTTTGTATTTTTGTTTGTGTTTTGGTTTGAATTTTTATTTTCCTTCGCACTATCATTTGTATTTGTGTTTGTGTCTTTATTTGCGTCATCATCATCATCATCATCTTTATTTTGTACGGCTTCTACTGTTATTGCAACATCTTGTGTTATTTGTTCAGACTGTCCAGCATCAGCTGTTACAACAAATAATGAATATGTAATTGCTTGTTTTATTTCTCCAAGAGTAGCATCAGATTTTACAGTAAAGTTTATTGTTAATATATCTGTATCTGCAGTTATTGGTTCTTTAAAATCTATTACTATTCTTGAATCATTATCTTCATCTCCAGCTGGATTTCCATTAAATGCAACTGAATCAGATGTAGATGTCATATTTTCTATTGTTGCATTTGTTAAATCTTCAAGAGGTAGCTTTTGACTTCCTATTGTAATAGTATTATCTTCATTTTTTTCAATACTATTAATATCTATTGGTTCTATAACCTTTTTGTTATAATTGATATATCCTTCTATACTCTCTATCTTTTCTTCATTTACATCTTTTAAAGATAATGTTACTGCTACTTTTTCTCCTCTTTTTACAACGCCATTTGATACTTTAAGTTCAATAGTAGTATTTACAGCAGCATATACGCTCGTACAAATCAATGTAAATGCAATAACTAATTGCAATAATATTAACTTATTCTTTTTCATAACTTTTATTCTCCTCTTTTGCTATTAATATCAATACAAGGATATCATTTATTTTTTATAAATGCAATACTTTTTTAGTTATTTAATAATTTTGAAATATATATTTTACATTTTTGAAATTTAGGCGATTTTTATCGCCTAAATTTCAATTTTATTATTTTGTATAATTAAATACATAACCTTTTACTTCTGCTCTATGATATAGTAGTAATTTTACATCTGTAATGTTTATATTTTCATCTTTATTTAAATCTGCAGATTCTAATGCTCCGCCATTTAATTTTTGTACTTCGCTTCTATGAGCTTTAATTAATAATGAATCTACTGAGTTTGCTAAACCATCTCCGTTAGCATCTCCTTTTACAACTATTTCATATACTATAGGATTTTCTGATTCATCTACTACATTATTGTTATTTTCATCTAATAATTTTACTAGCATTCCAGTTTCCATATAGCCTGTAGTAATATCTTGACTATCTTCATCTTTTGTAATAACTACATTATAATCTTTTCCATTTAAGAAAATTCTTTCAAAATCAGCTACTGGTGTTTTTGGTGCTATTTCTTTTAAATATGTTTCATCTTTAATGTATCCTAAATTGCTTACACTTTCAACAGTTTTGTCTAAACCAGCTTGTGGCTCGTCTTCAGAAGCTTTTTCAATTGTAACTGTAGTGCTTATACTTACATCACCATTTTCTTTTGATGTAGCTGTTACTGTTATTGATTTAGATGTTTCATCTTTATCTACTGTTAATACTCCATCATCTGATATTGTTGTACTGTTACTAGAATTTCCACTTATTGTCCAGTTTACTTTATCATCTGCTTCTTGTTCATCAATTCTTACATTAAAGTCAAGTGTTTCTCCTGCTTTTACAGTTTGTCCATCTGATGGTGTTATTTCTATTTTTGTTTCTTTTTCTGGTGGTACTGGAGGTTTAGAAGGATCTTCTTCTCCAGTTGATGTATTTATAACTGAATATTTGATTTTTAGATTTGTTCCTTCACCAATACATGTATCAACTTTTTGTCCGTTTCCTGACATTGCTATTACATTAACTAATGCTTCTTTTTCTCCAACAGTTCTTGTATTTAATGTTACTTGATCTCCTGTTGATACTATTCTTCCATCTTCACTTGTATGTCCAAATGCTGTTCTTTCTGTATCTATTGCTAATAATTGTTTAAATATTTTTGGTATTTCTACATTAACTGTTACTGGATCTTTTGCTAAATCAAATGGTTCTTCTATTTCCATTACAAGATTTTGATTTTTTAAGTTAACATTAACTGTATCTTCTCCTGCTAAATAATTTGAATATTCTCCATTTGTTATGCTATCTAAATATATTAATAAAGAACTTATATCATTAATTTGATTTCCTGATAAATCTATTTCTTGTAATTTTTTGAATAATTTTTCATATTCACTATAACTTATATCTAATTGTCCTGAAATTAAATTGTTGCTTAAATTTAAATATCTTAAATTTACAAATTTTGTTAATTCTTTAATATCAGAGATAAAGTTATATGCAAGGTTTACTCTTCTCAATTTTGTCATAGTTGTCCAATCAATATTGGTTAGATCAGAAATATAACAATATGAAGCGTTTAAATCTGATAATGTTTCTAGAGTTGTTATTCCTTCTAAATTATCTAATTCAGCATTATAAGAAACATCTAATTTCTTTAATCTTGCTAATTTTATATATCTTGAAACATCTCCTTTTAATAGTTTTCTAGATAAACTAATTAATTGATTATACAAGAATAATTTATTAGCTTCTGATTTTTTACTATTTTCTTTTTCAACTAATTTTACTTCTTTTATAATTTCGCTACTTACTCCATTTAATAATGTTTCTGCTTGAGTTTTTGCTGTATCATCACCTGTTTTTGTTGAATCTTGTAAAGCTTCTTCTATTAAGTTACCTTCTTTTTCTTTTGAATAATTTACATATTCAACATCTATAGAATCTAATTTTTTATATTCTCCTTTGCATGAATATACTGTATCAGATTCATATGTGTGTTCTTCTTTTGTATATGTTTTATATTCAGTATATAAAGTAGAATAGTCTTTTCCTTCTCTTATATTATTTAAAACATCTTTTTCTAAAGTTGCTGGAATTTCTTCATACTCTAATTCTTTAATTCTGTTTTCAAGATAATCTTCTTGATAGCAATATTCTTTTGCTGTCTCTTTATTCATTCTATTTATTAAGCAGTAATTAGACATTTCTGAATATAAACCAATTTCAACAAATTTGTTTATTAATGATACTGCTCCTAATCTATCAATAGGTGTTTTATCTAAATAATCTTTAAAATAATCTGCAAAAGGTGTTTCTGAATCAGTTGTTTCAAAATTAATACTAAATGCTTTGTTTAATAATTTTTTATCTAATTCAGATAAACCATTTTGGCTTTCTAACTCTGATATATAATTAATTTCACCTTCTAATAAAGCTTTTGCTTGTTCTAATGTTTTTAAAGAATTTTTATATGTTTCATATTCTTCATATGTTTGATAATTTAATTCTGGTGTTAATAATGTTGTTAATTTATATTCATTATTGTATATTTCATATAATACATCTAAATATTCATACATATCTTTAATAGAATTATTTAATCCGTCTGGATTTCCAGAAGATAAAATATTATCTATTTCATTCTTTAATCCTACAACTTCATTTCCTTCTTCATCTGTATATGTATAAACAGCTTTTAATAAATCATTAATTGATTTTTTTCTATTTTCTGTATCTTTACTATAGCTTTCTCCTGCTGAATCTGCTTCAGCAGCTTCTTTTACTATATTTTTAATTTGTGGAATTAAATCATTTATAGCTTTTATTTTTTCTTCTATTGTTTTCATTGATTGTTCTGCTGCATCAGTAGATTTCAATAAATTACCATAAACTCTTTTATTTAAATAATTTGTATAATTTTCAATCATTTGAGTTTCCCAATAATCTTTTTGATTATCTAACTCATATATTGAATCTATATCATCTAAATAATTATGAGATACATTTAATTCTGAACATAATCCAATAAAATATTCAATTCCTGATAAATCACTAATTTTTTTATTATTTAATATTAATGATGTTATTTTATTTGTTAATACTAAATCATCTATAACAAATGTTTTTGCATCATCATATGCTGCTTTATATAATGTTTCTCCTGATTCATCACTTTTATATGCAATTCTATATCCTTCTTTTGTTGTAACTATTCCTTTTTTATCAGTTTCTTGAATTGATATATTTTGAATTTCTGTAATTACTTCTTCTCCAAGACTTTCTCCATCTGTATATTTATATAATCTATCTGTTTTATTATCATATACATATTGTTCTTTCTTTGTTTCTACATTTGTTAATACACGATATGTATTTTCTTGTATATCTTTTTCTTCAAATGTGAAATCTTCATATATAACTTCACCATTTGCATTTGTTGCATATGGGAAACTTGATAAATCACTATTTACTTTTTGTCCACCTGTTAATTGTTCTTTTATTGCATCATAAAGATTACTATCTACAGTTGTAATTGCTTCTGAAGAACTATCGTGAACTACATAATATAAATAGAATCTACTTCCATTTAATATATTCTCTGATGCTTTATTTAAATTAGTAGGATTTTTTGCTTCAGTTTCATCATCATTTATATAAATGTATACTTTTACTAATCCATAATGTCCTATTCCACTTTCATCAGCAATATTTACTACTATTTTACCATCTTCTGATGTTACTTCTCCTGGAATATGATTAATTGATGGTGTTCCAACTTCTGTTTGTTTTGGATTAACTGCTTGTGAATATCTTGTTATTTCTTTCCATGCAGATTTTATATATCCTGCAAGGTTTAGTATTGATGGCAAATCAAATTCAGCTGTTGGTGAATTATCTGATTCTTCTTCTGAATCAACATAAGCAGTCTCAACTTTTGTAACTGTTTGTCCACTTAATACTATTGTTCCATTTTCTTTTAATGAATCGATTAAATTAGATATTGCACTTACATCATCTAATTTATTTGTAGATAAATCTAAGTGTTTTAATTTTGGTAACTTGTTTAATACATCCAAATTACTATCTTTATCTAATTCGTTTCCTGATAACTCTAAACGCTCTAATGAAGTAAATACATCTAATCCTGTTAAATCTGAAATTCCTTTTTCATTAAGATTTAACTCTTTTACAGAAGATATTACTTCGTCGTTTAAAGTAATGCTATGAGTAATTTCGTTACATTCTACTTCAATGCCTTGCTTTTCTAAGCTTGCAACAATAGCCTGATACAAATTACTGTTTAGCCTAATCTCTTCATTTTCTGCTGCATTTACCACGAACAATGGTAAAATGCAATTCAAAAGCATAATTGTAATTAATGCAATTGAGATTAACGTTTTCCTTTTCATAATAAATCCTCCCTGAAATTTTTTCATTATTTACATGATAGCATTTAGAAATTTTTTTTCAATAGCAATTTTTTTCACGACTACCAAATGTTGCTAGAAAGCTTTACGGAATAAGAATTTTTAAGTTTATAATTCATATTATTAAGTTTTTATTACTTTTTGAGGTTTTTTTAAAATTTTGCTTACGAAAATAGATATTTTAGAAATTTTTTCCATAAATAGAAGAAAGAAAAATAATATAAAAAAGAACTTAATATAATAAGTTCTTTCATCTTTATATATTAAATATTTTATTTGCATTTTCATAAGTTATATTAGCTATTTCCTCTTGCTTCAAATTTTTAATTTCAGCAATTTTAGTTGCAACCAATTTTACCTTTCTCGAATCATTTCTTTGTCCTCTAAATGGTTCTGGTGTAAGATATGGTGAATCTGTTTCTATTAATATTCTATCTAAAGGAACAAGCTTTACTGCTTCTTCTGATTTTGCATTTTTAAAAGTAATATTTCCACTAAAAGATATATAAAATCCAAGTTTTAATCCTTCTTTAATTAATTCTTGATTTAATGGACAACAATGAAAAATACCTTTCTTGTTCACTGGATGTTCTTTTAAAATTTCAATTGTATCAATACTTGCATCTCTAGTATGTATTATAATTGGTTTTTCTAATCTATTTGCAATTTCTATTTGCTTTATAAATAGTTCTTTTTGGTCATTTTTATTTTCTTTATTCCAATAATAATCTAGCCCGATTTCTCCAATTGCAACAACTTTTTTATTTTTTGCTAAAATTTCAATTTCTTCTAATTTTCTTTTTTCAAAATCATCTATATCGTTTGGAGATATTCCAGCACTTGCAAATATAAAATCTTTTTTTTCTGCTATTTTTAAAGCCTCTTTACTTTTGATTAGATTATATCCAACGCAAACAGTTCTAGTAATACCGTTTTGATATATTAAATCAATTATTTCATCTCTATCCTCTTCAAATTTTTCATCATTATAATGAGCATGTGAGTCAAAAAATTCCATTTAATTCTCCTTATATATAGCAACTACATTTGCCACAGCATATTCTTTACAATGAGATAGACTTATTTCAATACTTTCTAACTCTTTTATTTTAAAATTTAAATTAATATATGGTTTTCCCCTAGTATCATTTAATACTTCAAAATCTTTCCAAGAATATTCAAAATTTATATAATCACTAATTGCTTTATATATAGCTTCTTTAGCTGCAAATCTTGCTGCATAACTTTGATATTTTTGCAACCCCCTACTTTCACAATACTGTATTTCTTTAGGTGTGTATATTCTATTTAAGAATCTATCTCCATTACTCTCAATATCTGATTTTATCCTGCTTATTTCTACTATATCTGTACCATTTAATAATTTCATTTTGTTCACCTTTACGATAATAAATACATTAAAAATATAATATTTATAGTATTAAACATTAATGAAAATATAAGTAATATAACTATTATAGAATAGTAAATATTATTTTTTTCAATATTTAAATCTTTATATAATACTTCATATTTATTTTTTATTTCTTCATATAACTCTTCTAATTCCAAAGATTTATTCAAAGTTCTGTAATATATTGCTCCTGTATCATCAAGAGTTATCTCTTTATTCCAAATGTCTTTAGTAAATTTTGCAAAATCATTTTTGGTTTTTACAATTTTATCATAAGCTTTAAATTTATTGTTAAGTCTCATTAAAAATAATTTCTTATATAATGATAATATATACAAATAAAAATATTGATTTTCATATTCATATGGTAGTTTTGTATAATTATAAGTATCTATTCCAGAACAAAATAAATTAGAACTTGTATTTGTAAGAGTTGTTTTTACATATTTTAATTTTTCAATAATATGTAAATTATGTTCAATATTTGCTTTATTAAAATCAGAATTATAATTACTAGGTAACACATTAGCAAATTTTAAAAAGTCATTTTCTATATTTGAAAAATCGCTTTTTTCATTCCAATTACTTGTTTCTATGCATGCATATGAATACGTATAAAACTGAGAATTTATGATTTCTTCTTTACTTGTATTTTTAGATTTCGTGTTAATTCCAGTAATTTGATTAATAAGTTCAGATAAATCCTTCATATCTTTAAAGGTATCTGTTTGAATTTTTATATTTTCAAAATCTCTTAAAGAATCGAATTCTGAATTAATTCCCCTAAATCTATAATTAAAATCTAATAAATCCACAAATTTATTTGTATTTTCTAGGTGTGTTTTCATTGTGAAAAAGCAAATTCCTGGTTTAAAACATATTATTTCAATTCCTTCTATTTTAAAAAATATTCCATTTTCTGTTCCAACTTTTCCTTGAATATCTTCTGCAAAATTGTAAGTAAAATATGCAACTGGATCTCTAAGAATAGCTTTCTTTTTTGCTTCTATATCATATTCGGAAAATTCTTTTAAGTATTCCCCTCTTATTTCGAATGTAGGAAATAAGACATTTCTTATATTGGGTAAGAAAAAATTGTATATATCTAAATCCTTTTCTTTTTCAAATATCTTATAAGAACATTTTCTATCTCTTAAGAGTTTAAGTATATACTTATCATATTTACTTTCATCAATAATATACGGATGAATAAAATACGTATATTGGTATTTCGTCATTAGTTCCAAAATTATTACCTACCTTTTTCTTGTGTTATTTTGTATATGCATTTATTGTTAAATCGTTATATCTATGCCATTGAGATATAAAATCTATATATAAATAATCGTCTAAATTTATACTTGGATTAACTACTATTGTTCCATCAGATTTTATACATCCCCATAATCCGTCTTTTTTTACTGCACAATATCCAAATCGATTTTGTTCTGTTGCATCATCATAAATGCAATCTACTACTTTTTCGCCTTTTTTATTTTCATAACCATATTTACCATTTTCTTTAATTAAAAATAAAGTATTTGTAGTTAATATATCTTTATTGCTTTTTTCTTCAAATCTAAAATTATAATATTTATATTCATCATCTTTCCTTATTCTTAGATATCCATTATCTACATTAAGTTCTGAAATGATAACTGATGTTAATACAGATTCTAAATCTGAATTTATTATATCAGTAGTAAAATCTGAATTTTCTGCTATGAAAAAATCTGCCGTATTTATATAAGATATATCATCATATTTAAATTCTATTTTTTCATCTCCGATTTTCACTAATTATCCCATATTTTTCATTTTTTTTAGCAATTAAGGTTTTTGATGTTGCAAATTTTAAATCTTGATATTCTGCTGGAATCACATTATTACCTTTATTATCTATTACACCATATAATCCATTTAAAGTAATAATAAACTTGTCCACTTGAATTTTTTCTACACTATCAAATCCTGAATTTAAAATAACTTTTCCTGATTTATTGATGATTTCCAAAGTTCCATTTTCAACTACAACATAATAATTATTTCCTGCAACTTTTTTTATATCATCATACTTTTCTTCTAATACTTCCTTCTTATCTGGTAATATTATTCCGAATTTATTTTCAGCATTTTTCACTATATATCCATTTTCATAAGATTCGGAAACAGCCATTATATCTGCATAAATTGCATCTATTATAATTTGTCCTGTAGCACAATTTATTAAACCTTTTTTACCATCTTTTTCAATAATTATACTATTTTCAATTCCTTGCAAGCTGTATATGTTATCATATTCAGCATTTACTAAGACTTTACCATCAAAATCTACTAATCCATATTTTCCGTCTTGCATATATATTAGTACATTATTTTCATACCAAACATCAGATCCATCAGTATTTTCTATTGCTTTTATATTTTGATAATTTGTAAATATTTCTTTTCCATCTTTATTCAAGACTTTTGTTTTATATGTCTCATTATCATAGTTTATATCATAAGGACAAATAAATATATCTTTGTTTTCATCTGGAATTACTATCATTTCGTCATAACTTGTATCTATTATTTTGTTTCCCTTATTATCTATTACTCCCCATTTATTATTTTCAAAAACTGATATATATGATGTAAGTGAAGAAATGTCTTTTTTACTATCATCTGTTAATAAATTTTTTAAAGATATAAAAATCATTATAATTACTACAATAGCTATTACTGTAGCAAATACTTTTTTCATGTTTAATTTTCTTGGACCTAAGTCATCATGTCTTTTTCCTCTACTTTTACTCATAAAACCTCCATAATACATATCATTACAGTATTACATTCATAATATATCATTTTACTTTCAAAAAAACAATATATATATTAAAATTTATACTAATTAAACATGCTATTTTACAAATTATTTTTATATAAAAAAGTTTCAAAATGAAATATATTTTGAAACTTCTTTATAATATATTATTTACTTTTTATTAATAAAATATTGATAAATCTCATTTTTATTAACATCTCTGTCTTTTGCAATTTTCTTTATAATTTCTTTTTTGCATAATCCTTGTCTGTCATAAAAATCATAATGTTCTTCTAAAGTTTTATCATTTAAATTAGCTTTTTCCACGTCTTTTTGTGATTCTATATTTCCATCTATTAAAATTACAAATTCACCTTTTACCTCTTCTATTTGCGATAAAATATTAGAAACTGTATCTCTTATAAATTCTTCATGAATTTTAGTTAACTCTCTTGCCAAAACTATTTTTCTATTACCTAAAATTTCTAAAATGCATTCTAAGGTATCTTTTAATTTATGTGGTGCCTCATATAAAATAATAGTTCTTGTTTCATATTTTATTTCTTCTAATTTTTCTCTTTTTTCCTTTTTTAGTGCTGATAAAAAACCTATAAAAAGAAATTCCTTTGTTGGCAAACCTGATGCTATAAGTGCATTTATTAAAGCTGAACATCCTGGAATTGGTATAACATCTATATTATTTTCTATAGCTTTTCTTACTATTTCTTCACCAGGATCTGAAATTCCTGGAGTTCCAGCATCAGAAACAAGTGCAATATTATTTCCTTCTAATAGTTTTTTTATTAATATCTCACTTTTACTTTTTTCGTTTTGCTTATAATAACTAATAAGTGGTTTTGATATCTCAAAATGATTAAGAAGTCCTAAAGTATGTCTTGTATCTTCTGCTGCAATAATATCTACTTCTTTTAAAATTTTAAGCGCTCTTAAAGTAATATCTTCTAAATTTCCTATTGGTGTTGCCACTAAATATAATTTTCCATTCATTTTATTATTCCTTTTTATCTATTTATTTTATATTTATTAATACAAATATTTATATTTTTTTATTATATATATTTAAAATTTCTTCTGTATATTGTCCGTTTTCATCATAAATTATTAATGGCTTATCTATTTTTAAATATTCCCTTGCATCTCTTACTGCTCTTATTAAAATCAATGTTGGTTTTTCATTAATTTTAGAATGCACAAATCTAATATTTTTTGGTTCTAACTTATATTTTCTAAGCAAACACATTATATCTACTAGTCTTTCTGCTCTATGTACCATATAAAATTCACCAAGTGATTTTAATAATTTACTACTTTTTTCTATAACATCTTCTAAGGTACATTCTACTTCATGCCTTGAAATTAATTGTGATTTATCTATATTTTTTATTCCAGTATTTTGTTTTTTATATGGTGGATTTGTTACTATAGCATCATATTGACCTGGTTTTAGATAATTAAATATTTCTTTTATATCTGTATTAATAATTTCAATTTTATCTTGTAAATTATTAAGTTTAACACTTCTTGTTGCCATTTCTGCAACAGATTCTTGTATTTCTACTGCAAATATTTTCTTTAAATTTGTTTTTTTGCAAAGCAAAAGTGAAATTATACCTGTCCCTGAACCTACATCTATTACTAGGGAGCCTTTTTTTATATTTTTAGCATAATCAGCTAAAAGGACACTATCAACTCCAAAACAAAAACCTTTTTCATTTTGAATCAATTTTAGTCCCTTATACTGCAGATCATCTATTCTTTCATTTTCTTTTAATTTCAATTTGTCCTCCAAGGAATTTAAAATATTATTTATTATATCATACATATGATTAAGGTTCAAGAATTAGAAAGACATAGTATTTACATATAAAAAAATAGATTTGCGTTATATTACTTCATTACTTATAACATTATTATTTGTGCTATCTTTTGTATTATCTATATTATTTTCTATACCTTCTTTAGTAATAATATTTGAAATTCCATCTACTTCATTACCATCAATTAATACTTTTATACTTGTTACTTCTGTTAGCTGTGATAAAGTATTATAGATAGAATAAAGTACTTTATCTAATTCTGTTTTTTCTAAATTCACATCTTGAAAACTTTTACTAAAATTAATTTCTACACATCCATTATTAATTGTAGCATTTAAAACCTCTGTTCCTTCTGGAATTATTTTTTGGTAATTGCTATTTTCTGGTCCATCTAAAAGTAATTTTAATAGTTCTTCATATGGATTTTTTAAAAGTTCCTTAGAATCTATTAGTTTAGATTCCTTTACAAGTTCGCCTGAATCTTTATCTTTAAAATATAATGTTACTATAGTTTTTCTAAGATCAATGTCTCCTATTTCTGTTTCTGGTGTATAATCAGTTTCAATATCAGTATTTAATACTATTACAATTCCTAATATAACAATTACACAAATTATTATTAAAATTATCCATTTTTGCATAGCTTTTCCTCCTTTGTAAATACTATTCTTAAAGTATTTATTTATTCATATTTTTATCTAGTTTTAAAAACTAGTTTTAATAATTTTGCTTATGATTTATATTGACTATTTCTAATAAATATTGTATTATTATAAATAGTTAATTTAAGGTTTTATAGATTTTCCTATGTATTTATTAAAAATCTAAATTTTTATGATAAAGGAATGTTTATGGCGAAAGTTAGAGATTTTATGAGCGGGCTTACTCATTGTATTGGAGCAGCCTTATCCCTTATAGGATTAGTTATTTTAATCGTATTTGCAGCAATTTGGGGCGATGCATATAATGTTGTATCATTTACTATATTTGGTATTGGCCTATTTTTATTATACCTATTTAGTACACTTTATCATTGGTTAAATATAAGTGATAAAGGATTAAATGTTTTTAGAAAATTAGATCATATAATGATTTATGTTTTAATTGCATCAAGTTACACCCCTATTTGTCTTGGACCATTAAGAGGTCCTTGGGGATGGAGTATTTTTGGAATAGTTTGGGGCTTTGCTATACTTGGAATCATTCTTTCATCAATTTGGATTAAGGCTCCTAGAATTTTAACTACAGGAATATATTTAATAATGGGATGGATTGTTTTATTTGCATTATATCCACTTATTAAAGTTTTCCAAGAAGCAGGTCTTTTATACAGTCTATTTTGGCTTGTATTAGGAGGTGTTTTTTATACAATTGGTGGAATAATATACGCTTTAAAATGGCCAAAAACTAAATTTAAATCATTTGGATTTCATGAAATTTTTCATATATTTGTAATGCTAGGTAGTGCTTGTCAATATTGGTTCATCTTAAAATATGTACTTATGTTTTAAAAAAGTCCCTTTTAAAGGGATTTTTTTATGCTTTTATTATTTAAAAAATTAAGATTTTAAGGAAAATATAAACATTGACAAAAGCCGACAAAAGTTATAAGATACAAGTTATTAGAAGATTTAAATTATTATAAAATAGAAATTATATAATATTAAATAGAATATTTATAGATATATAGACTTAAACTTTAAGAAAGGAGTTTGCTATATTTTAGCAGTGTCAAAGATTTATGAGTGAATTGTTACATATTGGTTTAGACATTGGTTCTACCACAGTTAAAATTGTAATTTTAGATAAAGATTTTAAAGTTGTTTATTCAAATTATGAAAGACATTTTTCTGATACAAAAACTACTTTATATAATGTTTTAACAAAACTTGTAAATGATTATCCTGATGCCACTTTTACAATGTCTTTGACAGGTTCTGGAGCCTTAGATATCGCAAAAATCTTAAATATAAATTTTATGCAAGAAGTTATAGCTTGCAAATCTGCTGTGGAAAAATTAATTCCGCAAACTGATGTCGTAATTGAACTTGGTGGTGAAGATGCCAAAATTATTTATTTTGATAAATTTATTGAACAAAGAATGAATGGAACTTGTGCTGGTGGTACTGGTGCTTTTCTAGACCAGATGGCTTCTTTGCTAAATACAGATACAGAAGGATTAAATGAACTTGCCAAAACATATGAAACTATATATCCTATTGCTTCTCGTTGTGGCGTTTTTGCCAAAACTGATATACAGCCATTGTTAAATGAAGGAGCTAGAAAAGAAGATATTGCTGCTTCTATTTTTCAAGCTGTTGTTAACCAAACAATTAGTGGTTTAGCACAGCGGTAGACCTATTAAAGGGAAAGTAGCATTTTTAGGAGGTCCACTTAATTATTTATCAGAATTAAGGAAAAGATTTATAGAAACATTAAATTTAACTGATGATAAAATAATTGTTCCAGAAAATGCTCATCTTTTAGTTGCTACTGGTGCCGCATATGCTTCAGTTGAAACTAAACAAATTAAATCAGCTGATTTAAAAGAAGAATTAAAATCATTTAAAAAGGCTAAACTTACAGAAGGAAAAACTTTAGATCCATTATTTGCTACAAAAAAAGATTATGAAGAATTTAAATCAAGACATGATAAAGATAAAGTGGCAAAAAATGATTTAAAAACATATGTTGGAGATGCTTTTTTAGGAATAGATGCTGGTTCTACTACTACAAAATTAGTTTTAATAGATAAAGAAGGAGCTTTACTTTACTCATTATATGATAATAACAAGGGAAATCCTTTAAAAAGTGTTATTTCAATGCTTAAAAAGCTTTATAAAGTTCTTCCAGAAAATGTTATTATTCGTTATAGTGGTGTAACAGGATATGGCGAAAAATTAATTCAAACAGCACTAAATGTTGATTTAAATGAAATAGAAACTATAGCTCATTTTACAGCTGCACAAAAATTTTTACCGAATGTAAATAGTATAATCGACATTGGTGGCCAAGATATGAAATACATAAAATTAAAGAATAAAACTATAGATAATATAATGCTTAATGAGGCTTGCTCATCTGGTTGTGGTTCTTTCCTTGAAACATTTGCAAAAAGCTTAGATTTAACAATTGAGAAATTTGTTGAAGAGGCTTTAAAATCAAAAGCACCAGTTGATTTAGGCTCTAGGTGTACAGTATTTATGAATTCAAAAATTAAGCAAGCACAAAAAGAAGGTTATTCAGTTGGTGATATTTCAAGTGGCCTTTCTTATTCTATTATAAAAAATGCTATTCAAAAAGTTATGAAAGTTCGAGATGTAAAAACATTAGGTCAAAATATTGTTGTTCAGGGTGGTACTTTTTATAATGACGCTGTATTAAGGGCTTTTGAATTAATTGTTGGAAAAAATGTTGTTAGACCTGATATTGCAGGATTAATGGGTGCTTATGGTGTTGCCCTTTTAGCACAAGAGCAATATAACAGCAACCTTGATATGACTCATAGATCTACAATACTTAAACAAAATGAATTAGATAACTTAAATATAAAAATTTCTCATGTTCGTTGCAAAGGTTGCGAAAATAATTGCCTACTAACTATTAATACTTTTGAAAATGGAAAAAAATTTATTTCTGGAAATAGATGCGAAAAAGGAGCAGGAAATCAGGAGTCTAATAAAAAAGATTTACCTAATATTTATAAGTATAAATATGAGAGATTATTCAGTTATAAACCACTTTCTGAGGAAAATGCTAAACGTGGAACAATCGGTATCCCTAGGGTCTTAAACATGTATGAAGACTATCCTTTCTGGTTTACATTTTTTACAAAACTTGGCTTTAGAGTAATAATTTCAGAAAAATCAAATAGAAAAACTTATGAAAAAGGTATGGAGTCAATGCCTTCTGAATCCGTTTGTTATCCAGCAAAACTTGCTCATGGCCATATTATGAGTTTATTAAATCAAGGAATTAAAACAATTTTCTATCCTTGCATACCTTATAATAGAAAAGAATATGAAAAGGCTGATAATCACTATAACTGTCCTATAGTTATATCATACTCAGAAGTTATAAAAAATAATATTGAAGAATTAAGAAATTCTGAAATTAAATATTTAAATCCATTTTTGCCTATAGGTGATACCAAAAATTTAGTAAAAGTTATTTACTCAAATGATGATTTTAAAGAATATCATTTCACCAAAAAAGAACTTTTAGATGCTGCGGAAGCAGCAGAAAGCGAATATCAAAACTTTAAAAATGATGTTAGGAAAAAAGGAAAAGAAACTATTAAATATATAAAAGAAAACAACTTAAGAGGTATTGTTTTAGCAGGTCGTCCATACCATGTTGATCCAGAAATTAATCATGGTATAGATACATTAATTACAAGCTTAGGATTATGCGTATTATCAGAAGATAGTATTTCTGACTCAAAAAATGATGTTCATGAACATCTACGTGTTGTTGACCAATGGGTATTTCATTCAAGATTATATAGAGCTGCAGAATTTGTTGGAAAACATGACTTCTTAGAAATGATTCAACTTAATTCTTTTGGATGTGGAGTTGATGCCGTTACAACAGATCAAGTTGAAGAAATTTTAAAAAGTTATGATAATATGTATACACTAATTAAAATAGATGAAATAAATAATTTAGGGGCTATACGTATACGTATTAGATCATTGCTTGCTAGTATGAATAAACGTATCGCTCAAAAATCCGAAGAAAGCCAAACAGATAAAAGTACTACTCTTGGTGATTATCAAGTTAATAGAGTGCCATTTACGAAAGAGATGAAAAATGATAACTATACAATTTTAATACCACAAATGATTCCTATACATTTTGAATTAATTGAATCTGCTGTAAAGTCTCTTGGTTATAATGTCAAATTACTTCGCGAGTGTACAGAAAAAACTGTAGAAACAGGCTTGCGATATGTAAACAATGATGCTTGTTATCCATCAATACTAACAACAGGTCAGTTCATAGAAGCACTTCAATCTGGAGAATATGATGTAAATAAAACTGCACTTATAATGTCTCAAACAGGTGGCGGTTGTAGAGCTACAAATTACATAGGATTTATTAGGAAAGCCTTGAAAGATGCTGGATTTGGAAATGTCCCAATTATATCATTTAATGTTGTTGGAATGGAGAAATCAACTGGATTCAAAATAACTGTACCAATGGCGATTAATTTAGTAAAAGCAGTTTTTTATGGTGATTTATTACAAAAATTATTATTAAAAAATAGAGCCTATGAAGTAAATAAAGGTGAAACTGAGGCTATGTACGAAAAATGGCTTGAAAAATGTAAAGTTTTATGTTATAAATCAACATTTAACCAGTTTAAAAAAAGCGTTTATGAAATGGTAAATGATTTTGAAACAATTGAACTTGACACTTCTATAGAAAAACCTAAAGTTGGTATTGTAGGAGAAGTATTAATAAAATATCATCCATTTGGAAATAATGAAATAATTAAAGTTCTTGAAAAAGAAGGGGCAGAAGTTATTTCTCCAGATTTTATGGGATTTATAAAATTTATTGCAACTCATAAAATAACTAACAACACATTACTAAATATTGATAAAGCAAAAGCAAGAATATTTAGAGTTGTAATAAAACTTATTGAAATGATAGAAAAAGAGTTAAAGAATGCCTTATCTACTTCTAAAAAGAATTATTTACTTCCTTGCAATATTTTTGAATTAGAAGAAAAAGTAAAAAAAATACTTTCAATAGGAAATCAAACTGGTGAAGGTTGGTTTTTAACTGCTGAAATGATTGAATACATAGAAAATGATATACCAAATATCGTATGTGTACAGCCATTCGCATGTCTTCCTAACCATGTTGTAGGTAAAGGTGTTATAAAATCAATAAGAGAAAAATATCCTTATGCTAATATTTCCCCTATTGATTATGATCCTGGAGCTAGTGAAACAAATCAAACAAATAGAATAAAACTACTTACAACAGTTGCTAAAGATAATTTAAAAAAGAAAAAGCTTTCTAAAAAAGCTATTGAAATAGAAAATGAAGTAAAAGATAAAGAAAAAGAGAAGCTACAATAGTAGCTTTTCTTTTTCTTCATGTTCTGTTCCAGTTGGTTGTTTATCCAAATTTTTTTTTGAATTTTGCATGGCTTTCAATGTATCTAATTGTGCTTTTATTTTATCCATTAAAATTTTAGGCGCTTGTTTATCGTATATAACAATATATTTCTCTGTTTCTTCTATTTTTCTTTGGATTTTTTCATCATTATTTGTTTTTGGTAAACTTCTTAAATTATGTAATCTATCTGCTAGTTTTATTTTTCTTGCATATTTAAAATCTTGATTTTCAAATATAGTTTTTGCATATTCTTCAAAAGTTTGCCCATTTTTCCAATCCCATGTTAATAATTGAACACAATCAGCAACCCTTTGACCAAAATTTTCTTTTAATTCATCATAAGTACAATCAGTATCCTCTAATATGTCATGTAAAGCTGCTACAGTTAAAACTTCATCTTCTGTTGTATTTGCTTCCTTTATTAAAATTTCCATAGTTCCATTAATATGTTCATAATATGGAGTTCCTTCATCTCTAGTTTGTCCTTTATGTTTTTCCTTTGCAAATTCTAATGCTCTTGTCCATGTATGTGTTTGAGGGAAATCTTCCAATCCATCATTACCTGCATATAATTCTTCTGCTGATTTTTCCATTTATTTCACTATCCTTTCTTAAATTACAAAAAAAGATATAGATTTTGCTAATCTATATCTTTTGGCGGAGATTGAGGGATTTGAACCCTCGCGGCCACTTACGCAACCCTAACGGTTTAGCAAACCGTCCCCTTCA
>CANROH010000005.1 GCA_947632185.1 uncultured Clostridia bacterium
CAACTAATAAAGCATCACTTGAAAAGTACTTAAACAAATCGAAACAAACATTAGAAACATTAGAAAAACAATTTAAACAAGTATACGAAGACAAGTTAAATGACCTAATACCAGAATTTATATATAAAGATAAAAAGCAAGAACTAGAAAAAAAGATAAAATACGAAAAAGAAAAATTACAAGAAGTAGAAAGCAAATTCAATACTTTAAACAAATTAGAAGATAAAGAAGATTTAATTTTTAAAGCAATAGAAGATATTAAAGCTAATGGATTAACAAAGGAAGAATTATCAAGATTATTTGATAAGATAGTTGTATTTGCTCCGAAAGAAATAACAAAAGAAGAAAAAGCCTTGTATAACCTAAATGATATAATGTATAATGAATTATACGAAAACGGAGGGCTAGCATTTCACTTGAAATTTATGTACCCACAAACTATCACAAACAGGTGGGTGTGACATTGGAGCAAGACCGATAGATTTGCATCTTGAAAATTTTAAAAAAATTGGAATAAAAATAGATCAAAATAGTAGATATATTGAATGTAAATGTGATAAAATAGACTCAAAAAATATAGAATTAGATTTTCCTAGTGTAGGTGCAACAGAAAATTTAATTTTGGCAACGATACTTGGAGAACATGAAATAACAATAAATAATGCAGCTAAAGAACCAGAAATAGTCGATTTAGCTATTATGTTAAATAGAATGGGTGCAAAAGTTTATGGAGCAGGAAGTAATATTATAAAAGTAGTTGGAGTAAAAGAATTAAAATCAGTATCTTATAAAATTATGCCAGATAGGATTGAAGCAGGAACATTATTAATTGCTGGTGCAATTACAGGTGGAATGATAAAAGTAAATAATGTTGTTCCAGATCATATTAGTCCGATTTTAGGAAAATTAGAAGAAATGGGATGTGAAATAAAAACTACTAAAAATTCTATTTCACTTTTTGCTAATAAAAAATTAAAATCTGTAGATATAAAAACTATGCCATATCCTGGATTTCCTACTGATTTACAACCACTATTTTCAACATTGTTAACAATTAGTAAAGGAACAGCTATTGTTACAGAAAATATTTTTGAAAATAGATTTAAATTTATGCAAGAAATTCAAAGGATGGGTGCAAAAATTACTATTGAAGGAAAAACTATGATAATAAAAGGAGTAAAAAAACTTCATGGTGCTGATGTAGAATGTACAGATTTAAGAGGTGGTGCATCACTTGTATTAGCTGGATTAGCTGCAAAAGGAATTACTAGAGTTAGTAAATTAGGATATTTATTAAGAGGTTATCAAGATTTAGACAAGAAATTAAATGAATTAGGAGCAAATATTACACGAGAAGAGGGTGATTAATTTTTGGATGATGAAATAATTATAGAAAGAAACATACAAAATAATACCAAGAACACAAAAAGTAATAAAAATATTAATAGAAAAAAAATAAAAAAACAAAATCATAAAAATAATAATAGTGAACTTAATAAAAAGAGAAAAGTAAAAAAAATAAAAATATTTTTTTTGTTAATTATATTTCTGATATTACTTTTGTTTATATTTAGTTCTAGTTTGTTTAATATAAAAAATATAGAAGTAGAAGGCAATAATAGAATTTCAAAAGAAAAAATAATAAGTATTTCTAGTTTAGATGAATATACTAATATTTTTAAGTTTAATAAATCTGCAGTTATAGAAAATATAAAACAAAATGCATATATAGAAAATGTAAAAATAATTAGGTCTCTTCCTTCAACAGTAAAAATAACTATTGAAGAAAGAGAACCTAAATATATGCTACAATTTGCAGATAGCTATGTATATATAAATAATCAAGGATATATGTTGGAAATTTCTAATGAAAAATTGGACAATCCTATTTTGATTGGTTTTACAACAGATTTAAGTAATATAAAAGCAGGAAATAGAATAAATGTAGATGATTTGAAAAAATTACAAATGGTTATAAAAATATATGAAATAGCAAAAACCAATGATTTAGGAGAGCTAATATCTAAGATAGATATTTCAAATGATAAAAACTATACATTAATATTGGATTCAGAGCAAAAAACTGTATATTTAGGTGATTGTTCTAATTTAAATACAAAAATGTTATATTTAAAATCTATACTTGAATATGAATCTTCAAAGGGAAGAGCTGGAGAAATATTTTTAAATGTAGATTTAAATTCAGAAGAAGTATATTTTAGACCAAGTAATTAAAAGAGGAGATAAAAAATGAAAGAACAAAACAAAGTTAAGATAGCTATATTACTAGGAATTATGTGTTTTTTCCTTACAGCCGGAATTGCTATACAAATAAATACAGTAAGAAAGAGCTCAACAACTGTAGGAAAAACAATGGTAGAAAATGAACTTAGAGATAGTGTTTTAAGATGGAAACAAAAATATGAAAATGCGTATTTTTCTTTAAATAAAAAAGAAGAAGAATTAGACTCGTTAAGAGAAAAAGTTTCTACTACTGATGGTAGTCATATTGATTTAACAAACCAACTTAAAAATTATAATTTATTATTGGGAAATACAGAATTAATTGGTAGAGGAATTGAAATTACATTAAAAGATGGGGATCCTTCGATATTAAAAGGATATGAATCAGATTATATTGTACATGATGGAGATTTATATCAAATTGTAAACGCTTTAAAAAATGCAGGGGCAGAAGCCATTTCTATAAATGAACAAAGAATAGTAGTAAATACTGCAATAACGTGTGTTGGAAATACTGTTTTAATAAATGATGAAAAAGTAGGAGCACCATATATTATAAAAGCAATAGGTTCACCAGCAGGATTATATGGATCAATAACAATTCCTGGTGGATATTTAAAATTACTTGAATTAGAAGGTGTAAATGTATCTGTTAAGACAATTGAAAAAGATACTTTAATAATACCAAAATATAATGGAATATATAAATTCGATTATGCAAAGATTTCTGAATAGGAGGTAGAATTTTGAAAGGTAAAATAACTATGACAATAACAATTGGATGTACAGCTCTAATTTTAACAATGATAATGTTTACACAATTTAAAACAGTTGATAAAACAGATATAACAGTTATTGAAACAATGAGAGAAACTGAATTAAGGTCAGAACTTGCGAGTTGGAGAGATAAATATGAAGAAATAGAAGAAAAAATAGAAGAAACAAATTCAAAAATAAATGAATATGAACAAGAATTACAAAATGATGTTAATACAGCTAATTTACTACAACAAGAAGTAAAAGAAGCAGAAGGATATTTAGGGTATACAAATCTTCAAGGTGAAGGAATCAAAGTAACTCTTCAAGATACAGAATTTAAAAGTATTACATATTCAGACTTATTAAGATTAGTTAATGAATTAAATGCAGCAGGAGCAGATGCTATTTCGATAAATGACGAAAGAATAATCTCAAGAACAGATATAACAGTTGTTAATAATATTAAAATATTAATAAATGCTAGAAGAGTAACATCACCATATATTGTAAAAGCAATTGGGGATAAGAAATATCTTGAAAGTGCTCTAACTGTTAAAAATGGATATATTGATGAAATTAGGTTTGAAGAAAAATTAATAGACTGTACTGTTGAAGATAATATTTTTATACCTGCATATGAAGGGACATATAAAGAAAAACAAGATTTTAATTATGCTAAAGAAAACAAAGTAGAAGAATAGGAGGAAATAAATAATGATATATATTGCTATAATTTTAGGTTGTATAATTGGAGCAATACTTGGTGTCAATGCACCAGTAATACCATATACATATTCTAGTTATTTATCTATAGCTATAATAGCCGCATTAGATACAGTTTTTGGAGGAATAGCATCAGTATTAAAAGGAAATTTTGATCTAAAGATATTTTTATCAGGATTTTTTGGAAATTCAATATTATCAATAGCCTTGACATATTTAGGAGAAAAACTTAATGTTGATATATATTTAGCTGCTATAGTTGTTTTTGTTGGAAGAATGTTTACAAATTTAGCTATAATTAGAAGATATTATATTGATAGATGGGTAAATTTAATTGAAAAAAATAAAAAAAACAAAGATATAAATCCTGAAATAGAATCAAAAGAAGATTCTAATTAGAAAATTAAAATATATAATTAAAGTATAAAAATATGGAATGCTTTTAATTAGTTAATGATAGATTTAATCTATATATACTATAAAAAGCATTTTATTTTTTTATAAATATTATTAAATATATTGTCGAATTTTGTATTGAAATTACTTTCAAAATATTATATATTATCCAATATGTTAAAAATTTTTCAAGAATAACAAAAATATTACAATTTAATTACAAAAATATGTCAATTGCACTTGACTTTTTAGTAAAAATGTAATATTCTTATCGCATAGAATTTTGGAATAAAAAATATAAAAAATAATGGAGGAATTAACTTTGGCAATAGGGGATATAATCGTTGGTATCGATATTGGAACCTCTAAAGTTAGTACATTTGTTGGTGAAGTTAATAATTTCAATCAGATTGAAATTATTTGTAGTACAAGTAGTAAATGTTCAGCAATTCAAAAAGGAAAAATACTTAATGAAGAAGAATTAAGTGCAGCAATAGGAAAGACAATAAAAGAAGTAGAAGATATTTCTAATCTACAAGTAAATTCTGCTTACACTACAATACCAGGTAAGTACATAACAATAGTTCAAAATAGTATCGTAAAAGATGCAAAAGACAAATTCGCTGGTATATCTATAAAAGATGTTGCTTCAGCAATAATTCAAGTAAGAGATATAGAAATTCCAGAAGATAAAGTTTTAATTGATGTAGTACCTGATAAATTTATTCTAGAAGATGGCAAAGCAGTGGATGATCCAGTTGGTAAATTTAGTAGTAATTTTACTTTAACGGCTCAAATTATATTAGCAGAAAAAGATTATATAAGGCAACTAACTTCAGTATTTAAAAAGGCAGGAATAGAGATAGATGGTGTAGTTCCAACATCCTTAGCAGAAAGAAATCTTGTATTAGATACGAATGAATTATCAGATAATGTTATGATATTAGATATAGGTGCTGGAAACACAGAAATTGGAATATTTAATGGTTCAACTTTTGTTTATACTAACACTATATCATTAGGTGGAGATAATATTACTAGTGATATAGCCTATGTATTAAATATTTCAAAAGAAGAGGCAGATAAATTAAAAAGGCAATATGGATTAGCCTTAAAATCTTTTATAGATAATGATAATAATATAGTATTAAATACGTGTAAAGATATAGATTCTAAAAATATGACAATAAAAAGTTCAGAACTTATAGAAATAATTGAAGCTAGAATCGAAGAAATATTTACATTAGTAAATAAAGATATAACTTCTCATGGAATAAAAAACAATATAAACAATGTAATACTAACAGGTGAGGGAATAATAAATATAAATAAGAGTGATATGGCAGGAAAAATAATTTTAAATATACCTGTAAAAATTTCTACGGGAAGGCTAATAAGTACTGTAAAATCAACATATAGAGTTAGTTATGCATTAGTTAGATATATTGCAGCAAGACCTTATGCAAAGACTGTTGCTAGTAGCATATCAGTAAAGACAGAAAAAAATATACTAAAAAGTATTATAGAAAAAGTCAAAGATTTTTTCTATTCATAAAAATGAGAATATTTAAATAAATGTGTTTTTAATTTTAATATATATAATAAAAGGAGGAAAATACCTTATGATTATGGATGATAATGACGCAAACTATATGATGGATGGAACTGCTACAATAAAAGTTATAGGTGTTGGAGGAGCTGGAAATAACGCTGTAAATAGAATGATAGAAGCTGGAATTAAAAATGTTGAATTTATAGCTGTCAATACAGATAGACAAACCTTGAATGAATCAAAAGCTAGTTCAAAAATACAAATAGGAGAAAAATTAACTAGAGGATTAGGCGCAGGAGCTAATCCAGATATTGGTTCACAAGCTGCAGAAGAAAGCAAAGCAGAAATTGCAGAAGTTTTAAAAGGTGCTGATATGGTATTTGTTACAGCTGGAATGGGCGGTGGAACAGGAACAGGAGCTGCTCCTATAGTTGCAGCAACAGCAAAAGAAATGGGAATTCTAACAATTGGTGTTGTAACTAAGCCATTTACCTTTGAAGGTAAGAAAAGACTAGCTCAAGCTGAACGTGGTGTAGCAAGCTTAAAAGGTAAAGTAGATACACTAGTAGTTATACCAAATGATAAATTATTACAAGTAATTGATAGAAAAACATCAATGATAGAAGCATTTAGAATGGCTGATGATGTTTTAAGACAAGGTGTACAAGGTATATCAGATTTAATTTCAGTTCCAGGTGTTATTAACTTAGATTTTGCTGATGTTAGAACAATAATGTTAAATCAAGGAATGGCACATATGGGAATTGGTTGTGCTAGTGGTGAAAATAGAGCAGAAGATGCAGCAAAACAAGCTATACAAAGTCCATTATTAGAAACATCTATAGAAGGAGCAAGAGGAATTATCATTAATATTACTGGTGGAAGTGATATGGGATTACATGAAGCAAATACAGCTGCTGAACTAGTACAAAGAAGCGCAGATCCTGAAGCAAACATAATCTTTGGTACAGTTATAGATGACTCTATGGGAGATGAAATTCAAATTACAGTTATTGCTACTGGATTTGAAAAAGAAGATGAGAAAAAAACTACTTCTCAATATGAAAATATTGTTGCAGATGCTTGGAGAAAAAGAAATGCAAGTAATTCAGCAACATCATCAGGTGATTCTGGAGGAGATTTAGATATTCCTACATTTTTAAGAAAAAATAAAGGATTAGGAAATAAATAAAATAAAAGAAATGACTTCATTACAAATGAAGTCATTTTTATTTGAATTTTTAAATAAAAATGAGAGAAATAATCTTTTTTGTAGATTATTTCTTTTTTTCTGCCCTATAAAATGACAGTATTTTTAAAAATAAAATAGTACAATATATTCAAATAATACTAGTATTTAATTTCATGAAAGGATTTATAGTAAATATATAAAATGACTATATATTTGGATGTAGTGCTTTTTGAAAACATTGTGCTTAATTATATAATTATTGTATCAACAGCAATAATTAGTAAATCACAAGTAAAAATTTTTAGAATAATTTTATCTAGTTTGGTTGGAGGAATATTTGCAATATTAAATTATATAATAGAAATGAAACTAATATTTAGTATACTTTTAAAAATTATGATATCTGTAATTATGATGTTAGTGGCATTTCAAGATTATTCTATAAAAAAAGTTTTAAGACAATTAATATTTTTTTATTTGGTATCATTTACTTTTGGTGGAATTGCATTTATGTTATTGTTTTTTATAAATCCAAAAAATCTTATTATAGATGGTACACATTTAGTAGGAACTTATCCAATAAAAGTAGCTGTACTAGCAGGAGGAGTAGGTTTTATTATAATAAGTATAGTATCAAGTATAATAAAAAATAGAATAGGGAAAAAAGCAATGATATGTGATTTGGAAATATTTTATGATGGTAAAAATAAAAAAATAAAAACTATGTTAGATACTGGAAATTTACTTAAAGAACCAATAAGTAATGCAGATGTAATAATAGTTGAAAAAGAAAGTCTAAAAGATATTGTTTCAAAAGAAATTCTAGAAAATATAACAAATATTTTGAAGGGAAAATGGATAGAATCAGAAAATATTCACTCATATAAATTTAAATTAATACCATTTTCTTCTTTAGGAAATGATAATGGATTGTTAATAGGTTTTAAGCCTGATTATATAAAAATATATAATGAGCAAGAATTTATAAGAAATGATGTGCTGATAGGAATTTATGATGGAAAATTGTCTAGAAATAATGCGTATACAAGTTTAATAGGATTAAATGTTTTAAATGAGGCAAGTTAAATCTAATATTAAAATATTTACTATTATTGATACTGAGAGTAATTTTAAGTAGGGAGGGGAAAATGAAATTTTTAAAAAGATTTAAAAGTAAGATTATGAAAATTCTAGGAAAATATTTTTATAAAGATAACCTAGGTAAGTTTCCTATTTTTTATATAAAAGGAAGTCAAACATTGCCACCGCCACTTAATGTTATTGAAGAAGAAAAATTATTGCAAAAGCTTATGCTTAATGATCAAGATGCAAAACAAATTCTTGTTGAGAGAAATTTAAGACTTGTGGTTTATATAGCTAAAAAATTTGAAAATACAGGAATTGACTTTGAAGATTTGATTTCTATTGGAACAATAGGATTAATGAAAGCAATAAATACATTTAATTTAGATAAAAACATAAAGTTAGCTACCTATGCTTCAAGGTGTATAGAAAATGAAATTTTAATGCAATTAAGACGAAATACCAAAATAAAAAATGAAATTTCAATTGATGAACCATTAAACAAAGATGGTGACGGTAATGAATTGTTATTATCAGATATTTTAGGAACAGATAATGATATAACTTCAAAAGCAATTGAAGATGAGGTTGATATGAAGTTATTGAAAATTGCTATAAGTAAATTAGATAAAAGAGAAAAATATATAATGCAATTGCGATTTGGAATTGAAAGTAACGAAAAAGAAAGAACTCAAAAGGAAGTAGCTGATATGTTAGGTATTTCTCAAAGTTATATTTCAAGGCTAGAAAAAAAGATAATGAATAAAATGAAAAAAGAAATTACTAGTAAAACAGGATAGAAATTGTCCTGTTTTTTTATGTTATTGCGCTTTATCCTATATTACAATTATATTAAAAATATTGTAATTAAAGTATAGTAGATATACAATTGTATTACAATAAATTATAAGTTCTACTTTTAATTATGGAGGTAATAAAATTGGACGAAAAAAAATATAATAAAAAATTACACAAAGATGAAGATATAGACAAAAAAGATGAAGAAATTGATGAAGACGACGAAGAATATGAAGAAGTAGATGAAGATGACGAAGAATATGAAGAAGAATATGAAGAAGCAGACGAAGATGATGAAGAATACGAAGAAGTAGATGAAGACGACGAAGAATATGAAGAAGCAGACGAAGATGATGAAGAATACGAAGAAGTAGATGAAGATGACGAAGAATATGAAGAAGTAGATGAAGATGACGAAGAATATGAAGAAGAATATGAAGACGACGAAGAATATGAAGAAGTAGAAGAAGACGACGAAGAATATGAAGAAGCAGATGAAGATGACGAAGAATATGAAGAGGCAGATGAAGACGACGAAGAATATGAAGAAGTAGATGAAGACGACGAAGAATATGAAGAAGCAGATGAAGATGACGAAGAATATGAAGAAGTAGATGAAGATGACGAAGAATATGAAGAAGTAGATGAAAACGACGAAGAAAATGAAGAAGTAGATGAAAACGACGAAGAAAATGATGAAAATAGATTATATCCTAAAGAATTGGAAAATATAGAACTTGAATATGCATATTTAGGATTAATGTTTAATAATCCAAAAGCAATTTCTAGATATTATTTTAAATATGAAGATTGTCAATTTTCTAATGAAGAGTTAAAGAATCTTTATAAAATAATTATTTTTAGAGATGGTGAATCCTATGCACCTGCAATTGCTAAAGCCAAGTTCCAATTACCGAAAGAAACAACTAATACTTATGATTTAAAATTAAAAATAAGAAAAATGGTCTTATCTAAAAATTATGATTTAGAAAATGTTTATGTGGAATTAAAAAAATTATTTATTTTGAAGAAAAATTATATAGTTGCTCCAACATCAGCAATAAGAGATAAGATATTAGAAATTCAAAATTATGAATTATATAAAGATATGACTGTTGAAGAAGTTGAAAGTGCATTAGAACAGATAACAGTTACTACAGGACTATCTCAGGGAAGGTTGAATGAAGATACTACAAATTTCTTATTATCTGGTGAAAATGAATTAAGTAATGGAATATCTATACCATTTAATATACTTTCTACTGTTTTTAAGGGTATAAGAAAAGGTGAAACAATGTGTTATGCAATGCCTTCAAATTCAGGTAAAAGTAGATTTACAATTAATTTGGCGGCTTATATAGCTTTTATTCATAAAGAAAAAGTTTTGATTATATCAAATGAGATGTCAGAAGAAAAAATGAAATTATGTATGATTACTACTATTATCAATAATCCTGAAATTCAAAAATTCCACGGACAAAATTTGAGTAAAACAGAAGGAGAATTACTTGAATTAAAATTCAGACCTGACAAAAATAAAAAAATAAAATGTGATGAAAATGGATTTATTCTAAGAAAAGAAAATGAGTCACAAGAGGAATACATTGATAGATTAAAGAAAAACTCTACAGAGTTTAATCAAACAATTGCAGTTACAGAGTGGGTAAATACGCAATTAAATAATTCAATCTTCTTTATACACATTACAGAACATACTAATGATGATTTAAGAAAAATAATAATGAATTATTATTATAAAGAAGGAATACATTATATGTTTTATGATACATTAAAAGCAGATACAGCCAATATTGGTAATAGTGATGAAGTTAAGAAAACTGCTACAATACTTTCTAATTTAGCACAAAAATTTAAAATTTTTATTGCATCATCTATGCAATTATTAGAAAGTAATACATTACCAGTAAATTTAACAATTAATGATATGTCTGCAAGTAAAACTGCAAAAGAAGTTTTAGATACTTTATGTTTAATTAAGCAAATTAGTAGGCATTCATTGCATAAATATGAATATTCTGATACAGATCAGTTTAATAAATGTTATGAAATAGAGGTTCCTAAAAATACAGATGTTAGATTTTATGGATGTGTTGTTGATAAAAATAGAGCTGGAGCTAAACCAACAGTATTATTTAGATTAAATTTAGCATATAATATATGGGAAGAATTAGGGTATTTAAGGTTAAAACAAACAGAAATTCAAGATGATTAGAGTATAAAAATGCCTCCTTTTGGAAATAATGTATATAACATTATTTTCAAGAGGAGGTTTTATTTTGATTAATAGAGTAGAAATTGCAAATGTAAACACCTCTAAATTACAAGTATTAACGCAAGAAGAAACAAAAGAATTATTTGAAAAAATGCATAATGGAGATAAAAGTGCAAGAGAAAAATTAATAAATGGAAATTTAAGATTGGTTTTAAGTGTAATTCAGAGATTTTGTGGCAGAGGAGAAAATGCAGATGACTTATTTCAGGTTGGATGTGTTGGGTTAATAAAGGCTATAGATAATTTTGATACAAGCCTAGATATTCAATTATCAACATATGGAGTTCCAATGATAATTGGAGAAGTTAGAAGGTATTTAAGAGATAATAATATGGTAAGAGTTAGTAGGTCAGTTAGAGATTTAGCTTATAAGGTGCTTCAAGCAAAAGAAAAAATTACAAGAGAAAAAGGTAAAGAACCAACAATTGATGATTTAGCAAAAGAATTAAATGTTGAAAAGGAGGAAATTGTACTTAGTTTAGATGCTATTCAAGATCCAGTATCTTTACAAGAACCTGTTTATAATGATGGAGCTGATAGCTTGTCAATTATGGATCAAGTAAAAGATAAAAAAAATACTGATGAAATGTGGGCAGAAAACATAACCATGAATGAAGCTTTAAAAAGACTTAATGATAAAGAAAGAATGATAATAGATAAACGATTTTTTTTAGGTAGAACTCAAATGGAAGTTGCAAATGAAATAGGAATTTCACAAGCACAAGTATCAAGACTAGAAAAAACTGCGATTGAGCATATGAGAAGATTATATAAATAGAGAATTTTATTCTCTATTTATATAATTAAAGTTAATTTAGTTCTACTAATATTACATCTTCACCTATCGTTTTTATGGATTTCCAAGGAATTATAATATCATTTCCAGTGGAAAAAATATTAAAGAATTTTGTGTTTCCAGGAACTATAATATTTGTTATAGTTCCTGTTTTAAAATCTGCAGTTACATCTTGAACATAACCAAGACGTTTGCCATCATTTATATTAATAACTTCTTTATGTTTAAAATCCAATCCCTTTTTATCATTCATAGATTGCCTCCTAATAAATTATTTATATTAAATTTTATGCATAAAAAAACTTCATATTAGTGTAATAAATAATATGGCTAAGTTTGACTTATATCATAAAATATGATATAATATTACAGAATATTGAAAAACAATATATCAAAATTCGAATTAGGAGGAAAAGTTAACACATGAAACGGATTTTAAAGATCTTTGGAA
The DNA here is from genome assembly GCA_947632185.1 of uncultured Clostridia bacterium. GTDB lineage: Bacteria > Bacillota > Clostridia > TANB77 > CAG-508 > Scatovivens. The sequence goes on from CANROH010000005.1 coordinate 12,288, forward strand.
GTGTTATCCTGGGAGCAATTGCAGTGTTGGTAATAAGTTTGGCACTATATTACTCAATGTTTGTACTTGAACTCATAGCAGAATTTATAATGCACGTCATTGAAATATCTGCAGAGTATATCTTGAGCAATATTTTGCCAGCAATATGCATCATCATTGCAGTTGCAATAGGAACAGTCATTTTCGAAGTAATTTGCCGGGCAATTAAAAAAAGGAAAAAGTAATTTGTTAACGAAAAATCCAGAGCGGATCGACTGCGATCCGCTTACTTTTTTTATATTTATGAATAATTTTACAATTTATGGAAAGTATACTAGAAAATAATAAACGAGGAGAGAGTATGCAAACAAGCATTAATAATGTAATTTTTTTAAAAAATGCGGAATCTAACATTATAGATGAAGCAATTGTTATTTTAAAAGATAATATTAAAATAAATGATATTAAAGATAATGATATTGAAAAAATAGATAAAATAGAAAAAATAAATATATTGAAAGAGGCAGAAATATTAATAAATCAAAAAATAGATAAATCTAATTTGCAATTCGAGAAATTTAAAATAAAAAAATTAGAAAAAAAAATAAAAATTTTAAAAATAGTAAATGTTTTGCTTGTCATAAGCACAATAGTTTTGTTAATTTTAAAATAAATAAAATTAATTATCATAAACCTTTCTTGTATGGAATATATTAGAAACATATAAGAGAGGTGTATTTTTTTGGAAAGAATTTTAAATGATGATGAAAAAATTAGAAAAGCAGAAGAAATTTACTATAGGAGAAATAATCAAAATTTTAATGTTGGAAATAAGCCAACTGTAAAAAAAGATAAAGTATTAAAAGATAAAATTTTACTTCAATTATTAGTTATGATTAATATTGCAATATTAATATTTTGTATACAAAATAGAGATTTTATATTTACTACAGAATTTTTAAATGTTTTAAATGACTATAATAATAGAGTAAGTTCTAAAGTTGTGGAGTTTTTTAGTGGAATTTTGAATGGAAGAAGTGATGATAATGAAAATATAGTTGAAAATGAATTTGTAAAAGATGAAATAAATAAGGAAAATGTTCAAAATCAAGGACAAAATAATTCTGAAGAAAATGGTGGTACACAAAGCGAGAATAATGAAGAAACAATAATGCAAGAAAGTAGTAGTTCAATCAGTGAAATGGAATTAGATATACAAAACTTAAAATCAGCATATAGTTTTGTAAAACCAATAAATGGTATTGTGAGTTCTGGGTTTGGAGCAAGAGAATCAGAATATCAAAATGTAACGGGATATCATACAGGAATAGATTTAGCAGCAGATAAAGGAACAATAATAAAAGCATCTATGCAAGGAATAGTTGAACAAGTTTCTAGTCAAGGAGACTATGGAAAACATGTAAAAATAAGATGCAATAATGTAACTACATTATATGCTCATTGTTCTAAAATATATGTAAAAGAAGGACAAATTGTTGCCCAAAATCAAGAGATAGCAACCGTTGGAAGTACTGGAAATAGTACAGGACCACATTTGCATTTCGAGATTAGAGTTGAAGATAGATTTGTAGATCCAGCAAAAATAATTGAATTTTAAAGTTATTATTAATGCTGATAAAAAATTATAGTTCGTTTTAAGAGGAAGATATGAAGATAGAAATTAATATGAAGATTATTTTAATTTTAATTCTACTTTTAATAATAAAAAATATAAATACTTATATAATTTTTATTATATTTATTCTTATACATGAATTAGCACATTTGATAATGGGAATTATGATAGGTGGAGTGCCAAAAAAATTAACAATAAGCCCATTTGGTGCATCATTGGAATTTTATACTTATGGTAAGAATAATTCAGTTTGTAGAATATTGTTTTTTTTAATTGGACCGCTTTTAAATTTGATAATTGCATTAGTAATTATGAATTTTAATTGGGATATATATTTTAAACAAGAAATAATTTTTACTAATCTAGCTATTGGAATTTTTAATTTGATGCCAATTTTACCTCTTGATGGAGGAAAGATTCTAAGAGAATTATTTAAAATTTTTATTGGTACAGATAAATCAAATAAATATACAATGATTATAAGTAAAGTAATATTATTTATTATTTCTTTTACATATGCTATTTTAATAGTAAAAATAAAAAATATAATGATATTATTTTTATTAATATATTTGTGGTATTTATATAAGATAGAAGAAAGAAAAATACTTTTATATGAAAAGGCTAGTAATAGTATAAAAAATATGATTTAAATCTATGGTACTTGAAATTCGATAAATTTAATAGTATTCTATACTTATAAAATAAAAAAGAGTGTAAGTAAGAGTATGAAAAAAAGTAAATTCATTTTATGCATATATTTTATTATTTTAATATTATTTTTAAGTATTATTATTACATATATAAAAAATGGAATAGATATGCATAAATTAAATGATATGTATAATGATATAGAAATTTTAGAAGATAAGATTAATTTATATTATTTAGATAATGGTAATTTACCAGTAATAAATAATAAAATAATAGATTTTAAAGAATATTCTACAAATCCAAATGATAGTGATATTTTTTATGAAATCGATTTAAACAAATTAGAAAATTTAAAACTAACATATGGAAATGGGATTGAAGGAGAAAAAGATAAATATATAATAAATGAACAAAGTCATACAATATATTATTATAAAGGATTAAAAGTTGGAAAATGGAAAATTTACACCACAAAAGTAGATTATTCATTAATTGAAGTTGAAAAATATCAATAAAATTTATAAAAAACTTGTCAAATAATAAAAAGTATGTTAAAATATGTCAGTATTAAAAATATAGTTGTTATATTTATGACAATTATATTTTTATCCTTACTCATATAAAAATATGGGTTTAATATCCAAAAGGAGGTGAAAGATAATGAATAAATACGAGACAATATTCATTATTAATCCAAATGTTGAAGATGCTGGAGTTAAAGATTTAACAAAAAAATTCTCAGACATTATTAATAGTGATGGAAAAGTAGAGTCAGTAGAAGAGTTAGGAAAGAAAAAATTAGCTTATGAAATCCAAAAAAATTCAGAAGGTATATATGTATTGATTAACTTTGAAGCTGCCCCAAGTTTGATAAAAGAACTTGAAAGAGTATACAGAATTACAGACGAAGTTATAAAATTCATCGTTGTAAGAAAAGATGAAGAATAGTAAGAAAGGCGGAATTTATATGAACAAAGTAATGTTAATGGGAAGACTTACAAAGGACCCAGAAGTAAGATATACTCAAACAAATAATACACTAGTTGCTTCATTTACTTTAGCAGTTAATAGAAGATTTGTAAGACAAGGAGAAGAAAGACAAGCAGATTTTATTAATATTGTTGCATGGAGTAAAACAGGAGAATTCGTTAGTAAATATTTTAAAAAAGGTCAACAAGTTGCTATAGTAGGAAGAATTCAAACAAGAACTTGGGATGATGACCAAGGACAAAAGCATTATGTTACAGAAGTAGTTGCCGAAGAAGCATATTTTGCTGACAGTAAAAAAGATGGAGAAGCATCAGGATTTGAGAATACATTTGGAGAAACTGTTACACAAAGTGCAGAATTCCAAGTTAATTCTTCTGATGATGATTTACCATTTTAAGTTTAATTAATATATAAAGTTTAGATAATAGGAGGATTTAAAATGGCTGATAAAAAACAGAATAAAAGAAACAATAGAAATAATCAAGATGATGATTTTAATCCAAAGTTTAGAAAAATGAGAAAAAAAGTTTGTGCATTATGCAATGACAAAAACTTTGTATTAGATTACAAAAATGCAGATCAGTTAAAGAAATTTATCAATGAAAAAGGTAAAATATTACCAAGAAGAGCAACAGGAGCTTGTGCAAAACATCAAAGAGAAATTACAACAGCAGTTAAAAGAGCAAGACACATAGCAATAATTCCATATGCTCAAGATTAATTAATATAAATAAAAGCGATCATTAATATTTGTGATCGCTTTTTTAAATTAAAAGACCAATATGTATTATAAATGTTATTGAAATTGCAATGCTTGTCTGATATAATACCATCAATGAAAATAAGATTACTAAAATATGTCATAATTACGTTTTGCTTAAGTCAAAAATAAATATTTTAATTATTATAGAAAAAGGAGAAGTATTAATATGAGTAGAAAAAGAGGATTTGAAATTGCAAAAGGATTTGAGAATGCAGGAATAAATTTACCTGTTAGAAAAACAAAAAATTCTGCTGGATATGATATAGAAGCAGCTGAAGATACTATTATTCCAGCATTTAAACCAGGTCAAAAACCAACATTAATAAAAACAGGTTTAAAAGCTTATTGTGAACCTGATGAATTTTATATGCTTTGCAATAGAAGTTCTAATCCTGGAAAAAAAGGATTAGTAATGGCAAATAGTGTTGGAATAATTGATAGTGATTATTATGGAAATGTTGATAATGATGGCCATTTTATGTTTGCATATTATAATTTTTTTGATCATGATGTAGAAATAAAAAAAGGTGATGTAATAGGACAAGCAATTTTTATGAAATACTTAATTACCGATGATGACAATGCTACTGGACAAAGAGTTGGAGGATTTGGATCAACAAGTAAATAAACTGATTTTTTATGAGTAATTAATATATTAAAACTCTAAAATTATTATTTTGCAAGTCTTTTCTATAATTGTAATACAAATGAAAAAAAGTTTTATAAATTTCGTTATATTTCTTTGACTTTTGCCATTTTTTGTAGTATAATTGTAATGTAGTAATTGATGAATTACTTGGAAGGAGTGACAAATTAATGTTTAAAGTAGGAGATAAAATAGTATATCCAATGCATGGAGCTGGTGTTATTGAAACAATTGAAGAAAGAGCCATTTTGGATGAGAAACAAACATATTACATAATAAAAATGCCAGGTGAAGTTAAGGTTATGGTACCTACTGCAAAAGCTGAAGAAATAGGAGTACGTAATATAATAGATAAAGAAACAGCCGGAAAAGTAATTAATGTTTTAGAACAAAATAGTACTGAAATGTCTATGAAATGGAATAAAAGATATAGAGATAACGTTGAAAAAATGAAATCAGGAGATATTTTTGAAGTCGCTGACATAGTAAGAAACTTAAGTTTTAAACAAAAAGATAAAGGGTTGTCTACTACAGAAAAGAAAATGCTAATAAATGCCAAACAAATTTTAGTAAGCGAATTGGTATTAGCAGAAAGCAAAGATAAAAAAGAAGTAGAAGAATTAGTCGAAAATAAGATTAATACATCATATGAGATTCACGGATTAGGAAATGCTGATGAATTACAAAAAGCTGTGGGAATGCAAAGTGAAAATTCAGCTAATGTTGTAAAGAAATTTATTTCAGCAAATTAGAAAAACAATAAAAAGATTATATATATAATATATAATCTTTTTTTGACGAAAAATGACAATGTGTTTATGCTCTGATTTACATAAAAATGAAGGATTTGAAAAATCTGTGTCGAATATTATAAAAGAAAGGTTAAGAAATGATTCAATACACTGATGAATTAAAAGAAGAAGTGAGATCTGCAAATGATATAGTAGATGTTGTTTCTCAATATGTAACATTAAAAAGAAGTGGTAGAAATTTTTTCGGATTATGTCCATTTCATAAAGAAAAATCACCTTCTTTTTCTGTTTCTGCCGATAGACAATATTTTCATTGCTTTGGATGTCATAAAGGAGGAGATGTATTTACATTTATTAGTGAGATTGAAAAAATTTCTTTTAAGGAAGCTTTAGAACTTTTAGCAGAAAGAGCTAAAATAGAATTGCCAGTATCAGAAAATGCAGAATTTAACAAAACTCAATATTTAAAAGATAAAATGTATAAAATTAATGCAGAAACAACAATCTTTTACCACGAGAGGTTATATAAACCTTTAGCTAAAATAGCACAAGATTATGTAAAACAAAGAAAACTAGATAATAAAACTTTGAAAGCTTTTAAAATAGGATATTCAGGAGAATACAATGAACTTTATAAATATTTAAAGGCGAAAGGGTTTAAAGATGAAGAAATTTTAGCTACAGGGCTTGTTAACAAAAATGAAAGAGGAGAATTTATTGATAGATTTAGAAAAAGACTAATGTTCCCAATAATGGATGTTAGTGGTAAAGTTATAGCTTTTGGTGGTAGAAAATTAGAAAATAACGAGAAAATGGCAAAATATATAAATTCTAATGAAAATTTAATATATTCTAAGAAAAAAAATCTTTTTGCTTTAAATCTAGCAAAACAATCCGATTCAAAAAAAATAATATTAGTTGAAGGATATATGGATGCTATTTCATTATATCAAAGGGGATTTGATAATGTAGTCGCTTCACTTGGAACAGCTCTAACAGAAGAACAGGGAAGGTTATTAAGAAAATATAGTGAGCAGATTATATTAAGTTATGATTCAGATGGAGCTGGACAAGAAGCAATATTAAGAGCATTAACTATTTTAGAAAATCAGGGGTGTGATGCTAGAGTATTACAGATGGAAGGTGCTAAAGATCCAGATGAATATGTTATAAAATTTGGAAGTGGTAGATTTAATTTATTAGTTGAAAATGCTATTTCCTTAGTAGAATTTAAAATTAAAATGTTAAAAAATAAGTATAATTTAGAAAATTCTAGTGACAAAATAAGATTCTTAAAAGAAATAACAAAAGTCCTTTCAAGTGTAGAAAATAGAATTGAGAGAGAAATATATATAGGAAAAATTTCAGAAAAATATAATATTTCAAAAGAAGCAATATATGCAGAAGTTAATAAATCTACTTATAATCAAAATGTGAATGAAAATAATACATTAGTAAAAAATATAGTAAAGAAAAAAGAAGAAAATAATGTTAACTCATCAATTATAAAACGTGAAAATATGATTATATATTTGCTTATAAATCATTTTAAAGAATCATATGAACAAATAGTAACAAATATAACAGTAGATGATTTTAAATTGGAAGTAAATAAATTAATATTTCAAAAAATTTTAGAATCATCTGCAGAAGATAGTGAAACACTATTACAAAATATAGCAAATATTGAAGATTCAGAAATTCAATCACATGTAAGCGAAATTTTAGTGACTGATTATGGTATAAGTTCAATAGAAAAATGTATAGATGATGTAGTTAATACTTATAATAGAGAGAGATTAACTAATCGTAAATTGGAAATAATAAAAAGTTTAGAAAACAGTTCTAATTTAAATAATGATATAAAGAATCAATTAGAAAGTGAACTTAATAATATTATGCTTGAACTTGCTAAAAGGAAGTAGGAGGTAGTTAAAAAGATGAGAAAAACCGAAAAAACAGTCGAAGAAAAAAAGGATAAAAAAACTACAGCAAAGAATAAAGATAATAAGGAAAAGAAAAATATAGTGAAAAATGATGATAAAAAAGCTAAAAAAAATATAGTAAAAAATGAAGATAAAGTTGAAAATAATACCAAAGTGAATAAAAAAGCAGAGAGTCAAAATGGTTTAGAAGAGAAAGATAAAGAAACAAAAAATGCATCAAGAAAAACTAAAAAAGTAAAATCATCTGAATTAAATCAGGAAGTTGCAGAAGAATTTGAAAATATTAAAGTAGATCAATCTAAATCAGAAGATGATCAAACTAATAAAAAAGATGATGAAAAAGATACAGAAAAAGATAAAATATTAAAAATAGTAAATACTGCAAAAGAAAAAGGTAAAATTACTTATGGTGAGTTGGCTGCAGAACTTGGAGATGCTAATACAGAGCAAATAGATAAGGTTTTTGAGGCTTTTGAGGAGATTGGTGTAAATGTATTAAAAGATGATGAAGATTTGTTAGAACCAGATATTGATGACTTAAAAGAAGTAGAAGACTTAAAACTTGATGAATTTGATATAAATACAGCTATTGAAGGAGTTAGTATAGATGACCCCGTAAGAATGTATTTAAGAGAAATTGGTAGAATTCCATTACTTACTTTTGAAGAAGAATTGGAACTTGCGCAAAAAGTACTTGAAGGAAATGAGGAAGCAAAACAAAAACTTGCAGAATCAAATTTAAGATTAGTAGTAAGTATAGCAAAAAAATATGTTGGTAGAGGTATGCTTTTCTTAGATTTAATTCAAGAAGGTAATATGGGTCTGATAAAAGCTGTAGAAAAATTCGATTATAAAAAAGGATATAAATTTAGTACTTATGCAACATGGTGGATAAGACAAGCTATAACAAGAGCTATAGCAGATCAAGCAAGAACAATAAGAATACCAGTTCATATGGTAGAAACAATAAATAAATTAATTCGTACATCTAGACATTTACTTCAAATGATGGGAAGAGAACCTACTCCTGAAGAAATTGCAGAAGAAATGGAAATACCAGTAGAAAAAGTTATGGAAATTCAAAAAATAGCTCAAGACCCTGTTTCACTTGAAACACCTATAGGAGAAGAGGATGATAGTCATTTAGGTGATTTTATACCAGATGATGAATCACCAGCTCCACATGATTCAGCAGCATATACATTGTTAAAAGAACAATTAGAAGAAGTTATGAGTACTTTAACACCAAGAGAAGCAAAAGTATTAAAATTAAGATTTGGTCTAGAAGATGGAAAGGCTAGAACTCTTGAAGAGGTTGGAAAGGAATTCCAAGTAACTCGTGAAAGAATTAGACAAATAGAAGAAAAAGCACTTAGAAAATTAAGACATCCAAGCAAAAGTAAAAGATTAAAAGATTATATGAGTTAATATTAAAAGAAATATCAATAATAGCAATTTTTTATAAAAAATTTTAATTATGTAAATGTTTTTTGAAAAAAGCCTTGATTTTAAAGGCTTTTTCTGCTATAATAGACATAGAATTGTTTAAAACAATAGAAAAGAGAGGTGGAACTAAGCAAGTCTTAGTGATAATTATGGGAAGGTTTAAAGATTATTTTCTAAATTTTATGAAGAGATTAGTTGGAGATACTGATGTTATTGAAAATAATGAGAGCGCTATAGCTATGTTAAATTTTGGTGGAAAAAAGATAATTTCTAGAGCTGATGCTGTTGAATTAGGAACAGCATTAAAAAGGGCAGATATGGACGCAAATGAATTATCAGATAGGTCAGAAGCTTCTATTATATTAGATGGTGTAAGAGCACCAAGTTCTTTTGGAAAAAAAGAAAAAACTATTGCACCTAGAGAAAATAAAGGAGAAGATAATACTCCAAAGACACGAGATGATGAAGAAAGAATTCATTAAAATTCATATGAAAATATAAAGTATTTAAATTGAGCCCAAATTGTTGAATCAAATTTAGCAATTTGGGTTTATTTTATAGTAAAATTTTCTTGACAAATAAGTAAGTTCGTGTTAAAATTTATTACTGTAAACTGCTTAACTAGGGTTAATAAATACTAATTAAATTTAGTTACCCAAGTTGGAAGTTAGCGAGATTACGAAAAGGGAGGTGCATTTTAAGATGTACGCAATAGTTGAAGCATGTGGTAGACAATATAAGGTACAAGAAGGTGAAACAGTATACTTTGAAAAATTAGATACAGAGGAAGGAAAAAAAGTTTCTTTTGATAAAGTTATTTTAGTATCTGATGAAGGAAAGGTACAAGTTGGAAATCCTTATGTAGCTGGTGCTAAAGTTGAAGGAAAGGTAGTTTCTAATGGTAGAGGAAAGAAAATTTTAGTTTTCAAATACAAAGCTAAAAAGAATGAAAGAAAAATAAGAGGACATAGACAAGATTATACTAAAGTAGAAATTACTTCAATAAAACTTAAAGCAGAAAAAGCCGAAAAAGTTGAGAAAAAAGAAGATTCTGAAAAGGCTAATAAAACAGAAAAAGCTGAAAAAGTAGCAAAAACAACAAAAGCAACTAAATAAAAAATAAATAGAAAGTTATAAATAAAAATCTAAAGCGAAAGGAGTGGATTTTTCATGGCACACAAAAAAGGTCAAGGTAGTGTTAAGAACGGAAGAGATAGTGAGTCAAAAAGACTTGGTGTTAAAAAATCTGATGGACAAATTGTTAAAGCTGGAAATATTTTAGTAAGACAAAGAGGAACAAATGTACATCCAGGAACAAATGTTGGAATCGGAAGCGATGATACTTTATTTGCTTTAATAGATGGATCAGTTAAATTTGAAAGAAAAGGTAAAGATAAGAAACAAGTAAGTGTTTATCCAGCAGAGTAAATAAAATATATTATAAAAATGAAGTAATTTATTACTTCATTTTTTGTTTGGCAACTAATATTAGTAAATTGATTTTAAATATAAATTTTGTAAAAATATTTGAAAAAATAAATATTATATGATTTAATATTTATATCAATATACTAAAAGGAGAAAAGTATATGAAAAATAAATTTATTCCAATAATAATTATAGTTATAGCGATTATAATAATGATAATTGCTATTATATCTTTTAATATATTATCAAATAATTCTGAAAATACAAATAAAAAAACTTCAACACAACTAGAAGTTGAGAATGTTTATATAACTTTGAATAAGGAAGTAAGTAAAGAAGAAAATAGTCAAGTTATAATAACTGTATATGCATCTACAGAAGCAGAAAATGGAATAAAAGAAATAATTTTACCTAATGGAAGGTCTTTTTCAGGGGATACAACAACTTATACTGTTGCCCAAAATGGAACATACGAATTTAAAGCAATTTCAAATAATGGAGTTACAGCTACAAAACAGATTGAAGTTACAGAGATAGTAGAAGCATCTGCTATAAATCCTTACATACCAGAAGGCTTTTCTGTAGTTGAAGATTCTATAGAAGATGGATTTGTTATAGAGGATGTTTATGAGAATCAATATGTATGGATTCCTGCTGAAAATGGAAAATTAACAAGAGATACTGCAACTGATACAAATTATGAAGATACTGATAGTACTGCATCAGCTTTAGTAAATAGTGTTTCAAAATATTATGGATTTTATTTAGGAAGATATGAAGCTTCACAATGTGAGATTGATGGTAATATAGCAGTAGCATGTATGTCAGGAAAAAATCCATGGACAAATATAACATATTTAGATGCTGTAGAATATGCAAGTAGAATGGGCGAAGCTTTTGAGTATAAAGATTGTCATACTGCTTTAATAAATAGTTATGCATGGGATACGGCTTTGAAATGGATAAATAAATCATATACGAATTTTTCATCAAATACAAATTATGGAAATTATAGTGGAACTATATATCCAACAGGATATACTGAATCAGATAATGTTAAAAATATATGTGATTTAGCTGGAAATGTTAGGGAATGGACAACTGAGATTTATAAAGGAACAACTACTGGAAGTTCTTCAAGTTCATCTAAAAATAAACAAAACGATATAATTCAACGAGTTGTACGAGGTGGTGGAGCAAATTTAAGTAGAACTCCGGCAAGTCACATATATTATCCAGAAAATTTAGCAGATAATTACTGGGGATTTAGAGTAATTTTATATAAGTAATTTAAAATAAAGGCTTAATGGCATTTTGTCATTAAGTTTTTATTTTTAATAATCAAAGTAAAAAATGTAATTTAAACATCAATAGAATTTAAGAGAAAAGTTAAAGTATTGCAATAATTATTGTTGAAAAAAATATGTAAATATTATATAATATAGCCACATTGTGAAAAGGGGTAATAGTAATGGTAAACGAATATAGAACACATAATTGTGGTGAACTTAGATTATCAGATATTGATAAAGAAGTAAGATTAGCAGGTTTTGTTCAAACAATTAGAAATCTTGGGAAAATGATTTTTATAGATTTAAGAGATGAAAATGGAATTACACAGATTGTTATATTAGAAGATAGTAATATAGATGTAAAAGATATAACTAAAGAATGTACATTGACAGTAACAGGAACAGTTGTTGAAAGAAGTAATAAAAATGATAAAATTCCTACAGGTCAAATAGAAGTAATAGCTAAAAGTATTACTGTTCTTGGAAAATGTAAAAACTCTTTACCATTTGAAATAAATGTTGAAGGACAAAATGTTAGAGAGGATTTAAGACTTGAATATAGATTTTTAGATTTGAGAAATGATAAAATACATAAAAATATTAAATTACGTTCTAAAATATTAAAAGATTTTAGAAATGCAATGGATGAATTAGGTTTTACAGAAATTCAAACTCCAATTTTAGCGAATTCATCACCTGAAGGGGCAAGAGATTTTTTAGTACCTAGTAGATTACATCCAGGAGAATTTTATGCACTTCCTCAAGCTCCACAGCAATTTAAACAATTACTTATGGTTTCTGGATTTGAAAAATATTATCAAATAGCACCATGCTTTAGAGATGAAGATCCAAGAGCAGATAGAGCACCAGGAGAATTTTATCAATTAGATTTTGAAATGAGTTTTGCAACTCAAGAAGATGTATTTTCTGTTATAGAAACAGTTCTACCAAAAGTATTTAAACAAAATACAGATTGGAAAGTTGATGATGGACCATTTATAAGAATTCCATTTAAGGAATCTATGGAAAAATATGGAACTGATAAACCTGATTTAAGAAATCCACTTATTATTTCAGAATTAACTGATATATTTGAAGGAACAGAATTTAATGCTTTTAAAGGTAAAACTGTAAAAGCAATTACTACAGAAAATATGCAAGATAAACCAAGAAAGTTTTTTGATAATATGTCTCAATATGCTGTAGATGAGTTAGAGGCAAAAGGTTTAGCTTGGGTAAAAGTGGATGAAAACTTAGAGCTAACAGGTGGAATAAGTAAATTTATAGATGAAGATAGAAAACAAAAAATATTTAATAGAATGAATGTAAAACAAGGAAATGCAATATTTTTTATAGCAGATGAATATGATAAAGCAACAAAGATTGCAGGTGGAGTTAGAATAAAACTAGGAAATGAGTTGGACTTATTAGAAAAAAATAGCTATAGATTTTGTTTTATAGTAGATTTTCCTATGTATGAATTATCTGATGAAGGAAAAATTGATTTTAATCATAATCCATTTTCAATGCCACAAGGCGGACTAGAAGCATTAGAAAAAAAGAATCCACTAGATATATATGCTTATCAATATGATGCAGTTTGTAATGGATATGAAATTTTGTCTGGCGCTGTAAGAAATCATGATCAAGAAATTATGATTAAAGCATTTGAAATAGCAGGTTATACTATAGAAGATGTAAAAGGAAAATTTGGAGCGTTATTTAATGCATTTAGTTATGGAACACCTCCTCATGCAGGGGCAGCTCCAGGAATTGATAGAATTGTTATGCTTCTTGCAAAAGAAGATAATATAAGGGAAGTTATAGCATTTCCTAAAAACAAGAAGGCAAGAGACTTACTTATGAATGCTCCATCAAAAGTTTCAGAAAAACAATTAGAAGAGGTACATATAAAATTAAAATTGGAAAATAATAATTAATAAAAGGAAATTTATTTATGAAAAAATTAGAAAAAATATTTGTACTGATAATAATTTTATTTACCTTAAACATAACCAATTCTTTCGCTGAAACAGGAATAGTTAATACGACTGCTGTAAGGTTAAGAAAAGAAGCAAGCACTTCATCTGAAATAATAGTTAATATTTATGAAGATGATGAAGTTGAAATATTGGAAAAATTAGATGAATGGTATAAGGTCAAATATAAAGATAATATTGGATATGTAAAAAAGGAATTTTTATCAATAAAATCTTCAAATAACAAAGAAAATAATTCTAATACTTCTTTAGCAAACAATAATACTACAAATACACAAAGTAATAATGTAGTAGATAATGAGGTAAGTAATGATACAGTATCAGATTCTAATGTAAATAATAATATAACTACATCAAATGAAAGTGATAATCAGGGTGATGTAAATTGTGTAACAAATAGTGAAACTAATGTAAGAATGGTTCCTAGTATAATGTCAACAATTAAAGATGTTTTACCAGCAGAAAAACAGTTAACAAGAATATCTCAAATAAATAACTGGGTTCAAGTTACAGATGGTAATATTACTGGTTGGGTTTTACTTAATAAAGTGGTACAACCACCAGTTAGTCCCGAACCAGTAAAAGATAATCAAACTCCAAATATAGATAACCAAGAAACTCAAACTAATGATGATTTGGGAAACCAATCTAAAGCTGACGCGAATAAAAAAGGAAAAGTAAATGTTGAGACAGCAAATGTGAGAGAAAAAGCTAATACAAAAGCAACTATTGTAGGATTTTTAGACTATGGAGATGAAGTTACAATAGTGTCTGAAGATGGTGATTGGTATCAAATTCAAACAAAAGATATCTCAGGATATGTAAGTAAAAGATTAATAGATATATTAAATGAAAATGAAATAACATCAAGAGGATTAACAGATAAAAGAGAAAATGATACAACAGTAGTTGATGAAGATACTAATAACGTACTTACTGAAACATTAAATTCTACTCAAAATGAAGAAGAGGAGCCACTAGTAGTAGCGGTATCCGATAATGAAAAGAAAAAACAAGATATAGTAAATTATGCAAAACAGTATTTAAATTATCCATATGTTTCAGGAGGAAAAAATCCTAGCACAGGATTTGATTGTTCTGGATTTACAAAATATATATTTTCAAATTTCGGATATAATTTAGGTAATACTGCTGCTTCACAAAATAGTATTGGGACAGAAGTATCTAGAGATAATTTGCAATTAGGTGATTTAATTTTATTTTATGACGAAGGAAAAAGTAAAATTGGTCATACTGGAATTTACATAGGAAATTCAGAGTTTATTCATGCTGCAAATCCTTCAAGAGGTGTTGTTATTGATAATATAAAAACAAATTCTTACTATAATGAAAGATTTGTAAGTGCAAGAAGAATTGTAGAATAAATATGCTTGGGGGTTAATTCTAGAAAGGAGAATTAACTATAAAAAAATTTATAATAATTATTTTAATAATGGGGCTATTGTTTTTTAACATAGCCTTTATTTTTTCATTTGATAGAATATATCCAGAAGAATGCAAAATAAATTGTATTGCAGAAGTTACAAGTATGAAAGAAGAAAAAACATATTATAACAAATATATTGTAAGGGTATTAGAAAATAAAGAAATTGAAAAATCTAAAAATACAAAATTAATAATATATGTAGATAAAAAATTAAATTTTGTACCAAGTGATGTTATAAATATTTGTGGAAATTTTCAGAAGGCAGAAGAAAATAGAAATTACGGTGGATTTAATTACAGAAGATTTTTAAAACAAGAAAAAATATATGGAATTGTATATTGTGATAAAGTAATTAAAATTGGTGAAAATAGTAAAATAATTAATTTTGAAAAAGTAAGGTTATACATTTCTAATAAAATTGAAAGTATTTATGATGGAGAATATAGTGATTTTTTAAATGGTATTCTAATTGGAAAAAAAGAGGGAATATCAGATGATATAAAAGAAAACTTTAAAAATAGTAGTATTTCTCATATTTTAGCAATTTCTGGAATGCATGTTACATATATAGTAGTAGGATTAACATATTTTTTAAAAAAAATTTTAAAAAGTAATAAATTAAAAAATACTATACTAATATTTTTTCTAATTTCTTTTACAGCTATTACAGGTTTTTCGGTTTCTTGTATTAGAGCATGTATAATGAATATAATGGTTTTACTAAGTGGTAACATATATAGGAAAAATAATTTTTATATAAGTTTTATATTTTCTCTAATAATTATTCTTATAATAAATCCTTTTAATATTTTTAATGTTGGTATGTGGCTTTCATATGCAGGAACTCTTGGAATTGTAATGTTTTATAATTTTTTTGTGAGATTCTCGGAAATAAAAATTAATAGACTATTTTCAAATAAATTAAATGATAAGAATATTTGTAAAAATTTATCAAAAATTTTTAAGTCTATATCACAAAAATTAATAAAATTATTTTTTATTAGTTTTTCTGCACAAATATTTATTGCACCTATCATGATATATGTATTTAATACAATTTCATTAAGTTTTTTTATTTCAAATATATTGGTCTCTTTTTTTATTGGGCCAATTTTGATTATAGGTTATGTTAGTATTATTTTATCTGTTTTTTTATTTCCAGTAAGTAAATTAATTGCAAACATAGAAAAATTATTTATATATATAGTTTTTTATATATCTAAAATTTGTAGTAATTTTCCACTTTCAAAAATTTATGTTCCAACTCCTAAATTAATAACTATACTAATATTTTATATAATAGTTTTTGGTATAGTTTATCTTTTTAAAATTAAAAGATTTTATATGATAAAGCTTTTTCTTTCTTTCAAATTTTTGAAAAAACAAATAAAGAAAGTAAATAAAAAATATTATATATATATATTTGCAATTTTATTAATTATAATATTGTTTAATTTTATAAAAATAAATGATAATTTAAAAATAAATTTTATTGATGTAGGGCAGGGGGATTCGTGCTTGATTACTACTCCAAAGGGAAAACATATTCTTATTGATGGAGGGGAGGGAAATTCTGACAAATACGATTATGGTAAAAATGTTTTATTACCATATTTATTAGATAGAAAAGTTGTAAAAGTAGATTATTTAATAATTTCTCATTGCGATAGTGATCATATAGGGGGATTGTTTGAAGTATTAAATAATATAAAAGTTAAAAATATTTTAATTGGTGTTCAAGTTCAAAATTCTACACAATTAGAAGATTTAATTGAAATTGCAAACAAGAAAAGAATAAAAATTTTTTCGCTTAAAAGTGGAGATTGTATAAATATAGAAAAAAATATTAGAATAAATGTATTATGGCCAGATTTGGATAATTTGATTAATGAAAATGTTTTGAATAATAATTCTTTAGTTTTTAAATTTTTATATAAAGATTTTTCTTGTATTTTTACAGGTGATATTGAAGATATTGCAGAAAAGAAAATTTTAGAAAAATATCAAAATAATTTAGATATATTGAATTCAAATATTTTAAAGGTTGCACATCACGGTTCCAAAACTTCATCCACAATTGAATTTTTAAATCAAGTAAAGCCTCAAATCGCACTAATTGGAGTTGGAAAGAATAATAATTTTGGACATCCAAATAATATTGTATTAGAACACTTAAGTAATCTAATGTGTAAAATTTATAGAACTGATGAGGATGGAGAAATATCTATTATAATAGATAATAATTTCAGAATATCTATTACTAAAAACAATTAATAAAATGATAGATTTATTTTTGTAAAGATATATTCTCAAAATCTTTAAGTTATTAGAATAATTATTTCCAATTTATGCATACTACAATTAGGTGGTATATATGAAAAGAATTGTTTTTTACAGTATTTTAATATTTATTTTTTCAATTGGTATTGGGTATTATTATTCAAATCTTTGGAAAAAAGAAAATATTAGTGCGATTGAAAATGAAAATACAATAGTTTCTCAAAATAATATTACAGAAACTGTAGCGACAGAAGAAAAAGTTTCTTATGACGCGAGTTTTGCACTAAAAAAATATTATAATCAATGTGGTCATTCTGAAATTAATTACTCTGAATTACCTCAAGAAATAGTTAATTTATCTAAAGATGAAATAGAGGATTTGTATTCAGCTTGGAAAGTAGAAAAATTTAGTAAAGATGAAGTTATTCTTTCTCAAAATGTAGATTCAATGTGTAATCAACATTATCTTTTAACACTTGGAGATGAAAATATAGAAGTGTATCATATTTTAAAAGATATTAAAAATCTTGAATTATATGAAAAAACCAATATAAGTAAAGAATATTTGACTAGTGAAGATATTGTTAATTTAAAAGAGGGAATATATGTATATGGTTTTGGAAATTTAAATTCTGCTTTGGAAGATTTTGAATAATTCAAATAAAAAACTGCAACTATATTCAAAAGTTGCAGTTTTTTGTTTTTTATTGTACACTAAATTTTAGTTTATCATTTTCAACATATCCGTGAATCGTTTGACCAGATACGACTTCACCTCTTAAAATCATTTCAGCAATTTCATCTTCAACTAATTTTTGTATAGATCTTCTTAAAGGTCTAGCTCCATATTTTAAATCTGTTCCGCTTAGCTGCTATATATTTTTTTGCATCTAAATTTAAATCTAAATATATTTCTTTATTTTTTAAAGCTTCTTGAGTTTTTGCAATAAGTAAATCAACAATTTGTAATAATTCTTCTTCTGTTAAAGAATTAAATACAATCATTTCATCAACTCTATTTAAAAATTCTGGTCTAAATAAATCTTTTAATGCATTAAGAATTTTATCTTTATTCATAATAGATTGATTTCCAAAACCTATAGAATTATTATTTAAGTTTGATCCAGCATTTGAGGTCATAATAATTATTGTATTTTCAAAATTTACTGTATTTCCTTGTGCATCTGTAAGTTTTCCATCATCTAAAACTTGTAATAAAATATTAAATACATCTGGATGTGCTTTTTCAATTTCATCAAAAAGTATGATTGAATATGGTCTTCTTTTTACTTTTTCAGTAAGTTGACCTGCATCATCATATCCAACATATCCAGGAGGTGAACCAATTAATTTAGAAGTTGAGTGGCTTTCCATATATTCTGACATATCAACTCTAATAATATTTTCTTCACTACCAAACATTTCATATGCTAACGCTTTTGCAAGTTCTGTTTTACCAACTCCAGTAGGACCAACAAATATAAATGATGGTGGCCTTTTGGTACTTTGAAGCCCAGCTCTATTTCTTCTTATAGCTTTGGATACAGCACTTACGGCTTCATCTTGAGAGATAATATGTTTATGAAGATTTGACTCTAAGTTTAATAATTTTTCAGTTTCTGCTTCTGTAATTTTTGTTACAGGTATCTTTGTCCAACGTTCAATAACTTCAGCAATATCTTGTACAGTAAGTACAGAAGGTTTTAAATCTTTTTCAATTGCATCCATACGTTCTAAAAGATTACATTCTTTTGTTTTAAGATCAGCAGCTTTTTGATATTCTTCAATTGAATCAGAAGATACAGCTTCTTCTTTTTCTTCTTTTACTTTTTTTAATTCATTTTTTATTAATTCAAGTTCAAATAGTGCTTTATTTTTAAGATTTATTTTTGAACAAGCTTCATCAATTAAATCAATTGCTTTATCTGGTAGAAATCTATCATGAATGTATTTTTCAGACATATTTACTGCTTTTTCAATTATGTCTGGAGTTATTGTTACTTTATGAAAATCTTCATAATATTTCTTGATACCTTTAATTATTTTTATTGTATCTTCAATTGATGGTTCTTCAACTAAAATAGGTTGAAATCTTCTTTCTAAAGCTGAATCTTTTTCAATGTACTTTCTATATTCTTTTAAGGTTGTTGTACCTATTAATTGAATTTCTCCATTAGATAATGATGGTTTTAATATATTTGCAGCATTCATAGAATGTTCTGCATCACCGGCTCCTATTATATTATGAATTTCATCTATTACTAATATAATATTTCCATATGATTTACATTCATCTACAAGTGATTTCATTCTAGCTTCAAATTGACCTCTAAATTGAGTTCCTGCTATAATAGATGTCATATCTAATAAATAAACTTCTTTATTTAATAGTTTTGCTGGAACATCTTGATTTGCAATTTTTATTGCTAGTCCTTGTGCAATGGCTGTTTTACCAACACCTGGTTCACCAATTAAACATGGATTGTTTTTAGAACGTCTATTCAAAATTTGAATCATTCTTTCAATTTCTTGTTCTCTACCTATAACTGCATCTAATGAACCTTCTTTTGCTTTTTCTGTAAGGTTAGTTCCAAATGTATCCAAAAACTTCTTTTTATTGTTTTTTTGCTTTTTCTGAACTTTTACAGTTTTATTTGAAGAAGATTCTGTATGTTCATTAGAATCATTAGAAGAATTATCTGAATTATTATTGTTTGTAGCTTTAAAGATTCCAAAAAAGTTTTTAATTGGAGTTGATTCGCCATTTTCATCAACATTTTCTGAATCTTCTGAATTAATTCCTAATGCTTCTAAATTCATATTTTCTGAGAAATCTTTTAATATATTTTCAAATTGATTGGACATGTCTTCAAGCTCTTCATTAGATATATTTGCATTTTTCGCTAGAACCTCTAATGGATTTATACCTCTAGCTTTTGCACAATTATAGCAAAGTCCTTCAACTGTTTTTTTACCATTTTCAATTTTATTTAAGAACACAACAGCTGTGTTTTTATTACATACAGAACATATCATTTATTAAAGCTCCTTATTAAAATTTATGTTAGAGTTTTGAAATTTTAATTTAAAACTTCAATTCTATACCAAATATAATACAATATTTTTATTATATAGTCAATGGATTTTTATTGAAAAAATAGAAAATACAGAGGAAAAATTAGCAAACAAGTACTATGAGTGCTACCGGGGCTAATAAAAATAATAATTGATATTTTAAAATATAAGTGCTATAATGAACCTGGTTTAGTATTAATTATGAGCAATTACTAAAATTTTAAGTTTTGAAATAATAATTATACGAAGGAGAATTAAATGATAAGGGAATTAAGAAGATTTGTTAATTCATTGACAGGACCAAGAAAATATATTTTTTTTGCTGTGTTAAGCCTTGTTTGTATAGTTGCACTATGTTTAGGAATATATGCTCAGTTTTTTTATAAATACTCTGATACAGATGTATTTATGTTAGGTATAAATATAGGTAGTGAAAAAAATGCAGAAGAAATTAATATTTTAAAATCCAATTTTAATAATTTATTTACAAATTCTATACTTATAAACAGTGAAAATGTTAGAGTTGATAAATTAGAGACATCTAAAGATTTAGTATATACAGTATATAATTTAGTAAATGAAGATGAAAATTACTACAGTGTAAATGCTCAAATACCAATTTTAAACATTAACACTGGAGAGGCTAAAAAGATAAATGCAGAAATAAAAAAGCAGTTTTATGATACTGCAAATGAAATAATGAGGAGAAGTGAGGAAAATACAATCTATTCTGTTTCTTATGCTTCATTTATAAATAAAGATATATTATCTATTGTAATAAAATCATCTCTTAAAGAAGAAAATAAGTCAGAAAAAGTTAGTGTTAAAACATATAATTATAGTATACCAGAAGGAAAAAGCTTATCTTTAGATGATTTATTAACTTCAAGTAATTTCTTGGAAGCTAAGGGATTGACAATGCAATCAATGCAAAATAAAATTAATGATGAAATTAAAATTGCTTATAATAATGCAAAAATAATAGCAGAGCAATTTGGAACATTATATGAAAGAGATTTGTCAAGTTCTATATATAAAATTGAAAACACAACTACTTTCTTTTTGACTCAAGATGGATATATTTATATTGTATATGCATATGGAAATAATGATTATACTAATGAAATGGATTTAATAATATTCTAATAGGAGGAGTTTAATTGAAAAGAATTTGCATAATATTAATATTGTTACTAATGATAAATTGTTTTTCAATAATTAGTGTGTTTGCAGAAGATGAAAATTTAACTGTTACAGATAATTCTTATGATGAAAATGTAATAGATACTTATGGAAAAATAATAGAAACTAATGGCGTAACAGAAACTGTCACTGGTACAGTTAAAGATTCTATGCAAGAAGTAACTGTTGTAATTACTGAAGGAGAATACGAAGGAGAAGAATTTACTACAAACTACTCATTATCTTATGATGTTGATGGAAAAATTTTAGCAGATGAATTGGATGTAGGAGATAAAGTAACAGTGCAAATATCTAAAGATGCAGATGGAAACATCACTGTTACTGTTATGGATGTTGTTAGATTTAATTATATAATTGCTTTATTTATATTATTTCTATTAAGCATTATATTAGTTGGTCAAAAAAAAGGAATAAAGGCAATTTTAGGTTTAGTATTAACAATTATAGTAATTTATTTGGTTATGATAAAGGGAATTTTTAATGGGAATAATGCTATTTGGAATTCAATATTGTCAGCTGTATTAATAATATTAGGAACATTAATAATAATTGGTGATGGAATAAATAGAAAAGTAATAACTGCTACTTTAGGAACTTTTGGAGGAGTATTATCTGCTGGGATTATTGCAATAATATTTAATTCTCTTTCAAAAATGACAGGTGCATCAGAAGATGCAATTCAATTAAGTATTAATATGACAAGAATTAATTTTAATTTTAGAGATTTATTATTTTCTGGAATCATTGTAGCAGCACTTGGTGCTTGTATGGATGTTGGAATGTCAATTGCTTCAAGTTTGGATGAGATAAAAATGAAAAATCCAGAAATAACAGGTAAAGAATTATTTGAAAGTGGAATGAATATAGGAAGAGATATTATAGGAACTATGTCTAATACATTGATTTTAGCTTATGTTGGAGGTTCTTTGACTTTAATATTACTATTTATGGCATGTGATATGAGTTTAATGGAAATATTAAATAAAGAAACTATAGCAGAACAAATTATTTCTGCATTATCAGGAAGTATGGGAGTTATATTTACTGTTCCAATAACTTCTTTTGTATATTCAATTTTAAATAAAGATAAAGTTATTTATAGAAAATCTTCAGACAATAAAATTGCTGGAAAAAGAAGTTTAAAAATATAACTTGCCTAAATGTATAAAATAAAAAAAAGAGAATACATATTAATGTATTCTTTTTTTGTGTGATTTATAATTTTTATGATAATTATTTATAAATTATTTTACATTTTTTACTAAAAAATAACAAAATATTACATAATTTTAAAAAAATATTTACTAATAATAATAATTTTGTTATAATAATCAATGAAAAAAATAGGGGGGATTATAAATGGAAGTATGTAATAAAAAGACTATATCCGTAGAATATATAGTTTTTGAATATTATAGTTAATTATTATATTTTCTGTTTATGTACCTACAATGAAAGAAACTTAAATTAATTTATGTTTCTTTTTTATTAATTTAATAAGGAGGAATACTATGTTTTGTAGTGAATGTGGGGCAAAAAATCCTGATGGAGCAGCTTTTTGCCAAGAATGTGGAGCAAAATTAGATGTTACAGAGCCGGAAAAAGAAAAAACTAAAAAAGAAGAGAAAGTGGTAACATCAAAACCATCAATTAAAATGACTAAAAAACAAAAATCATTAGTTGTTTTAATCGCAATAGTAGTCATTGTTCTATTTGTTTTATATCAAATTATATCTACCAAAGTAAGTCCAGCAACAATTGTAAAAAACTATATAAGTGCTATCGGAAATAAGGATTATCATAAATTGTATGAATTAGCTGAATTTTCTGGAGATACTACTTTTATCACTGAAGAAGCATTTAAAGAAGAGTTAAAAGAAAATTTAGGTGATGCAACAATTCAAAATTTTACAGTTGGAAAAAATGTTAAATATGGTAATTTAGGTTTGACTGCAACTGTACCAGTAAATATTACAGTTTCTAATAAAACATCTTCAAATACCGAGGAACTAACTGTTGAATTATCAAAAATGCAAGATAAAAAATTTTTGTTTTTTGATAATTGGAAAATAAATGATATGGCATCTATTTTAGGATATGACATTATTAATGACTTTGAAATAAGAGTTCCAAAAGATACTAAAGTAACTTTTGAAGGAATAAAATTAGACCCAAAATATTTAGATAATGATTCAGACGAAAAAAATACAAATGTGGATGTGTATAAATTACCACAAGTATTGAAAACAGATTCTGCTAAATTGGAATTTGAAATATTTGGAAATATAAAGATAACAAAAGAAATAGCAATATCTGCTTATTATAGTCAATATACATTAAATATAACAAAAGATGATTTAGATGATAAAGAACAAGAGAAGATGACAACAGCTATTAAAGAAAATATTACAACATTAATGAATGCACTAATTGCAAAAAAATCTTTTGCAGAAATACAAAATACATTTAATGCAGTAGATAGTAGTGATTTAGATGATATTAAAAAACTTTATGATAATCAAATTGATTACATTAATAAACTAAATTATACAATTAGTAATTTTTCAATTGAAGATATTGAAATTGCAACATTAAGTGTTGATTCAGATTTTACTATATTTACAAGAATTAATGTGGATTATAAATGGAAAGCAACTTCAACAACAAATGGAAATACAAGAGATGTAGATGATTCATATTATGTTGCATATGAACTAGTTTATAAAGACGGTGGATACAAAATTTCAAATGTTTCAGGAATGCCATCTCTTTATGTATATATGTATTAAAATTTGAAAGGAGTAATAAAATGGCAAAGTTTTGTTCAAAATGTGGAAAACCATTAGTTGACGGTGTTCCATGCGATTGCGAAAAACAAGAAGTAAAACAAGATGTTTCAGAAACTAAAGAAGAAAAAGTAGAGGTAAAAGATGAAAAAATAGCTGAGGCTAAACCAGAGGTAAAAGATGAAAAAGTAACTGAAGCTAAATCAGAAGCAAAAGATGAAAAAGGAACTGAAACTAAATCAGAGACTAATGAAAGTGAAATACCATCAGCAGTGGGAGTAATATTTGGTCAATATATAGAAAGTATAAAAGGATTATTTAAAAAACCAGAAGACACTATAAAAAAAGAATATAAAAACTTTAATTTAGCTATTGCTGCTATAGTTATAAATGCAATAATATTTGGAATTTTGGCAAATGGATTTTTAGGTCGTATTTTATCAAAAATTGGTGTATCTTTACAAATAGTTAATAACTTATTAACAAGTTTAGCACAATATGGAATAAAAATTAGTTTATCAAATATAGGTATTAAATGCGGAATAGGAATGGCAGTTATGTCTGCACTTATAGCAGGAATTATATTTGTTATGAATAATTATGTTTATAAGAAAAAAATAGATATTAAGGATTGTGTTGGAATAGTAGGAGTATGTGAAATATTTTTAACAATAGGATATATAATTACTTTTATTGTTTCTTATATAAGTATAATGTTATCAATATTCTTAATGTTATTATTTACATTAGTTTTCTTTATACATATACATTTAGGATTGATAAGCATTTCTCAATTAAGTAAAAATCAAATTGTATATACTGTTTTAGCAAGTATATTTATACCATTTATTGCAATGTTAATAATTACATATATACTTGTAATTGCAGATTTAGCAGTTATTGCATATAAAAGTGCTGTAAGTTCAATAAGTAATAGTTTATTTTAATTAGGGAGGAGTAAATAAAATGGCAAAGTTTTGTTCAAAATGTGGAAAACCATTAGTTGATGGTGTCCCATGTGATTGCGAAAAGCAAGAAGTAAAAGAAGAAACAGAAAAAGTACAAACTGAAAATAAAAGTGCAAGTGATGTAAAACAAATTGGAATAAATATTGTAGATCAAGTATATAAAACAATTAAAAAGATATTTAAAAAACCAGTAGATACAATTAAAAATGATGCTAAAGAAGGAAATGTAAAAAAGGCATGGATTCTTGTAATAATAAATTCTGTTGTATTTGGATTAGCATTTTATTTTGTTCTTAACAATTTAATAAATAGTGTAGTTATGACTGCTAATACATTAATTTCAGCAATTAATACACTATCATCATTTGCTGGTGATAGTGTAGGTGCAAGTAATATAGAAATGAAATTACCATTTATTAGAGTATTCCTTTGCTTAGCTATATCAATGTTTATTGGAAATTTAATTTTAGTTATAATACAAAAAATAGTATCAGGACTTATTTTTAGAGGAAAAGGTAAAGTAAAAGATTTCTTTATAGTACATAGTTCTGCATCAGTTATTAACACAATTTCAATTATAATTGCTGCTATACTTACTATAGTATCTGTTAAGATTTCTTTAATAATAATTGCTCTTGGAATTGTATTCTATTTTGTAAATATTACTCAAGCTTATATAGATATAATGGAAATTAAGAGTTCTAAATTAGGATTTGCAACTTCTTTAAGTATAATTTTAGGTTATGTCGTTTCAATATTTGTTACATTAGTAATTATTAGTGTATTTGTATTTTCATATTTTGCTAATATGGCATCAAATTCGTTTATGAATATGCCTAGTAGTTCATCATCAAGCCTAACAGACATATTAAATGATTTTTAGAATTTATTAAGAAAGGAGAAATAACCCAATTTTTATAATTGGGTTATATTTTAATTATGTTTTGTAGTGAATGTGGAGCCAAAAATGACGATGATGCTGTTTTTTGTTCAGAATGTGGTGCTAAATTAGTAAAACACCAAAAAATAGTCGCAAATGATAAAGATAATGGCAGTGAATCAGTAAAAACAAATAATGAGCAAACTTCAAAAGTAGAAAAAGAGAATAAAGTTAATAAAGAACAAGACTCATATAAAGTTAGTACTGATAAAAAAAGTTCATTTTCAACAAAAATAATAATATTTATACTGATTATAGTTATTGCTATATGTGGATATTTTGCATACACTAAATATTTTAGAAATGATAATGAAGAAAATTCTATATCATCAGCTAAGACTGAATGGGGGGATAAATATTTAGTATATTTGAACGAAGTAAAAGAACAAACTGATAAAAAAGTAAGACAAACAAATTATGGAATTCCAGAAGATGCTAAAAATATCATGTTACAATTTATAGAGATTCCTTCAGTAACAGATCCAATAATGGTTATAAATTATATAGTTGGAGAAAAAGAATATGCAATAATATATTATATTAGTAAAAACGGAGAAATTGATTTTGTCTCATATAATAAAGAAACTAATATTGAATATTTGTATAATATAGAATTAAAAAAATTTGATTGGTATATTCATTCTATTTCTGATGGTAATCATTCATATACATTACTTGAAAAAGCAATTAAAAACTTATCTATGAAAGATAATAGCTCAAATACAGTAAATAGTGATGTTATAGAAACAGAGGTTACTGTAGATTATACATTTACATCATCTGAAATGGATAAAAAAAGTACTTCATCAAGATATAATCAAACATTTGTAGATACAGATATAGAAGACTCAAGTAAAACAGATATTGATTTAGATTCAGAAAATGAAAATTTAAAAGATAAGGTCAATTCTGCAATTGATGCATATAAGCCTTCAGAAGAGCTAATTACAGAACAAAACAAACAAGATATTGAAGAAAAAGCAAAAGAGATAGAAAAAGAAGCGATTCTTTCAAAAGAAGAAGCATTAGAAATTGGTAGAGATTTATATGATTATGGTAGTTATCCAGGAGAATATGATTATTCATCATATACATCATATTTAGGAAAATCAAAAACGCCGATGAATAATTCTGAAACAATTACAGTTAATGAGGTTGGATTAGGTTATAAATTTGGTACACCTTCTGATGTAGAAGACTATTTTACAGAAAAAAGAATAAAAGAAATAGGAGAAAATGGTGACCCATATGGTTTAAAGAAAATCGGCAATGATTGGTGGTATGTAATGGCGCCAGTAGGAAGTGATCCTACATATATTGGTTATATTTTAGAAGTAAAAGAAATTACACAAGATAAAATAACTTTTGTTGCAAAAACATACAATTCTTTAGACTTTTTAAATTCATCTGATGAACCAGCAAGTATATATGAAAAAGATGGAGAAGAATTTGTAAGATATGTAATAAACAAGTATAGTTATGATGTTAAAGAAGATGATTTTGTTATAGTTTTGGAAGATGGTAAATGGAAAATTGATGAGCAAGTTATAAATTATTAATATTAAATATTAGACAATAAAATAAATGGGATGCAAGTTGCATCCCATTTATTTATTATTTTATCTAAAGAAATCAAATATTGAACCACCATTAAATCTATTTTGAGAATTATTTTGATTTGATTGAGAATTATTATTTTGTGTTGATTGTTCAGGCTCTTCTCCTAAAACTACATTTATTTCTATTTCTTTATTATTTCTATATACTGTTAATTTTACAGTGTCACCAATATTATAAGTATATTTTATTTGATTTAACTCATTAACAGATTTAACATTTTTTCCTTCAATTTTTGTAATAATATCAGATTTTTGTAATCCGGCTTTATCAGCAGGAGAATCTTTTTCAACTTCTTCAACATAAATTCCTTCAGGTACCTTGTATCTTTCTACAGTTTCAGCTTCAACAGATGAACCTGTAATTCCAATATATGGTCTTTTTACTTGTTGATATTCTATTAATTGTTGTATTATTGATGTTGTTGAAGATATAGGAATAGCAAAACCAATTCCTTCAATACCTGTTCCAGATAATTTTAATGTATTTATACCAATTACTTCGCCATTTGCATTAGCAAGAGCACCACCACTGTTTCCTGAATTTATAGCAGCATCAGTTTGAATTGCATTATAAGTTGTTCCGTCACTTTCAACTTCTCTATTTATTGCACTTACAATACCACTAGTTACAGAATAATCCATTCCTAAAGGATTTCCAATTGCCATAACAAATTCTCCAACTTGAATATTATTAGAATCTCCAAGAATAGCTGGTGTTAAACCTGTTTTGTCAATTTTAATTACAGCTAAATCTGTTACAGAATCAGTACCAATTACTGTTGCGTCATATGAATTTGAATCATTATATAAGTTAACTTTTATTCCTGTAGCTTGTTCTATTGCATAATATGATGAGTTTTCAGAAGAAACAACATGATTATTAGTTACTATATAACCATCTTCTGTAAGGATAATTCCAGATCCTGTTGCTTCACCAGTACTATTTCCAAAGAAAGATGATATCTGGTAACTAACTGTAATACCTACTACTGATGGTAATACTTTGGATGCTACAGAAACTGATGTATCAGAATAGTTTGAAATATTAACTGCATTTTTGGTACCATCAGATGTGTTTGTTGATGTTGTAGTAAAGCTATTAAATGAAGACTTTCCCATAAGTTTTGCTTTTATAGATGGAACTCCGAAACAAGTTCCTATTACAAGAGCTGCACCAACTATTCCAGAAATAAATGGAACAAATACTGTTTTGCCGAAGCCTCCACTAGAATTAATTTTTGTACTACTTTTTTTGAAATTATTGCTTGAACTATAATTGAATTGATTATCATTATTATTTAATTGATTATTATTTTCACTGTCCATTTTTATATACCTCCATATAAATAATTTTATGTTTTAGAAATTTAATATTTCTAGCAATTTTATACGAATATTGATTTTATCTAAATAATATAATAACGCAAAAATCACTAAGATACAATAGAAATATATGAGAAAAATTGAATATAATTGTTGAAATATTTTTTCCATAAATATATAATAACTTTGTAAAATTAAAATAATATTAAAAATTAAAAAAATTTTTATAGGATAAATATGAAGCAAAAAGAGCTAGAAAGACTTCAAAATTTGAAGCAAGAAGAAAATAAATTATATAAAAATAATATTAATCTTATATGTGGTATAGATGAAGCTGGGAGAGGACCATTGGCAGGACCAGTTGTAGTTGGCGCAGTAATATTACCACAGAATTCTTTTATTGAAGGTGTTAATGATTCTAAAAAAGTTTCAGAGAAAAAAAGAGAGCAACTTTATGAGCAAATAGTAAGTGAAGCAATTAGTTATAGTGTTGGAATTGTTGATCAAAATACAATAGATGAAATAAATATTTTAAATGCAACTAAATTAGGAGTAAAAATTGCTTTGCAAGGATTAAAAAATCGACCAGATATAATAATGGTGGATGCACTAAATAATATGGATACTTTAGGAATACCGTATATTTCTATTATAAAAGGTGATGCGAAAAATTATTGTATAGCTGCTGCTTCTATTATTGCTAAGGTAACAAGGGATAGGATTATGCGCGAGTGGGACGAGGTTTATCCAATATATGGTTTTGCAAAGCATAAAGGTTATGGGACAGCTGAACATATTAGAATTATAAAAGAAAATGGCCCATGTATTTTACATAGAAAGACATTTATTAAAAACTTTATATAAATTTCATTATTATATAATTGGTTATGAGTATTATTAAAAATACATAATCTGATAAAAGTGACGAAATATATAGATATAAAAATTATATATTATAAATAAAGATAGGGTGAGAAAAGATGGATATAAAAACTATTATTAGAAAAAAAAGAAAAAGTGGAGAGTTAACAAGAGATGAAATAAGATATTTTGTCGGAAAGTTAACGAAAGGAGAAATATCTGAAGCACAAGCTGCAGCTGTATTAAGTTATATAGCTATGAATGGTTTAACAGAAGATGAAATATTAAATTTAAGTACTGCAATGGCCGAATCTGGAGATATGATAGATTTGAGCGATATTTCTGATAATATTGTTGATAAACACGCAACAGGTGGAGTTGGAGATAAAGCAACAATATTATTAATGCCAATACTTGCTTCCTTAGGTATTCCTGTTGCAAAAATTTCTAATAGGGGTTATGGAATTTCAGGCGGAACAATAGATAAACTTGAATCTATACCTGGTTTTAAAACAGATCTTTCAATAAGTGAATTTAAGAATAATTTAAAAAATATTGGGGTTTGTATAATGAACCAAGGATTAAATTTTGCACCAGCAGAAGGAAAAATTTATAAATTAAGAAATGAAATCGCTTGTGAAAATAGTCTTCCAATTGTTGCTGCAAGTTTGATGAGCTTGAAAATTGCAACTGGTAGCAACAAAATAGTATTTGATATTACTTGTGGTAAAGGAACTTATATTAGTGATAAGGAAGAGGCTAGAAGACTTTCAAAACTATTAATAAAACTTGGTAAATGTTTAGGAAAAGAAGTTGCTTGTGTAATTACAAATATGAATCAACCAATAGGATATTCAATTGGACATAATTTAGAAATAAAAGAAACAATAATGGCTTTGAAAGGTGTAATTGCTGAAGATTTAGGTGATGTAGTTGAAGCTTTAGGAAGTACAATGATAGCTCTAGCAACTAATAATAATGATTTAAATGCTAATGCAAAAATGATAAAAGAGGCTATAAAATCAGGTAAAGCATATGAGAAATTTAAACAAATGGTTGAAATGCAACATGGAGACATTTCTTTTATTGAGAATCCAGAATTATTTGAAAAATCATCACGTACGATACCTGTTTTATCTACAGATAAAGGTATAGTAGAATCAATTGATGCTGATATGATAGGAAGTTTAGCTATTTATTTAGGTGCAGGAAGAATGAAGGAAGAAGGTAAAATTAATAGAACAGCAGGAATTACTATAAATAAAAAAGTTGGAGATAACGTTAATGTAGGGGAAACATTAGCTTATATTTATACAGATGATAATTCAAAAGTTAGTGGAACAGCACAAAATTTGAAAGATGCATTTAAAATTACAACTAAAAAGTTAACTAATAAATCTAAAGTTTTAGAAATTATAAAATAATTTAATAAAATACAATTACTACTGTTTATTAATTGCTTAAAATTATTGATATTATGTTATGCAAAGGAAAAAATCAAATGGATATTTTAGATATTATTGAAAATAAAAAGAAAGCAAAAGAATTATCAAAAGAAGAAATAGAATATTTTATAAAAAAATATACTTCTGGAGAGATTACAGATTATCAGGCGGCAGCTTTGATAATGGCAATATGTATAAATGGAATGACACAATCTGAAATATTAAATTTAACAATTTCAATGGCACATTCTGGAGATATATTAGATTTAAGTGATATATCAAATAATATAGTTGATAAGCATTCCACAGGAGGAGTTGGCGATAAAGTAACATTAATATTGATGCCAATAATAGCAAGTCTTGGAATACCAGTTGCTAAGATGAGTGGAAGAGGTTTAGGAATAACTGGAGGAACTGCAGATAAATTAGAATCTATACCTGGATATAATACTAATTTATCAATTGAAGAATTTAAAAATAATGTAAAAGAAATAGGAATTAGTTTAATGACTCAAACATTAAATTTAGCTCCAGCAGATAAAAAAATATATGCATTAAGAGATTGCATTGCTTGTACAAATAGTATACCACTTATAGCTTCAAGTATAATGAGTAAAAAGATTGCTTCTGGAGCAAATTCTATAGTTTTAGATGTAACTTGTGGAAAAGGCTCATTTATGAGAAATAAGCAGGATGCAAGAAGATTAGCAAAAATGATGAATTTAATTGGTAAATGGGCGAAGATAAAGACTTCTTGTGTTTTAACTAATATGGATGAACCATTAGGATATTCGGTTGGAAATAATTTAGAAGTTATAGAAGCTATTGATGCTCTTAAAGGAAATATGGCTAAAGATGTTAAAGAAGTTGTTATGAATTTAGCTATACAAATAATGAATTTAGCTAATTTTCAATCAAATACATTTGAATGTAAAAAAAGAATTTTAGAAGTAATTGAAAGTGGTAAGGCATTAGAAAAATTTAAAGAACTTGTAAAAAAACAAGGCGGAGATGTATCATATATTGAAAATCCAGAGAAATTTGAAAAGGCACCAATAATTACTCCTGTTATTTCAGAAGAAAGTGGATATGTTGAAAAATTAGATGCATATAAAGTTGGAAAAGCAGGTTTAGAACTTGGAATAGGAAGAAAAGAAAAAGAAGATAGTATTGATTCAAGAGTTGGAATAATATTTAATAAGAAAATTGGTGATAAAGTAAAGAAAGATGAAGTTTTAGCATATGTACATGCAAATTCTGCTGAAAAGTCAATAGAATGTGTTGATGCAATAAAAGAAGCTTACAAGTTAGGAAATAAAAAAATAGCAAAGAAAAACATAATAGAAATCATTAATTAAGTAAATAATAACCATAATTTAAAATGAGTTTTGTTATTATAATTTAAAAAAATTAAAAATGAATTGATAAAAAGAAAGGACGGTATTTAAATGTCAAGAAATGATGGAAAAGAATTAAAAATGAAATTATTTACGAATAAAAATAATGGATGGGAGAATTTATCAGATGATGAATTAAAAGATATATTTCAATATGCTGATGAATATATGTATTATTTAAATAATTCTAAAACAGAAAAGGAGATTGTTCATAATTCAAAAGAAATTTTATTAAAAAATGGATTTGTTGATATTTCTGAAATTGATGAATTAAAAGCCGGAGATAAAGTTTTTTATGTTAATAGAGGAAGATGTATTTATGCTGCTGTAATAGGAACAGATGATTTAGAAGATGGATTTAAAATTGTTGCAGCACATTGTGATTCTCCAAGAATAGATTTAAAACAAAATCCATTATATGAAGACAACGGATTAGCAATGTTAAAAACACATTATTATGGAGGAATAAAAAAATATCAATGGACTAATATACCACTTAGTATTCATGGAACTGTTGTAAAACCAGATGGAGAAAAAATCAATATTTGTGTTGGTGAAAATGAAGATGATCCTATATTTACAATTTCAGATTTGTTGCCTCATTTAGCTCAAGAGCAAATGGAAAGAAAATTAAAAGATGGTGTACAAGGTGAAGAGTTAAATGTTTTAGCAGGAAGTATACCTTATGACTCAGATGAAGTATCTGAAAGAGTAAAATTAAATATTTTACAATTATTAAATGAAAGATATGGAATAAAAGAAATCGATTTTATGAGCTCAGAAATAGAACTTGTTCCTGCCTTTAAAGCAAAAAGTATGGGCTTTGATTATAGTATGATAGCAGGATATGGGCAAGATGATAAAGTTTGTTGCTATGCTGCTTTAAGAGCTATATTAGATGTAGAGACTCCAAAAAAGACAGCTATATGTGTAATAACAGATAAAGAAGAAGTTGGATTTAATGGAGTAACAGGAATGTATACAAGAATATTTGATACATTTGTTTTAGAATTATTAGAAAAAACAGGAAATACTAGCCCAATTTCTTTAGACAAGGCATTTTCTAATACAAGAGCATTATCTGCAGATGTTGATGCTGCATATAATCCAAATTATGCTTCTGCATTTGAGAAAAATAATACAGCATATCTAAACAAGGGGATGACTGTTGTAAAATATACTGGTTCAAAAGGTAAGTCAGGAGCATCAGAAGCACCAGCAGAATTTGTTGCTGAACTTAGAAAAATATTTGATGATGCAAATGCAAAATATCAATCTTGTGAATTAGGAAAAGTTGATAAAGGTGGTGGGGGAACAATTGCTCTTACACTTGCAAATAGAGGAATGGACGTTCTTGATGTTGGAGTTCCAGTTATGGGGATGCATTCACCATATGAAATAACAAGTAAATTTGATGTTTTCCAAGCATATAAGGGTTATAGAGCATTTTTAAAATAAAAATATTTTGATAAAAACGATCTTTTATAAGGTCGTTTTTTATATTGATTATTTTTATATTTTGATGTTAAATAAGAAGAAATTTATAGTTATAATGGCATTAATTACATATAAAATTTTCTTTACACAGTATAAAAAAGATGCTATAATAATTTTGTAATAAGAAAAGGAGAAAAAATATGTTTTATTTAATTCCAATACCAATTGTAATAGTCGCTGTAATGGTAAAACTACTTTGTGACAGGTATAAAGTAAAAATACTTTCAAAAATATCAACAATTGTAATAGTATTAGGTGTATTATATTTTATTTATGCTTTTGCAGATTATAATGGATATAATATTCTAAATATTATAAAAAATTTTTTCACAATTTAAATGTAGTAAAATTTGTTGTATGAGATGGTCTTTATATTATAAGTTAATATAAAGATTTTTTTTTGAAAATTTGTAAAAAAAATGTAAATTATTGTCATTTTTTGTGAAATATATGTTATAATCATTTTGAATTTTAAACATAAATTAAAATGAGATATTTTAATTAGGATATTATACATCTAAAATGTTAAAAATTTTAAATTATATTTAGGAGGTAAATATGGACAATACTAGATGTGAAGGCTGCACAGGCAATGATCCAAAATTGCAAGAAATTTTGGAGTCATATGAAAAAAACAAAGACAATTTGATTCAAATACTAAATGAAGTACAAGAATACTACGGATACGTACCAGAAAGGGCTCAACGTGCAATTTCTGAATACTTATCTATACCAATGGCAGAA
>CANROH010000006.1 GCA_947632185.1 uncultured Clostridia bacterium
GCTATCTTCTCTAAAATACCATGGATACCCACCGAAAATCTCATCAGAGCACTCTCCTGAAAGTGCTACTGTTATATATTTTTTTACATTTTTAAAAAATAACAAATATGATGAATCAACATCTGCCATTCCAGGGAAATCTCTTGCAACTACAGCATCTTCTAGTGTTTTAAACAATTCAGGTGTATCTAAAATTATCTTTCTATGATTAGTATTTAATTCTTTAACCATTAAATCAATATAATAATTATCAGTATTAGGTTGAAAATCATTTTTCACAAAATTTTTTTCTTGATCAACATAATCAACAGAAAAAGTATCTAACTGCTTATTAAAATTCTTTTTATAATAATCTGAAGCAAATTTTGATATTATACTAGAATCTAAACCACCAGAAAGCAACGTTCCAATAGGTACATCAGAAACTAATTGTTTTTCAACAGAATCTTTTATTAAAAATCTTATCTTTTCACAAGTTGTTTCTAAATCATCTGTATGAGGCTTTGTTTTTAATTTCCAATATTCTTTTTTACTAAAACAATCTTTATTATATACAATATAATGTGCTGGCTCTAGTTCTTCAATTCCTTTAAATGGACTTATTCCTTGTGTATGTGATGGTCCAATTCCAAAAAGTTCAGAAATTCCTGTTTTATCAACAATAGTTTCAACAGATGGATGTTCTAATATTGCTTTTACCTCAGATGCAAATATAAAATTGTCTTTTGAAAAAGAATAATACATAGGTTTTATTCCAAAATGATCTCTTGCAATAAAAAGTTCTTCTTTCTTATCATTCCAAATTGCAAATGCAAAAATTCCATTTAAATGATT
This sequence comes from uncultured Clostridia bacterium, assembly GCA_947632185.1. Taxonomy (GTDB): domain Bacteria; phylum Bacillota; class Clostridia; order TANB77; family CAG-508; genus Scatovivens. The sequence goes on from CANROH010000006.1 coordinate 835, forward strand.
ACATACTTCTTTACCATAAAAAACATATGACTTCAATAAAACTTCTGTATCTGAATGTCCTTTAAATTTAAAACCATTATCTTTTAAAATTTCTCTAAGTTCTTCTGTATTATAAATTTGACCATTATATACTATTGTATATGTAACATCATTAATTTTACAGCTCATTGGTTGTCTTCCATTTTCTATGTCAATGACACTAAGTCTTCTATGAGCTAAATTGGCATGTTTAGAAAAATATAATCCATCCTGATCTGGTCCTCTTTTAGAAAGAGTTCTGCTCATATTTCTAATAACAGCATACTGATTTGATATATCTTCTCTGTAATTTACAATTCCTACAATACCACACATAAAATATCTCCTTATTTTTGATATATATATTATTTTATGCGGTATTAATCAAAATAGTACTTTATTATTATTTTAGCATTTCTTTAAGTTTTACTAATGTATTTAAAGCATCAATTGGAGTAAGTTCATTTATATTTATTTTATCTAATTCATGTGAAATATCTGCAAGTTTCATATTAAATAAATCAAATTGTCCGTCAACTTGCTTCTTATTTTCTTCTTTTACTTTTATGCCACCTTTTTCAAGAGAATGTAAAATTTTATTTGCTCTTGTAACTACACTTCTTGGAACACCTGCAAGTTTTGCTACATGAATACCATAACTTTCATCAGTTCCACCTTCTATTATTTTTCTTAAAAAGATAATATCCTCACCTTTTTCTTTTACCTCTACTTGATAATTTTTTATTCCTTCAACTTTCTCTTCTAGTTGTAGCAATTCATGATAATGTGTTGCAAATAATGTTTTACAACCTATTTTTTCTTTATCAGCAATATATTCTGCAACAGACCATGCTATTGAAAGACCATCATATGTAGATGTTCCTCTTCCTATCTCATCTAATATAACTAAACTTTTTGGAGTAGCCTCTTTTAAAATATTTGAGACCTCATTCATTTCAACCATAAATGTACTTTGTCCACTACTTAAATCATCAGAAGCACCAACTCTTGTAAATATTTTATCAACAATTCCTATTGTTGCTTCTTCTGCCGGAACAAAACTTCCTATTTGTGCCATTAATATAATTATTGCAACTTGCCTCATATATGTAGATTTTCCAGCCATATTAGGTCCAGTTATAATTGCTACTCTTGTATTTTCACAATCTAAATATGTATCATTTTCAACAAAGCTTCCGCTTTCTATCATTTTTTCTATTACTGGATGACGTCCTGCTTTTATATTTATAACGTCACCATCATTTATTATTGGACATACATAATTATTATCTTCTGCCACAATAGCTAAACTTGTTAATACATCAACATTAGATATTGTATTTGCAGATATTTGCAATCTTTCTATATTTTTAGCTATTTCATTTCTAATTTGAGTAAATAATTCATATTCTAAAGAAATAATCTTTTCTTCTGAGCCAAGTATCTTATCTTCCATTGCTTTCAATTCTTCTGTTACAAATCTTTCAGCTCCAGTTAATGTTTGTTTTCTAATATAATTATCAGGCACTTGTTTTAAAAATGATTTTGTTATCTCAATATAATATCCAAATACTTTTGTATAACCAATTCTTAAATTTCTTATTCCTGTTCTTTCTCTTTCTTTAGCCTCTAATGCAACAATCCAGTTTTTACCATCAGTTGATGCTAATCTATATTCATCAATTTCAGAATTAAATTCCTTTTTTATTATTCCACCTTCCTTAACACTAATAGGTGGATCATCAACAATAGATTTTTCTATTAATTCATATATATCTTTAAGTTCATCTAATTTTTCATATAATTTTTTTAACATTTTTGAATTAGTAGTAGCCAAAACTTGTTTTAAAGCTGGCAAATTGCTTAAAGAATTTTTAAGTGATATCATATCTCTTGCATTCGCATTTCCATAAGAAATTTTTCCTGCTAATCTCTCAATATCATATACTTTTTTTAATATTTCTGTAATATCACCTCTAAGCATCATATTATCTTTTAATTCTTTAACAGCTTCTAATCTTTCATTAATTTCATCCACATCTAATAAAGGATCATTAATCCAACGTCTTAAAAGTCTTCCTCCCATTGATGTAGATGTTTTATCTAATACCCAAATTAAAGTTCCTCTTTTAGATTTATCTCTCATTCGTTCTGTTAACTCTAAACTTCTTCTAGCATTTATATCTAATGCCATATATTTTTGTACTTGATATACTTTTATTCTATTTATATGTTCTAATTTTACTTTTTGAGTTTCTGTAAAATAATTTAATAGCCCATTCACTGCAGATACAATTAAATCTTCATCATTAAAACTCTCTTTTACTTTATCAAATCCATCTACTATTGTATATAAATTTAACAATTTTTCAGAATCTTGTTCAAAATTACTGTCTTCTCTAATAGTTATAAATGTGTTATTTCTATCTTTTAATATATTTAATTCTTTTTCAGAATTTCCCATTGCCGTATTTACCACAAGTTCTGCTGGAGCATATCTTGCATATTCATCTAACAATTTTTCAAAATTATTATCAGGAAGTTTTATTTGAGTTGCATAAAAATCTCCTGTACTGATATCGCAAATTGCAAGTCCATAATACATGCCTTTTTTATTAATGCTCATAATATAATTATTTTTCTTTTCTTCAAGCATATTAGTTTCAATAACTGTTCCAGGTGTTACAACTCTAATTACATCTCTTTTAACAATTCCTTTTGCTAACTTAGGATCTTCAAGTTGTTCACATATAGCAACTTTATACCCTTTGCTAATTAATCTTGAAACATAAATATCAACAGCATGAAAAGGCACACCACACATTGGCGCTTTTTCATCTAATCCACATGCTCTTCCTGTTAATGTTATTTCTAATTCTCTTGAAGCTAATATTGCATCATCAAAAAACATCTCATAAAAGTCACCTAATCTATAAAAAAGAATACAATCTTTATATTGTTCTTTAGTATTCAAATAATTCTGCATCATAGGAGATACCTCTGCCATATCACATTTGCTCCTTTTCTACTATATTTTATTCTTTAACTTTTTTATATTTATTTCTTCATTTTCTAAATCAAAAATTTCTATATCTTGAATTATTATATTTAATATTTTATCTTTCAATCCATTTTCTACAAAAAATGATAATTTATTACTTAAGTAATCTGGCTTATATGTTAAAATTTCTCCTCTATCCTGTATAATGATTTTTAAATATTCATCATTATTAATGACAATACTTAATAACTTTATATTTTGCTTTAGCTCTCCAGATTTTACTGTTAAAATTTCAGGTGTTACTTCTAAAGTATTTATTATCTCATTTTCATTTAAATATTTTTTTAAAATATCTACATTTTCTTTAATCAATTCAAGAGGCTCTGTAACAAAAGTTAAATCTTCTTCTATAATTATTATTACTTGTTTAGGATTAAGTCCTAAAAGTATTAAGTATTTTATTTTTTCATACAACACTTTTCTATCTATTTCATTAGTTGCATATTCTAAAATATACTCTATATCATCTTGACTAAATCCAACTTTTTTTAAATAATCTTCAATTTTTAAATTTTCTTTTTCCATAATTATCTCCCATCAAAATACCAGTTATGAGCACATTGCTTCTCCTTTTAAATACCATTTATGATTTTCTATAATTTTTACTTTTACAACATCACCTATTTTATAATTATCTTTTTGTTCAATAATCACTACTTTATTAGTTGAAGTTCTTCCTTCATATGTATTTTCATTATATTTACTAGGTCCTTCTATTAATATATTTTGAACTGTACCTATGTATTTTTTGTTATTCTCATCAATTTTAGCTTCAAAAAGTTCCTTTAATTTATTAAACCTTTCATGCTTAATATCTTCAGGAATCTGATCTTCTCTTTTGCTAGCAACTGTTCCTTCTCTTTTTGAATATATAAACATAAAAATTTGCTCAAAATTAATTTTTCTAACAACATCTAAAGTATCCTCAAATTCCTGATCAGTTTCTCCAGGGAAACCAACAATTATATCTGTAGATAATACTAATCCTGGAATTCTTTCATACATTTTATTGGCTAAATTTAAATATTGTTCTTTTGTATATTTTCTATTCATTTCTTTTAACACTTTTGTATTTCCAGATTGGAGTGGCAAATGAATTATTCTAGATATTTTTTCATTATTTCTGATTGCATCTATTACTTCATCTGAGAAATCCTTTGGATGTGGAGATATAAAGTCTACTTTTTTTATTCCATCAATTTTACAAACTTCATTTAAAAGGTCTGCAAAATTTTTTATTTTCTCATCTCCTTTATAAGAATTAACATTCTGTCCTAATAAAGTAACTTCCTTATAACCTTCATCTGCTAATTTTCTAATCTCTTCTAATATTTTTTCCGGTTTTCTGCTTCTTTCTCTTCCTCTAACATATGGAACTATACAGTATGAACAAAAATTATCACATCCATACATTATTGTTACAGATGCTTTAAACTTACTATTTCTTTTTATAGGTAATCCTTCAAAGATTTCTCCATCTATATCTATAACATCTTTTACTTTTTCATTTTTTACTATAGCTTTATAAATATTTTCAGGAAGATTTTGTATAGTATGAGTTCCAAAAATTATATCAACAAATGGATAACTCTTTTTAATCTTATCAAGCATATTTTTTTCCTGCATCATACACCCACCAATAGCTAGTATAATATCTTGTGATTCCTTTATTTTTTTTATTTCGCCAATTTTTCCAAATAATCTTTCTTCAGCATTTTCTCTTACACAACAAGTATTAAAAATAACTAAATCAGATTTTTTATAATCATCAATTTTAGTATATCCCATTTCTTCTAACATACCAGCAATCTTTTCTGAATCATTCTCATTTAACTCGCATCCCATTGTCAAAATAGAATATTTTAAGTTTTTACTTTTATTTTTTTCTTTAACCTTAACTATATATTTTTCTTGTTCTTCTAGCATTTTCTATTCCTCCAAATTCTGTAACATTTTATAACAATTTATTACTTTTTTCAAGACATAATAGATAATTCATAGAATGCTAAATCTAACTTCATCGTTAAAATAATAAAATTGTAAAACTGTTTGATTTATCCCCAACCAAAAATGCTCCCAAATTTTCTTAAGGGAGCATTTCTTGATAAATAATTTCAAAAAATATTTATATTCTAATATCCTGGTTTTTCTAATAGTTTAAACATATTCTTTTTGTATTCTTCAACTCCAGGTTGATTAAATGGATTAACTTCAAGTAGTGTTCCTGAAATTGCACATGCTTTTTCGAAGAAATAAATTAATTCACCTATATTTTGTTCATCTAATTTTTCAATCTCAATCATGAAATTTGGTACATTTCCTGTAACATGTGCTAAAACTGTACCTTCCATAGCCTTTTGATTAACATATCCTATTGTTTTTCCTGCTAAATAATTTAAGCCATCTAAGTTTTGATCATCTGATTGTATAGTTAAATCAGATGAATTTGTTTTTATTTTTAAAACAGTTTCAATTAAATCTCTTCTTCCATCTTGAATATATTGTCCCATTGAATGTAAATCAGTTGTAAAATCTACTCCAGCTGGAAAAATTCCTTTTTTATCTTTTCCTTCACTTTCGCCATAAAGTTGTTTCCACCATTCTGTAATATAATGAAGCTTTGGTTCATAATTTGCTAAAATTTCTATTGTTTTTCCTGAATTATATAATAAATTCCTTGCAACTGCATATTTATAACAATCATTATATTTTATATTTGATTCTGAATATTTATCTTGTGCTATTTTAGCACCTTTCATCAATTTGTCTATATCTATACCAGCTGAAGCTATTGGCAATAATCCAACAGCAGTTAAAACAGAAAATCTTCCACCTACATTATCAGGTATTACAAAAGTTTCATATTTTTCTTTATCTGCTAATGTTTTTAATGCTCCTCTTTTTTTATCTGTTGTAACATAGATTCTCTTTCTTGCTTCCATTACGCCATATTTTGTTTCCAAAACTTCTCTAAAAATTCTAAAAGCTATTGCTGGTTCTGTAGTTGTTCCTGATTTTGAAATAACATTTATAGAAACATCTTTATCTGCAATATATTCTAATAAATCATTCATATATACTGGACTTAAATTATTTCCTGCGTACAATATTTGTGGAGTCTTTCTTTTTTCATCTGATATTTCATTATAAAAAGTATGTGTTAAGCTATTTATAACAGCTCTTGCTCCTAAATAAGAACCTCCTATTCCTATAACTATTAATACATCAGAATCTTTTTGAATTTTTTTTGCTGCTTTTTTTATTCTGTTAAATTCTTCTTTATCATAATTTGTAGGAAGTTCAATCCATCCTAAAAATTCTTTTTCATCATTTGCTTTTTCATGTAATTTTTCATGAATTTTTGTAACTTTATCAGCATAGCTGTTAATCACTTTTTCTTCTATGCTTGAATTCTCAAAATTAAATTTAATCATTTAAACCTCCATTATAAAAAATATTATTTTTTATATTTTAACAATAAAATTATATCATATTAAAAAATTTTTTTATATGTTTTTTATGTGAAATTTTAGATTGATTATATTTAAGTAAAATTCCTTTAAATATTAAATTTATACATTGATATTATGTAAATAATGTGATAAAATATTATAAATTTAATTTGAAAAGGAGTGTTTTCATTACCATGCAAAACCATCTAGAGTTTGACATCAAAAAGTATAACGTTTGCCGAGTTTTTCGGCCCAAAAAAGCAGATGTAATCCTAAGCAAAAAGCAAAATGACATCACGAATTTTATTTCCATTGGAATTGTTTGTTTGTATAAATCTATATTCGGTTCTAATGAGGAAAAAATAATGGTGTATAAAAGAAATTTTTCTAAAGACCAAAACACAGCAGAAGCTTTTGTTGATACTCAAGAAATATCAATTCCTAACAATCCATTAATTGCAGTATCTTGCAACTATGTTCATGAAATTATAAACCATATTACTGGAAGCAACGATATTAACAATATTATGTTAGGGCCTCAAATTTCAATGATTACTTCACTTTATCAATGCAATGTAAATTTGGAAATTGGCATGACACATCCTACTAATACAAAGGACATTTTTTTGGAAATACTGCCTAAAAAATGGAAGTTAAGCGATACGGTTAAAGCTCAAGAAACGGCTTATAAATTAATCTTGAAAATATTTGAGTTAACTACTAAGCCATTTATTTAATACCATTGTTTCTCTTCCATTACTTCCCTGCATGAGACTTCTCATGCAGGGCTTTCGTTTTATAATTGACTTTTTATATATAAAGCTATATTATATATTTGTTAAAAATATTTTAAGGGAGTTTTATGTATGGCATTTGATGGTTTCGTAACTAAATCTGTTATATTAGAATTAAAAGAAATAATTGTTGGAGCTAAAGTTAATAAAATATTCGAACCTACAAAAAATGATATCATATTAAATTTATATAATAATGGTCAAAATTACAACTTAAGCCTTTGTACTAATCCTGAATCATGTAGAATATGCTTAAGCAAATATCCAAAACCTAATCCTCAAAATGCATATAATTTTTGTATGCTTCTTAGAAAATATTTGATTGGTGGAAAAATTATAAATATATCTAATTATGATTTAGAAAGAACTATCGAGATTAGATTTGAATGTTATAATGAATTAAATGATTTAGTCATAAGAAAACTTTTTATAGAAATTATGAGTAGACAAAGTAACATTATACTAACAAACTCAAATAATATAATAATAGATGCTCTTAAGCATTTTGATAATAGCAGAGATCTTTTACCTGCGCATGAATATAATTTTACTCCTATTTCTAAAAAAAGCTTTATTATAATTAATAATTTTGAAGAATTTTTAAATCTTATACCAAGTAACGAAACTTCTTTATCAACTTTTCTTACAGATTCTTTTATTGGGTTTAGTAAAATTTTTGTAAAAGAAACTTTAAATAAATTAAAAATTTCAGATAATAATTATTCTAAAGAAGATTTATCTAGATTATTTGATTACTTAAAACTTTTAATTTCTAATTTAGGAACAAATAAAGTATATTGCATGCAAATTTCCGACAAAGATTACAGTATTTTTTATGACAGTGAAAAAAATAGTACAGGAAAAGAAGAAAAAAACAATATTGAAGTAAACAATTTTTTGGATGATTTTTATTATCGTAAAGAACAAACTTCATTGTTTATAAATTCAAGAAACAATTTATTGAAAATAGTTTCATCATCATTAAAAAAAGTATATAAGAAACTAGAAAATATAAATTCAAAATTAAAAGAATGTGAAGAAAAAGATAAATTTAAATTATATGGTGAATTATTAACAGCAAATCTTTACAAGATAGATTCTAGTTTCAATTATGAAAGTTTTACAGTTGAAAATTATTATGATAATAATAATTTAATAACAATTCCTCTTGATGTGAGCATTTCTGTTCAAAAAAATATAGAAAAATATTTTAAAAAATATAATAAATTAAAAAATGCCCTTTCCATTGTTTCTGAACAAAAAAAGGAAGCTGTAAAGGAATTAGATTATATTGAAAGTATTGTTTTCAATTTAAGTAATGCAAAAACATTAAATGATATAAATGAAGTCTATGAAGAAATTGCTGAAAATATCAATACAAAAAATAATGTTTCTAAAAATGAAAAAAATAAATTTCGAAATAATAAAAATCCTACTCATAAAATCGAAATTGAATCTATAATTATTGATGGATTTACTGTATATATAGGAAAAAATAATATTCAAAATGATTATATTAGTTTAAAATTTGCAAGACCTAATGACATATGGTTTCACTCTCAAAAAGTTCATGGTAGTCACATTCTACTTAGAAATCCTGAAAATTTAGGAATTGATGAAATACCTGAAAATGTACTATTTAATTGTGCTCGCTTGGCAAAAGAAAATAGCAAAGCGACTTCAAGTTTAAATGTTCCTGTAGATTATTGCTTAGCTAAATTTGTAAAAAAATCTGCAGGTAGCAAACCAGGAATGGTTATTTATAATAATTTTAAAACTATAATTGTAAAATAAAACTTATATATTAAAAAATTAATTTTTAAGAGTACAAAATTTGAAAACTAAATTTATCGTTTCTCAAATCTTGTACTCTTTTATTTACATTTTTGTTACTATTTCATAAGTATCTTTTGCTATTATTAACTCTTCATTTGTTGGGATTATATATATTTTAACTTTAGAATTTTCACTTGAAATACAAGCTTCTTTTCCTCTTATTGTATTTAATTTTTTATCTAAAATTATTCCAAAAGGTTCTAAGTAGTTACAAATTCTTTCTCTTGTTTCTATTCCATTTTCTCCAACTCCACCAGCAAATGTTAATATATCTAATCCTCCAAGTGAAACAATGTACTGACCTATAAATTGAGCTATTCTATAACTTTGACTTTCTAATGCAAGAATTGATCTTGAATCTTTCATATTATATCCATCTTCAATATCTTTAAAATCTGAAGACACTCCAGAAACTCCCCATGCTCCAGATTGTTTATTTAATATCTCTTCCATATCTTCTGGTCCTATATTATCCCTTTTCATAATATAAGGTATTATAGCAGGATCAATATCACCACATCTTGTTGCCATCGGTATACCAGCAAGTGGTGTTAATCCCATTGATGTATCCACAGATTTTCCACCTTTTATAGCACATATTGAAGCACCCTGACCTAAGTGACAATTAATTATTTTTAAATTTTCATCATTTTTGCCTAAAATCTCTGACACTCTTTGAGATACATACCTATGACTAGTTCCATGAAATCCATATTTACGGATTTTATAACTTGTATAATATCTATATGGAATTTGATAAATATAAGCTTTTGGTGGCATTGTTTGATGAAATGCAGTATCAAATACAGCCACCATTGGAACATTTGGTAAAGCCTTTTTAGCAGCTCTTATTCCTGCAACTCCAGCTGGATTATGAAGTGGAGCTAAATCTATGCATTTTTCAATTTCTTCAATTACATTTTCATCAATTAGAACTGATTGACTAAACATTTCTCCGCCATGCACTATTCTATGTCCAACTGCACCAATCTCATTTAAATCTTTAATCAAGTTATATTCAGGTTTTTGTAAAACTTCTAAAATAAAATCAATTGCTTCATCAAAATCTCTAGCTATGTGTAGTATTTCTTCTTTATTACCATTTATGTTTAGTTTTAAAGTTGTTTTCATTCCTCCTATTCTTTCAAAATTTCCTTTTGCCATTCTTTCATTATTTTCCATATTTATAAGCTGAAATTTCAAAGAAGAACTTCCACAATTTAATACTAATATTTTCATTTACATTTCCCCCATTTTATTATTTATAATCAACTTTATATATATGATAATTATTTTGATTATATATAAGTTCAAAGTCAATATTTTCACTTTCAAAATCTTCCATAACTCTTACAGTAAAAATATATTTTATATTCATATCTTTTAATTCATCTGGTGTTATAAAAACTTGTATTTTATCAGTAGTTAATAATACAAATCTATCAGTAATATCTTTCTCATTTTTTATTTCTATATATACATGTGCATATCTATTATAAATATCTTCATATTTATTTTCTTTATCAAGTTTTTTCCATAATTCTAAATTTGGATAAATATTTGTAGCATTAATAACTTCACACCCTACCATAGTTAAATAATTAGGGCATGGATTTGGTAATGCTTCTGCAAGCCATAGTCCCCTTTCATTCTCATTAATTTTTTGTGCAGATTGCAAAATTGGACTATCATAAACCATATCTATTCCTGTGCAAATTGGATTTACAGTAAAACCTGCAATTAGCATCGTTCCTATTATACCTATTGTAAAGAAATATTTACCAAATTTAGTATGATATTCAAAGGCAAAGAAAAATAAATATGTACACATTACAAAGCAAATTGTAGCTAATATTCTTCCTACATAATTAGGATTTAATGTTTTAGTTATTAAAACAAGTATTAAACTTAATATAATAGATATACCTAAAGCAATCCAAATCTTTAATGGCTTAATTTCTTTTGAAAGGTAATTTAATAATAGCAATACATCTATAAAACCAAGAGCAATTACTGCCCTTGCAGGTGCCGAATAACTTAATAAAGTTATTTTGCAAAACCAATCTGGCAATTCAAAAAAGCAAAACATTCCAATTATTACATAAGGAATAAGAAGCAATATAGTAAATAAATCAAATTTTTTATTTTTGATCATTAGTATAATTGAAACAGCCATTCCTAAAGGAAATAATCCAAACATCACAGCCTCTACAGGTGGATTTGTAACAATTCCATTTTCTTTATATGGAAGAAATATATTATCTATATAACTTATATATTTTCTAAAAGCACCTCCACCATTTTTTAATCTAGCTCCAGGATAAACAGTATTCATTACAGTAGTTATACTATCTTTTGACATTATTAAAAAATATGTCATCAAACTTACAAAAATAATAACTGTTATTATGATTGATACAATATCTTTACGGTTAATCTTAGTATTTTTATAATTTGTACAAATAATATAAATTGCTAGCATCAAAAATACAAAAAACATTGGTATTTGAAATGCTGGATATAAAATCAAAATATATCCACCAGCACAAATCATCATAAAAAATAAACAAATTATTCTAGTTCTAAAATTATCAGTATTCATATATTTATATAAAAGAATAAGAGCGAGCTCACCATATATAAATAATTCAGCTGTTCCATTTGTAGCAAACCACCATTGAACAATTGGACTAAGCCCAATCATAAAGGCACCTATTAAAGATATTCTTTTATTTTTATTAAATAAAATTAGTCCAAATTCAAATGTTATTAAAAATAAAGCAACAAATCTAGCTACCCAAAAAAATGATAATCCTCTTTCAATTCCAAGTATAATATATCCTATGTGAAATGGTCTAAAAATTTCCAAGATATTTAATACTGGTAATCCATAAATTGAAAATGCATCTGTTATGGTTCCACCTCTTAATAGTTCAGAAAAATATTTGAAATGATTAAAACTTTGTGAAAATATAAACGGCGTAGTTACATAACATTCATCACTCCTTATTGTTCTTGGAGTTCCAAATAAAAGTGACTTATCTTGCACACCTGTAGTGAAAATTGAATTCCAAAGCCCTATTGATGAACCATGTAATTTAAATAAAACACCAGTTATTATAAAAATTATTGCAATTAAAAATCTATATTTATAAATTAAATCTAATAACTTATTTCTAAAGTTAATTAATTTTTCCATTTTTCCTCCAAAGTATATTTCAAAAAAATAATAATTTCTTTTATCTATTAATATAATTTCTTGTTACTATAAATGTAAACTATTGTGTTAGCATATTGCATAATTGCAGCGATTTTTATACAAGCTGATACAAAATTGATTTTTTTATCTTTTTTATCTAACATTTGCCAAATAATATAACTTATTATTATCATTGCAAAATCAAAAAATATCATAGTTCTTGTTTTAGATACAAATACAGTTGGTGAGAATGCTATTACTATTCTTGATGCTAATCCTGCTAAATATATTAATAGTGGTAAGTTGTGACAATATTTTTTAGTTAATAACAATAAAGACATTCCTATACAAATAAAGTTTGCAAATGAAAATAAAATTGGAAAAACATAATATAAATTATTACAATTTTCTACTGTAAGCATAACATCTTTTGTTATTATTAAATCATAAAAAGTTTCAAGCTCTGGAAAAATACCAAATGTTATTGGTGATAAGTGTGCAAGAGCAACAATTGAAATTATTGGAACAAGAGAAACTATTCTATAAAGTTTTTGTTTATAATTTGTAAAAATGAATATTGCAAGTAATGTGGTTAATAATGTATAAACTATATCTTGATTTGCTATTATTTCTCCAAAAGTTGCTGTAAATCCTAAAACAAATTTATCTAAGAAACTTAACATTCCAAAATCAATAAATCTACGCATTTCATCTTGCTGTCTTACATAATTTCCTGGACAAGTCAAAATAAATATAATTGATATTATTGCTAATAATGATTGTAATATCATATATGGTTTTATCTTTTTATCACGTACTATTAAAATAATTGTAAATATTATGTAAACGCAAACTAATATAGCACTTGTTTGCTCTTGATTTCCAGCAAACAATAAAGAAACTGTATAAAGTGGATATTCCCAAAATTTAATTTTTTCATTATACCATATTTTCTTTATAGGAATTAATGCAAAAAGACATGTTGCCAAAGGCCACATATAATTTATTGTTGTTGATGCCCATCCAGTCTGATGCATTATTGTATATGGATAAATTAAAATCATTGATATTAGCATTAAATTATTTTCTTTAGTATTTTCTTTTGTAAATATTTTTGATATTGAATACCCTACTAAAGTTACCATTAATACTTCTAATAAAATCCACATATATTTTGATATTTTTAACACTGAGCACAAAGTAAATTCAATTATTACTCTTGAAGTCCATGTAAAATATCTATCTTTGACAAAATCTATAACTTTATGTTCAATTATTTGATTTGTTTCTGGATCTAATTGATTTGTTACTTTTCCTATAAACCATTCATCATCATATAAATTTGGAGTAATACACATAGATAGTAAAATTTCTAAAATAAATAATAATATTAGTACGCTTCTTCCATTTTCAAAAAATTTTTTTATTTTTTCTTTCATATTCTTTTCCTTTTTAAACATCTAAATATATTCCAGTTTTTGCTAAAATATTATTGTTATTGTTTTTATAAAAAACATATATATCATATCTACCAGTTGGTAAATTTCCAATTATAAAACGACTATGAAGACCACTTAATTTATATTTTTCAGGTACATTTATATTTTTTTCATATCTTGTTCTTAAAATATACATTTTTCCTGTTTCCTCATTACAAAGGACATAATTACTATTTATAGTTTTTATATTTTCTCCCTCTTTATATGCCCAACCAGCAATTTCTACCTTTGAAGATTGTTTTTCTAAAATATCAATATGAACATTCATATCTTGTTCATTTATATCAGCAATAACTGTGCCCTCTTCTAAATTAAATGGTTTATATGTAAGCAATGAAGCATAGTAAACTACAATAATTATAAAAACTAATAATATACATATACATAATATTTTTATATATCTCTTTTGATTAACTTCTAAATTCAATAAATTCATTTTTTCTCCTTCAAAATATTTACGTTATCTTATTTTAGCTACAAAACCATTTTCATTTGAATATAAAATTTTTGCATTTTCTATTTGTTTAATTTGTTCAATGTTTTCTTTACATTCTTCTAATTTATTTTGATCCTTTGAATCTAATCTAATAACATATTTTATATCTTCATTGTTTTTTGCATCTTCAACATTATAATGATTTGTTGATTTTAATACATCTCTAAATGTTACTTTATCACTTGTATATTCTAGAGTTGCTATAGCCCACATTTGCCTATAAGGATCTTCAGTTATTAAAATAGTATTATCTGCAGTCATATCATCTAAATTTTCTCTAGCATATTTTGTAATTAAAATATTATTTGAATTGAAATTATATAAAACCTCTATTCCTTTTCTATATTCACAATCTTCACTATAATACATACCAACTAAGTTTGGTAATCTATGTTTTTCATCTTCTCCTAAAATATGATCTGCTTTTAAAACAGTCCATCCAGATATAAAACAAAATACAGCAACAACATACACAAAAGGAGTAACTTTTATAGATTCTAGTTTTATATTTTTTCTTAATTTTTGTGGTAAAATTTTTAAATTACTAAAATCTATTTTTTTAACAATCTCTGGTAAACAAGTAAATATCGCAAGTAGTAATATTGTAAATATTATGTATATATTTTTATATATTTGCTCATAAACCATATGTATATCATAATTATATTTTTCTATATAGCTTTGAAATACTTTCTGTGAACCTAATGTTCCGATAAGTAAACAACATAATAATAGCATTATAAAAATTATATCTATCCTAAATATTTTTTTATCTATGTCATTATTTAAAATATCTATTACATTTGCAAACACTACTATCCAAACAATAAAATATAACTTTAACATATAATATGGTGATACTTTACCTAGTAACATTCCAATATAAAATAAAGCTAAATATCCTATTATAATACATGTAAAAACATCTAAAAATCTTATTTTTTTATTCTTTATTCTATTCATAATTTCTAATATAAAAATTATAGCAAATGGTATATATGGAATAAAATTTACAATTTTTTCAGAATAAATTCCACCATTTTCTTTAAGTGCACTAATTAAATTTTTTTGGCCTTCTATTATAAATGATGGTATAAATAAGTATCCAATTCCAAAAGCTGTAACTAATAATAACATACCAGTTATTATTAATGTATTTTTTCCAAATATTTTTAAATATTTTTTAGAATCCTTACATTTAAATTCTTTCCAAAATACATATATGCAAATACTAGCAAATACTGCCGGTACAAAAAAGCAATAAGAGAATATTAATCCAAAACCAACCATGCCAATCATAGGTATTATTATTTTCTTATAAATTTCATCTTCTGAAAATAACATTTCCACTATTGTAAGTAAAAGAGCTGTCATTACTATTCCAACAGATAAATATGAAAAGCCATATATCCAAGAGTTATATGGATATCCATACATATATAATCCAAATAAAAGAAGTGTTCCGATTAAACCTCTTTTTGTTTTTATTCTATCTATAAAGAATGCATAAATAGCAAGTCCTCCTGCAAACATTGTAATAGTTTCAAACAATTGATAAATATATGCTTTTTCTAATCCTGTTATACTATTTATAATATTCATTAAAATACCATCATTTATATAAGCACCTGTTTGCATTATATTAAAATCAAAAAATGTTTTATCTTCTATAAATACAAATAATTGTAAATTTTCTGAATAATGTTTAGCAGCTCTATAATGAATTGCTGAATCTACTACATAATGAGTTATATCACCTTTATAAATATATAAATCTTTTACAAACATTACTCCGAAAAAAATTAATATTACTACTATTGATATAATATCAAATTTTGAACATCTATATTTTTGAAATTCATGTTTAATTATTGCTTTAAACCAAAAAACAAGTCCAAATACAAAATTAATAATGGCCAAAAGCCATATATTTTGAGTAATTTGCAATATTCCTAATATCATACATACTGTTATATTATAAGCGTAAAGGCTTACAACTGAAATGCATATCCACTTTATTAAATTTAATTTTTTATCAGATTTCTTTAAAGCTATAAATCCTAATACTAAAAATATGATAGTAAATATGTATAAATATTCCATTTTTTCCCCCTATATTGCTATGTATTACTAAATAAAAGGCATGAACTGCTTGTTATATCTGAAGTTCATGCCTTAAAATTATTACAATGATTTATCTACTAATGACTTGGTATCTCTTGCAATAACTAACTCTTCATTTGTTGGAATAACATAAACTTTAATCTTAGAATCTGAAGTTGATATTTCTATTTCTTCACCTCTAATTTCATTTTTTTGTAAATCAATCTTTAATCCCATCCATTCTAAATCTTCACAAATTTTTTTCCTAATATTTATCTGATTTTCTCCTATTCCTCCAGTAAATACTATTGCATCTAGTCCTCTTAAAGAAACAGTATATTTTGCAATAAATTGTGCTATTGTTTGAGTAAATATTTCAATTGCTATTTTAGCTCTTGGATTAGAAACAGAAGCCGCTTCAATTTCTCTAAAATCAGGAACTAAACCTGTTATTCCTGCTAATCCTGAATTTTTATTTAATAATTTATTTACTTCTTTTGATGATAAATTTTCTTTTTCCATAATATCTGTAACAACAGATGGATCTAAATCTCCAGAACGTGTAACCATTGGTATTCCGCCTAAAGGAGAAAGTCCCATAGATGTATCTATTGATTTTCCGCCTTTAATTGCAGCAATAGAAGCACCTTGACCTAAGTGACATGTTACTATTTTAGTATCTTCTATATTTTTATTCATTAGATTTGCTGCTATTTTTGATACAAACTGATGTGAAGTACCATGAGCTCCGTATTTTCTAATTTTATATTTCTCATAAAATTCATAAGGAATTGGATAAATATAATTTTCTGGTGGCATTGTTTGATGAAATGCAGTATCAAATGTAACTGCCATTGGAACTCCTGGCATTTCTTTTTGACAAGCTCTTATTCCTAATATTGCTGGTGGATTATGTAGTGGTGCAAGTGTAGCACACTCTTGTATTTTATTTATAACATCTTCATCAACAAGAACTGATTTATCAAATAATTCTCCTCCGTGAACTATTCTATGTCCTACAGCATTAATTTCTGATAAGCTTTTAATTACTCCATAATCTTTATGAACTAATTGCCCTAGAATTATTTCTAAAGCTTCTTCATGATTCATTACAGGAGTTTTTATAACATATTTTTCTCCATTTACTTTATGTGTTACAAAAGACTCTTGTTCTCCAATTCTTTCAAAATTTCCTTTAGCTAAAACACTCTCATTTTCCATATCAATTAATTGATATTTTAGTGATGAACTTCCACAATTTACTACTAAAATTTTCATTTTTTACTCTCCCTATAAAATTTTGTTAATTTTGCGCTTGAACAGCTGTAATTGCAATAACTCCTGCAATATCATCTGCTGAACATCCCCTAGATAGGTCATTTACTGGTCTTGCGATTCCTTGGCAAAGTGGTCCATAAGCTTCTGCCTTTCCTAATCTTTGAGTTAATTTATATCCAATATTTCCAGCATTTAAATCTGGAAATATTAATGTATTTGCATTTCCAGCTATATCACTATCTGGAGCTTTACTCTTTCCAACTGATGGAACAATTGCTGCATCTAATTGTAATTCTCCATCTACTTTTAAATCAGGATATTTTTCTTTTACAATATTTGTTGCATCTATAACTTTTTGTGTAAGTTCTGATTTAGCACTACCTTTAGTTGAATAAGAAAGCATTGCAACTTTAGCTTCTTTTCCAACTAATTGTTCAAAACTTTTACTTGAAGAATAAGCAATTTCAGCTAATTCTTCTGCAGTCGGATTTTGATTTAATCCACAATCTCCAAAAACAAATACACCATCTTCACCATATTCGCAATTTGGAACAACCATTAAAAAAAAGGCTGATACAAGTTTTGTTCCAGGTGCTGTTTTTAAAATTTGAAGTGCTGGTCTTAATGTATCTGAGGTAGAGTGTATTGCCCCAGAAATTAATCCATCTGCTTCATTTAACTTTACCATCATCATGCCAAAATAAACTTCATTTTTTACTAGTTCACTAGCTTGCTCTTCTGTCATACCTTTTTCTTTTCTCAATTCATATAATTTTTGTGCATATTCAGTTCTTCTATCAGATTCTAGTGGATTTATTATAGTTGCTTTTGAGATATCTAGGTTATTTTCTTTTGCCATAGTTTTAATTTTTGATTCATCTCCAATTAAAATAATATCTGCATATCCTTCTGTTAAAGCTGTTGATGCAGCTGTTATAGTTCTTAAATCAGAAGCTTCTGGCAAAACAATTTTTTTAATATTTTGTTTTGCTCTTGCTTTCATTTCATCTATAAAATTCATTTTATTTCTCCTCCTAAACTTTTTATTTTTACGTAAGTCATTATATAAAAATATTAATTTAAAGTCAATTAGATTTATATGAATTACAATACATATTCACAGGGCACTTGCTACACTTTGGGTTTCTAGCACTACAAATTTTTCTTCCATGCCATACCAATAAATGATTAACATCATAATAATATTCTTTTGGAATTTGTTTTAATAAATCAAGTTCTATCTTTTCAGGATCAGATTCTTTTGAGAAACCAATTTTATTTGAAATTCTTTTTGCATGTGTATCAACTGCTATTCCTTGAGGATTATGGAATGCCTCAAGCATAATTACATTTGCACTTTTTCTTCCTACTCCAGGAAGGCTTTGTAAATTTTTCATATTATCAGGTACTATGCCATTAAAATCATCTAATAATTTTTGGCTACATGCTTTAATATTTTTGGCTTTGTTTTTATAAAAGCCACAAGGATGTATTATTTTTTCAAGTTCATTTATATCAATTCTAGCAAGTTTTTCTGGAGTATTATATTTTTTAAACAATAATGGAGTTGTTTTATTTACTCTTTCATCTGTACATTGTGCTGAAAGCATAACTGCTATCATCATTTCAAATGGAGTGGTAAAATCTAAACTACACACTGCATCTGGATAATATTCTTTTAAAATTTTTATTATTTCTATTGCTTCTTTTTTGTTTTTCATATAATCTCACATCCATACTATTCTTTTAATTTTTTAACTGACTCTATCTTATTGTCACTTGATATCAAATAATTTCCAGCTACTAAAATATTAGCTCCCGCATCTATTGCAAGTTTAGCTGTTTCATTATTTATTCCACCATCAACTTCTATATCTATGTCAATATTATTTTCTTCCAAATATTGTTTTAAATTTTTAACTTTATCTAAGGTTTCTGGAATTAATGTCTGTCCTCCTTTTCCTGGAACAACAGTCATAACTAAAATCATATGAATATAATTTAAATACTTTTTTATAGTTTCAATGCTTGTATTTGGACTTATAGCAATTCCCACTCTTGAACCACTTCTTTTAATTCTATCTATTAAACTTCTAATCTTTTCTTCATCATCAATTGCCTCTACATGAAATGTCAAAATTTGTGGTTCTAACATTAAATATTCATCTACAAATTCTTCAACATCTTTAACCATTAAATGCACATCTAATCCTAAATTTGACATATGTGAAATTGTTAAAGCATAGTCTTTCATTAATTCCACATTATTTCTTTCAACAAATTTTCCGTCCATTACATCTATATGAAAATAATTAATTTTTGCAGTTTCTAAATTATAAAACATATGATTTGCATTTGTTTTATCCACATTTAAAACTGATGCTGATACTTCTATCATTTTTATTTTTTATGATATTTAATATCATATCTCCTTTCCTTTTTTATAAAATAGAGGCATGTAAATTTATTTTCATGCCTCTATCATAAATTTATTTATTAAAATTTATTCAAAAGTAATTGTTTGATCTCCGTTATTAAAATCTACATTTTTTGTATCTTTTGTTACACCGTTTACTATTACTTTAACTTCTTTTACGCCTGAAGTAGTCCATGTTTTAGTAATATTAGTAGTATTTAATGGATAAGTATCACTTAAAATTGTATCTTCTCCTACTTTAATAACAACAGTTGCTTTTTCAATTTCTGGTGCAGTATTTTGAGAATCAATAATATTTTCGCTAGTATCTGCTGGTTGTTTTTGTTCTGTATAATTCATTAAAGATTTTAAATTTACTTTAATTGTAACTGTTGATTTTACCGGTTGCTTATTTACAACTATCTCTATCTTATCTCCTTCTTTTAACGTCTTTCCTGCACTTACACTTTGTGAAATAACAATACCATCTGATTTTGATGCATCTTCTTGATATACAACATTAACAATTAATCCTAATGCTGATAGTGTTTCACTTGCTTTAGCTTCTTGATAATTCATAACACTTGGAACTATTACATCTTTATAAGCACTTCCTATACTAACAGTGATTTCTACTACTGTAGTTGCTGTAACTTCTTCACCTTCTTCTGGATTTACTTCAAGAACTATATCTGGTTGAATTGTTTCACTATTTTTTTCAATAATCTCATATTTTAATTCTAACTTATCTAATTCTTTCTTTACATCTTCAATATTTTTACCAACAATATTATTTGGTAATGTTACAATTTTTTGACCTTTACTTACAACTAATGTAATTTTTTCATCTACATTATATTTATAATTTGCTCTAGCAACAGGTGTTTGAGAAATTACATATCCTTGTTCAACTTCATCATGGTATTCTTCTTCAATCGTAATATTTTCAAATCCTAAATCATTCAATATTTTAATTGCTTCATCTTTAGTTATTCTATCTGTTCCATCACTATTACCAGAAACGTTTGGTATTTCTGATTCAGCAGGCATTCCAGCATTAAGAATTGCTATTGTAGTATACATTGCTAAAATAAATATTAAAACTGCAACTAAAAATATTGTTACTGGCTTTGCCCATTTATGTTTTGAGTAAAATTCTTTTATTTTATTTGCTTTCTTTTTCTTAGTTTCAGATTCTGTAACTCTAGGAGCTTTTCTATCATTATTTTTTTCCATTTCTAATTCATATATTGTAGGAATTTTTTGTGTTGGAGAATCATCACTTCTCGTGGCCAAAACGACAAAATCCTCATTTGGTTTTTTTAGTGCTAAAGATAAATCCTGAATCATCTCAGTTGCATTTTGATATCTTAAATTAGGATCCTTTTGCATTGCTTTTAAAATTATTCTGTTTACACTTATAGGTATATTTTCATTATATTTTATAGGATCTACTGGTTCTTCTTGAACTTGCTTTAAAGCTACTGATACTGGTGTATCTGCATCAAATGGCACTTTTCCTGTAAGCATTTCATACATTACTATTCCTAAAGAATACAAATCTGATTTAGCATCTGTGTATCCTCCTCTAGCATGTTCTGGCGAAAAATAATGTACTGATCCTATGGTAGTTCCAAATGCTGTTATTGTAGAATTTGATACAGCCTTTGCTATTCCAAAATCTGTTACTTTAGCTATTCCATCTTCTGTTATTATAATATTGTGTGGTTTAATATCTCTATGTATTATATTATGTTTATGAGCAGTTTCTAGAGCTGAAGCAATTTGCATTGCGATATTTACTGACCATCTCCAAGAAAGTCTTCCATCTTCTGCTATTATTTCTTTTAAAGTTTTACCTTGAATTAGTTCCATTACTATATAATATAGATTATCTTCATTACAAACATCATATATAGAAACTATATTAGGATGAGTAAGACTAGCTGCCGCCTGAGCTTCAGTATTGAATTTTTTTATAAATTCACTATCTGTTGTAAATTCATCTTTTAATATTTTTATTGCTACATATCTATTAAGTACATGGCATTTTGCTTTATAAACAACTGCCATTCCACCATTTCCTATTTTTTCTAATACTTCATATCTATTATTTAACATTTTACCTATAAGATTCATTTTTATCTCTCCTTAGTTTCTTCACCAATATCAATATTGTCTATAATAATTGTAGTTATATTATCATATCCTCCAAGATTATTTGCTTCATTTATTAGTGCTTCCTCTGGTTTTTCGGGATTATTTAATAATAAGTTATAAATTTCATTTTCTCTTAACATATTTGTTAATCCGTCTGAACACATAAGTAATATATCATCTTTTAAAAATCCTTTACATATTGTATCTGGTTCAACAAATGAACTACATCCTAAAGCTTTCATAAGCATATTTTTCTTTGGATGATTATAAGCTTCTTCTTTTGTTATTGTACCTTCTTTTACTAATTTTTCTACATAACTGTGATCTGTTGTAAGTCTTCTAATTATATTTTTTCTAATTCTATAAACTCTGCTATCTCCAACATGTCCTATAAACACCTTATTATTATATATTAAACAAACATCTAAAGTAGTACCCATATCTTGTAATTCTTGATCCTCTTTAGATTTTTCATATACTACCATGTTAGCAAATTCGACTGCATCTTTTATTAATTTTAATATACTCTCTCTATCTTTTTTTGTTTTTTTAAAATTATTAACAATGTAATTTTTAGAGCTTGTAACTGCAATAGAACTTGCAACTTCTCCGCCTTTATATCCGCCCATTCCATCGGCCAGTATGTATAACTTTAAATCATCTTTTTGTAAATCTGATACATAATAACTATCTTGATTCATTTCTCTAGCTTTTCCAATATCAGATTTTGCTAAAATTCTCACGAATCTCACCTCTATCCTTTTATGTTCTGTCTTCTTAATTGGCCACAAGCTGCTGAAATATCTGTGCCCAATTCTCTTCTAATTGTAGCTACTATTCCACACTTATTTAAGTAATCTCTAAATTTAATTATATTTTCATTTGTACTTTTGGTATATTTCCCACCTTCTATCTTATTTATAGGAATTAAATTTACATGTGCAAGCATTCCATGTAATAATTTTACAAGTTCTTTTGCATCCTCTAAGTTATCATTATTATCCTTTGCTAAAGCATATTCAAAAGAAATTCTTTTATTAGTTTTATTTATATAATATTTACAAGCTTTAATCAATTCTTCAATTGGATAAACATTATTTATCGGCATCATAGCACTTCTTGTTTTATTGTTGCTACTATGTAACGATACTGACAATGTACATTGCATTTGTTTATCTGCTAATTCATATATTTTAGGAACTATTCCACTAGTTGAAATACTTATATGCCTTGCACCAATATTTAATCCTTTTGGATTATTAAATATTTTTATAGATTCCATTACATTATCATAATTATCTAATGGTTCGCCTATTCCCATAAAAACAATATTTGATATTTTTACATTAGAATCTCTTTCTATTGCAAGTAATTGTTCAACAATTTCGCCTGCTTCTAAATTTCTAAAAAATTCTATACCAGTAGATGCACAAAATTTACACCCCATCTTGCATCCTATCTGACTAGATACACATATTGTATATCCATGATGATATTGCATTAGTACACTTTCTATTAAATTTCCTTGTCCATCTTGAACATCAAATAAATATTTTTTGGTTCCATCAACAGATTCTAATTTTTTAACGATTTTAAATATTCCTAAAGAATAATTCTCTTCTAATTTTTTTCTAAGTTCTAATGATAAATTAGTCATTTCATCAAATGATTGCACTTTATCTTGATATATCCATTTAAAAATTTGTTCTGCTCTAAAAGATTTTTCTCCAAGAGATTTTAATTCTTCTTTTAGATTATCCAAATCATAATTTTTAATATTTTTTCTCAAAGTTCCCCCTATTCTATAAGTATTTTTATATCACATTATATTTTTTTTTACAATACATTTATAAACAAATTTACAAAGTATTTTTAACTTTTTTTATTTTTTATTTAAAAAAAATAGCAGATAGTCATTATTGTATCTACTATTTAAATATTTCTATTATAATATAATAGTTATTTTTTTAATAATTTTCTAACTGGTATTTCAATTAGTAATTCTATTTTTCTAAAGACATATAAAATATAAAATACCATCATTTGAAACAAATTAATTTTATTATATTTTTTTTGATAATACATTTTACTTTTAAAAAGTTCTTTTATCTTTTTATAATATGTAAAAGTTTTTCCTATTGTTTGGCTTTCATAATGAATAAATTTTTCATCATTTAGACTAATAATTTTATATTTTTTTTCATGAAGTATTTTTGCAATAATATCTTCTTCATAAAATAAAAATACATTTTCATCAAAATATCCTATTCCTTCTAAAGCTTCCTTTTTTATAATAAAAAATGCTCCTGAAATCACACCTACTTCTAATAATTCTTTTTTATAATCTTCATCTGAATATTCGCCATTTCTTAAAATTTTGTAAAATATAATTTCTAACAACCTTGTTGAATGAATAAGATCTAAAGTAAAAGTTCTAATTTTCCAACTACTTCTTCGTATTGGTTTATTATCTTTATCAAACATTCTTGGTGCTATTACTGCAATTTTTTTATCTTTTTTAGCAACTTCTAAACAATGCTTTATAGCTTTTTCAGAAATTTCAATATCTGGATTTGAAATAATATAATAATCATATTCTTCTTTTTTACTTTTTAAATATTTTATTCCAAAATTGTTACCATAGTTATATCCACCATTTTTTTCAGACTGTATAACTATTACTTTAGAATTTTCTAGAGTTTTTAATTTATTTAATGCCCCTTCAACTGTTGATACATTATCTACTACAAGTATCCTATTTATAATATCATATTCAGATATTGTTTTTACATATTTTAAAGTGTCTTCTACATCATTATAGTTAACCACAACAACTGCAACTTTCATACCAAGTTTGTTTATATTAGTTTTACTAATATAATTCTCCTTTCATTCTTGCTATCATTAATTAGTTTTCCTTAAAATAACCCCAGCTTCATTTTGAAATACCACTTCATACTCTTCAGTATCTTGATATTTTTCTCCTGTAAACAATACAAAATACTTTTTATTCTCATTTTCCATCCAATCATCTACATCAGTTTCAACAACTGCTTTTTGAAGATCATTTATTGATTCTCCGCCAGATTCAATTCTTGATATAACATACATCCAAGCTTTGCAATTTGTATTCATTCCACCTACTAACATGTTCTTTAATGTAATATCTTTTACTTCTCCCATAGCTTCTGCAAGTTTAACTCGATTTGCATCAACTATACAAGAAACATTTATATTCATAGCCTGCCAAATATTTGTATCATAATATATTCCAGCAATGGTATGTGTTCTACAATCATCTGCTAAAGCAGGCGTTTCAAGTAAATTTGG
This sequence comes from uncultured Clostridia bacterium, assembly GCA_947632185.1. Taxonomy (GTDB): domain Bacteria; phylum Bacillota; class Clostridia; order TANB77; family CAG-508; genus Scatovivens. The sequence continues at coordinate 26,477 of CANROH010000006.1, forward strand.
GGATTTTAATTGAAGTCTATCTTCTAATCCAGAAACACAAACATATATTATTAAACACCAAACTGCTAAGTAAGATACAAGTGCTACTTTTAAATCTTTATTTTCTTCTAAATTGCACATAGTTTCAATTGCCATATCTACTACTACAATCCATAAAATATAATATATTTTGTAATAATAGTAAGCAGATACTATGCCATAAATTACTCCAACTAATGATATAAAAGTTTGAAGTAGTAAAATTCCTAGTGCTACTGTTTGATAATTTATTTTTTTATTTTTTATAGTTCTATATATAAATATTGCTATAAATGGAATATAAAATAGAAAATCTTGATATATTGCTTTATAAATTCCTCCATCAAATCCTATTGCATCTGTTAATTTATTTTGATCTCTATCTGTAAATGTCGGAATTACCAAGTAAAAAATTGATAAAATAGTTACTATTAATAAAGCACCAGTAATTAAAAGAGTTGACTTTTTGAATATTTTTAAAATGCTTTTTTCTTCTTTTTTATCAAAATCTTTTATAAAAACATATATACATATAAATGCAAATAATGCTGGTACAAATAAGCAATATGAGAATATAATTCCAACTCCCATAAGTATTATTAATGGTAAAATAAACCAAAAATTAATCTCTCTCTTCTCGTAAACTTTTGCCAAATAAAACAATCCTGTTGCAAACGCTATTGCTACACTTAAATATGAAAATCCATATAATAGACTTGTGTATGGATATGCAAAAGAATATAGAACTAAAAATACAATTCCTATCACAAAATTTAATTTAGTTTTTAATTTATCTGATATTAGCATATAAAACGCTAATACATTTAAAAACATTATACCTATTTCGAAAAGCTTAAATAATACATAGTCTTCTAATGGTGTAATACTTCTCATTACATTCATAAAAATACCTGTATTTATATATGCACCTGTTTGCATTGTTTTAAAATTATATCCAGTAGTATTATTTATTTTTGCTAAAATTTTCATATTATCAGCAAAATTAGTTGCTGCACTGTAATGCATACAAGCATCAACAGAAGCATTTGCCACTGTTTTTGATAGTGGTGCATATTGAGATACCGCCATATAACAAATAATTATTGCAGAAATTATTACAGCAAAAAAATCTATTATTCTTATTTCAAAAGCTTGAATCTTTTTGTCTTTATATATTTTAAAACATAATACAGCTGTAACAATCAAATCTATTATTGATAAAAATGTTAAATTTGTAGTTACATTTAATACACCAAATACCATACATATTAAAATATTAAAGGCTAAATATGCAATTATACTTAATATACTTATACTAACTATGTTTTGTTTATTATCTGACTTTTTAACTAATATAAAGCTTGCAAGTAACATTAAAACAGTTAATATGTAGAAAATTGCCATAAAAATTTCCTCCAAATCTCATTAGATTTTTAAATAATTGCTATTTTTCTCTATTAATTTTGGCAACAAAACCGTTTCCATTTTCAAACAAAATTTCTATTTCATCCATTTGTTTAATTCCTTTTAAATCTTCGTTAAATTTATTTATGCTTGTCTGATCTCTTGAAACAACTTGAACTATGTACTTTTTATTTTCATTTTTAATTATATCTTCTACTGTATAATGAGTCGTGTCTTTTATATAATATTGATAAGGTATAGTATCTGATGAAATTTCCAAAACGGCTGTTGCCCATGTTCTTGTAAAAATTCCATCAAAAATTATTTCAGTATTATCTGCAGTAAGATCGCTTATATTTTCTCTTGCATATGTAGCAATTTCTATTTCATCTTTATTAAAGCATGATGTTAAATCTACTAGTTTTCTATTATTACAATTTTCAATATAATACATACCTACAAAGTTTGGTAATTGATGCTTCTTTTCTTCTGTTGTTATGTGTCCTGCTTTAAGCCAAATCCAACCACATACAAAAACTCCCCAAAGTATTACATATACATATCCAGCTATGCAAATCTTTTTTATTTCAAAAGTAGATATTTTATTTAAAAATACTTTTATTTTTTCTGATTTAATTTTTTCACTTATTTTTTTTGATAATTTACTAAAATCAACTTTTTGAATTAGTTGAGGTAACACAGTAAATATAGCCAAAAGCAAAAACATCAATAAATCAAGTATCATAAAATGATTCTTTATGAACATGTTATATAATTCCATAATTGACAATTCAGGCTTTGCTAACTGAACATTTATTATTGTAAAGATCACTTTCATTATTAAAAATGCATATAAAGCAAATATTATTATTGCATCTATTCTAATTATTTTTTTATCTATGTACGTATTAATTAAATCAATAGTTATTGCAAATATTGCAATCCAAATTATAAAATAGCTTTTAAGCATATAATAATCTGAAACTATTTTATAATGAACGCCTATATTTAATAACGCACAAAATCCAACTAATATAACAGAAAAAATATCAATATATCTTAAATTTTTATTTTTTATTTTTCTTACTAATTCCACTAAAAACCAAGCAATAAATGGTGTATAAGGTAAAAAGTTACGATATCTCTCAGAATATATTCCACCACCTTCTTTTAAAGCATCAAATAAATTTGTTTGTCCTGGTATAAAGAATGTTGGTATTAATAAATATCCAATTCCAACGACTGTAACTAATAAAAGTAATCCCGTTACAATTAATGTTGTTTTCTTAAAAAATTTAAAATAAGTTTTTCCACTCTGATTAAAATCTTTTAAGAAACAATATATACATATTGAAGCAAAAATAGCTGGTACAAATAAGCAATATGAAAATGTTAAACCTAATGAAAGTAAAACTATTAATGGTAGAACTATTTTTCTTGTAATTTTTTCATCTGAATATAAGTATTCAACAACTTCAAGTAACATTGCAGTTATCATTATTCCAACTGATAAGTAAGAGAATCCATAAAACCAAGAATTATATGGATATCCATAAATATACAAAGCAAACAATATTAAAGTAGCTATAAATCCTCTTTTAGTCTTTATTTTATCCATAAATGTAGCATAAAAAGCTAGTCCACTTAAATACAATACTATAGTTTCAAAAACTTGATATAAATATGTATAATCTATTCCTGTAATTCCATGAATTATATTCATAAAAATTCCATCATTAATATATGCACCTGTTTGCATTACATTAAAATCAAAAAAAGTTTTATCCTCTACATTTATAAATAATTTTAAATTCTGAGCATAATGTTTTGCAGCTCTATAATGTATTGCAGAATCTATAGCCATATGTGAAATATCGCCTTTATAAATATACAAATCTTTAAAAAACATAACTACAAAAATAATTAAAATACATAATAAAAATAATGCATCAATTTTTCTTACATAATATTTTTGAATATCTCTATTTTTTATTGCTTTAAAACTTAACAAAATTGCAAAAGCTATATTTATTACTGATAAAAGCCATATATGAGATGTAATATTAAGTAAACCTAATACCATCCCCAAAAATATATTATATCCAAACAGTGTTACAAGATAAATTATAATCCATTTAATGAAATTCAATTTTTGTTCTGTTTTTTTGAAAATCATAAATGCAATTCCTAAAACTATTAAAGTTATTATGTACAATAGTTCCATTTTTTTCTCCATTTCTTTATTTTACTATTTATTGTTTATTAAATTATTAGTTACACTTTTTTGTTCATTATGCATTATTATCTTTGTAGCAATTGTATATAAAACAAATTGAATTGCAAGAGTTGTGGTACATGCTAAAGTTGCACCATTTATGCCAAGTTTTAAAGTTCCAACTAAAATATTTGAACCTAAAAAAGCAATTACCATTGATAATATATAAATCACAAATTGAATAAAAGTATGTCTTATTGTTGTTAAAGTTACTAAATTTATATATGATATTGCATAGAATATATAAGAACCAATAATTATGCATAAATTTATTCTATATGATGTTAAATCTAAACCATAGACTAATCCTAAAAATTCAGGTCCAAGTAAAAATGCTGCTAATACTGCAAATGCTCCAAAAGCTATTACAACTAACTTAATTTTAAATGTAACTGACACAATTTCTTTTAATTCTTTTTTTTCGTACATATCTTTTAGCTTACCTAAAAATGGCATTACTATAAATTGTGTAAATAATGTCATAACAGTAGCTGGCATCATTATGTATCCATATATTGCTTGAATATCTTCTGTTAAATAACTATCTATAGCATATTTTGGCGCATTTAATATATATATACCAGCAAATGAATTTACAAAAACAAAGAACTCTGATTTTAATATTGAGATTACATTTCTCATATCTACTTTTTGAGTGTTGTCTATTAGTTTTTTAGTAATTATTATATAATCATATACTATTAAAAAAGTTAAATTAACTATTATTACTGATAAACATGCAAGTCTTAAATCTTTTGTAATTAAGTCAACAATTAAAAATAATATTATACCTATAAAACCTTTTGCACTTAATGATATTCCTGATTTATATAATATATTATTTTTTTGCATTATTCCATAAAGTATATCTGAAAAGGCTTCTAATCCTTTAAAAATAGCAAGAAGAGCAAATATTGTTGTTTTGAAAGCAGAATATCTTTTTATTAATAAAAAAGCTGTTGCTCCAATTATCATTATTAAACAGGTTAAAGCTCTATTTGCAATATAATCTTTATCTTTAATTTTATTTTCAATGTCTGTTACTTGACAAAGCCTTCCTGAATACATTGCTAAAGTATAAAGAATTGTTGCTGTAGCATATGCTATTGAGAATATTCCTGCAGTTTGAATATCATTAACTCTTGTTACAATAATTAAAAAAAACAATGAATTAAATGAATTTATACCAGTACCTAAACTATTCCAAACAAAGTTTTTTAAAAATAACTTTTTTTCTGAATCCATTTATAAAACTCCTATTAAAAATATTATTCTAAGCATAATATCATCTATTATGTTTCTTCTAATTCTTTTCGGATAAAAAGCTTTTTTTAGCATATTTAAAAAACTATATTCTTCACTTGCAAATAAATCAAGTATTTTTTTATTTTCATCTGATAATTCATAATAAAAATAGTTTTTAAAATTTATCATTTGTTGTTTTATATCTCTTAGTCCGTCGCTAAATAAAAGATTTCTTATTCTCCAAATAATAAGTCTAAAATATCCTTGTCCTTCTGATGTAGCATTTTCTTTTCTTCTTCTATACTTAACTGTTGTTACATTATTATGAGCTACATTGCCAAGCCCCATGCATAAAATATATGTCCACCAATCGTGGAAAAAGCAGGTTTTAGGCATATTTTCTATTATCATATCTCTTGTTTTCTTATTTACAGTCATAGTCATTCCTTGACTAACACATGAAAACAAAGAGCTTAAAAATGAATATTTTTTGTTTTTGTCTCCATGACCTATAAATTGCATATTTTCATCATAATAATCCGAATTTCCAAAAACCATATTAGGCTTAGTATTATCTAATTCATTAAGGGAATTAACAGCTAGTTCTATCTTATTTTGTATCCAAACATCATCTTGATCTGCATAAGAATAATAATCTGCATCAGCCAATTTCAATAACTCAAAAAAGCTTTTAACAAACCCTAAATTTTCTCCTTCATGTAATATAATATTTTTGTTAGTTTTTTGATATTCTTTTACTATTTCTACAGTCCTATCTTTAGAACCATCATCTCTAACTACTATTTCTACATTCTTATATGTTTGATTTAATATAGAGTCTAACTGTTCTCTTATAAATCTTTCTCCATTATATGTAGACATTATTACTGCTACTTTTTTATCACTCATTTATTTATATACCTTCCATTATCTTGTAAATATATAGCCCATCTTCATTGTATAATTCTTCAAATTCACTTCCATAATCTGTCTTGTTTAAATCTGATGTTGAAAGAATGTAATCTACATCTAATTTCAATAAATCTTTGTAATTTAAGTTTAAGAAAATACAATCTGCTGCAACTAAACTTACTTGAGTTTCTTCATCTGTAATATTAATTATTAGATGTCCATATCTATTGTAAATATTTCTATATTCTTGAGCTTTATCTCCTAACACAGTTTCAAATAATTCAATATTTGGATATACTTGAGTTGAATTTAATGTTTTTATTCCATTTGCAACAGCATAATCATTTCTATACCATTCCTTATCATTAACAAGCCAAAGTGCATCTGGAGCAGATTTTTTTATTTCTTGAAGTTTTATAGCAATTGGTTTTGTATAAAGTATATCTGTTGTTCTAATAATAGGATTTACCCTTAATCCTGTTAATAGAGCAATTGCTATTAATCCATAAATTGTATAATTTTTTATCTTTTCATTATTAATATTCATTATTCCAAAAATTGCAAGTAAGAATATTTCTCCAGCAAGTATTATTTTTAGTGAATCTAGATAATGAAAATCAGGTTCATAACCAATTGTAGTTCTTGCTTTATAAATTATATAAACAATTGCAAATGCAGATAAGAAATATGTTAACTTTTTGTTTATTAATTTATCTCCTTTTTCAAAATTTCCTATTAAATAAATTAGTAAATATATACAAACTGTTCCAACTGAAATTGAAGCCCTACCAGCTGTAGTCATAGACATTTTTGTTAAGTTAGCCAAAAATGCTGGGAAGCCAAATACACACCAAATAGTTAGAAACATTCCAACTGTTAACATTGGAATCCAAAAATGTAAATTCTTTTTATTTCTAATAACATATATAAATCCTAATATTAAAGGTATTGGATAAAAAGAAAGCATTGCTGAATATTCACAAGGATTTAAGAATTCGTAAAAAGTAAAGTAAATATCATAAAAATATGAATATAGATTTTTTGCTCCTCCTCCAAGTTCTTGTCTTTGTCCAGGATAGTCTGTATTCATTTCTGCTATTAGAGTATCTTTTGATAGCATATACCATCTTCCAAGTAGTAATGCTATACATACTAAAGTTATAAGAATCACTGCAACATCATGTTTTGTAAATCTGTATTTTCCATATTTAATATTCTTAAATAATAACCATATAACTAATGCTAAAAATACATATCCAAAAGATATTTGCCATGCAGGATAAAATACAAATACATAAGATAGTCCTGCAATAAGTATTCCTAAAGCGCATAAATATTTATATATTTTTTTGTCAGTATTCATAAACTTGTCTATAAGCACAATTACTATTTGTCCCCAAAGAAGTGTATCCATACAATACCACCATTGTACAGCAGCTGAAAATGTAATAACAATCATTCCACATAATGAAACTTTTTTATTTCTATTAGTTAATATCAAACAAAGTTCATAAGAACCAAGTAACATTGCAACAAGTCTTATATACCAATATAAGCTTAATCCAACATCATTTCCAAATAAAATAAAACCGATTTGAAAAGGTCTTCCAAGCATTAATATATCAGAAACTGGTCCATTTGAAACAGAAAACATATCTGTATCAGTTCCTCTCAAAACATCAGAAAAATATTGATATTTATCTTCTGTTTGACTTTGAGATAAAATATATGTAGTTGATGTAGCCCATTCATCTGTTCTGATTCTTCTAGCTGTTCCTAATAAAGTATGATATCTTGTATCATCATTATGTGGTTGAATATAATCATTAAAATTAACTATTGATGAACCAGAATATTTAAATATCATTACAAACAACAAAAAGGCACAAGCAATTATGTACCTATATTTATGAATAAATTCATACATTTTTGAAATTTTAAATACAAAATGTATTCCTATAAACATGTAAATTAACGAAACTAGCATAATTCTATTTTTTGAAATAAACTGCGGATAAAATCTTCTAAAAATAGTGTATTCGCATATTGTAGCAAATAAAATAGATAAAATTGCTACTAAAACCAATTTTGTTTTAGTAAAGTTATCTTTACTAATAAAATTTTGAATTTTTTCTAATAATATTTTATATACTTTTTTACTATTTTCAGCTACTTTTTTAGTAACTTTGCTAAACTTTTCTAATATTTTCATTTTTAATTCCTTATTTTACCATTTTACTTCTATTTTAATAACATCTAATAAAAATCTATTTACCCAAATATAAACTATTGGTAAATGAATTTTATAAAATAAATGTACTCCCCAAATACAAATGTATTTAAGTCCTTTTTTAACGCAATGAATAAATTTATAATTTTTATTATTTTTCCATTCTGGAAAATTTTCATTTAAATATTCTGTAATTCCTTTTAAAGCTTCTGTCATTTTTACAGACTTATCATATGAAAGCATAAAAGCCCATGATATAGCTAAATGCAAAAATGCCATACTAGCTAAATTATCTCTACACTCCTCATATTTTCCTAATTCCTTGCAATGTTCTTTTGTAACTAAAAGATATTTTTTCAAATTTTCTATATCTTTTTCATTCATATTATGTATTTGAGAACTAGAACGCAAATAATAATGGTACAAGACATCTGGTATAAAAGCTAATTTTTTTGCTCCATACATATATGAATGAATTAAAAATAAAGTATCATTGCATCCTCTAAAAGGAAGAAATTCCAAATCCTTTACTATTTCTCTTCTATACAATTTATTCCATAAAGAAGGATTAGCATATACAATAAAATCATCATTCCAATCCACTTCTTTATTCATAGTACCATATTGAGTCATTTCTGTTGATACTACTTTTTCTGTATCTAAATCTATTCTATCATATCCTGAAAAAGCAATATCAGCATCATTTTTTTTTGCAGCAGTATATAATTTTTCTGCCCATGTAACTTCTGGAACATCGTCACTATCAATAAATCCTACATATTCTCCTACTGCTTTTTTTAATCCATAAGTTCTCGCAGACCATTCTCCACCATTTTCTTTATGAAATGTCTTTACTTTATTTGGATATCTTTTTTTATAATCCTCTATAATTTTTGGAGCTGAATCTTTAGAACCATCATCTACACAAAGTATTTCAATATCTTCTAGAGTTTGATTTACAAGCGCATCTAAGCATCTTGGAATATACTTTTCTAAATTGTAAATAGGTACAACTATAGAAACTTTTACTGTACTCATCTATTTTTCCTTTCTATCTTTCTTGAATTCTCTTTCGCAATCTATTAATCTCATCTCAAAAGTTTGTTTTGAATTTTTTATTATGTTGTCTAGAATCATACCTGAAAAGAATGATTGCACTGCACATAAAAAGAATAAAACACATACAACTAGTGTTGGTATTTTTACAACACCTCTTTGTAAAAAATCTATAAACACAGGAATAAAAAATGCTAATCCAACAATTCCTAAAACAAAAGCAAGTAATGTAAAGAATTTCATTGGTTTATAATTTTTATAAAAGCCAAATATTGTTTTCATAACTTTTATTCCATCTGGAATTGTATTTAATTTTGAAGGACTATCTGCTGGTCTATCTCTATATTCGATTATTATATTTTTTACTTTCATATTTTTATCTAAACAATGTATTGTCATTTCAGTTTCAAGTTCAAATCCTTTTGACATAACTGGAAATGTTTTTACAAATCTATAACTAAATGCTCTTAAACCTGTCATTACATCTCTTATATCACTTTTATAAATTCGATTTATCAATGCTCTAACAGCAACATTTCCTATGTTATGAAATGGTCTTTTGTTTTCAGTAAAATATGTTGATGAAAGCCTATCTCCTATTACCATATCAACACCTTCTTCTAAAACTGCGTTAACCATTTCTTTTGAACTTTCTGCAGGATATGTATCATCACCATCTACCATTATGTATGCTTCTGCATCAATATCTCTAAACATACTTCTAATAACATTTCCTTTACCTTGCCTTGTTTCATATCTAACAATAGCACCTGCATCTTTTGCTATTTTATCAGTTCCATCTTTAGAATTATTGTCATAAACATAAATTACTGCTTCTGGCAATACTTTTTTAAAATCCTCAACAACTTTTTTTATTGTTTTTGCTTCATTATAACAAGGGATTAATACTGCTACTTTATCCATATCTTTTATTCCTTTCAAAATTCGTTTTTTTCGTGTTCATTATAACATATATTTACATTTTTTCAAACATTATTTATAAGTAAAATAATGTTTATTGTAAAAATTTTATCTTATATTACATGTAAGAATGTTTATTATAATTTTTTATTTTTTAAAAATAATTAATTTACTCAATATAAAATTTAAAATAATGACAACTATATTAGCTATTACTTTCATTAAAAAAGCTGGCATTCCAAGTCTATCTACTGATACAATCATTATAATTTCATCAACTAATAATGTAAATAATCTACAACTAAAAAAATATGTTATTTCTTTTAATAAAGCTTTTTTTGTATCAACTCTTGATATAAATACCATAAATTTATTTGTCAAATATGCAAATATAGCTGCAACTATCCAAGCTATTACATTGCTAACTGCATTATCAATATTAAATATGTAAAACGCTATTGAATATACTGCGATATTTACAACTGTTGCCAAAAAACCAAAAATTAAATATCTCCATCCTTCTCTATGATTTCTATATAAATCAGCTAATGACTTTAATTTTATTTTATCTAAAATATTTAAAAAAAAGTCTTCTATTACTTCTAAAATTTTTAATGATTTTGATTTCTCTTGTTTTTTATCTTCCATTTATCTACCTTTCTATTTTACATCTATATCAAAATTACAAGTATCTCGTGTAAAATTTTTATTATAATAAGGATCTCCTTTTTCTAAAAATTCTTTCCATTTTATTTTAAAATTATTGGCTTCTTTATTAAACCTTTCTTCTTGTTCTTTAGAATATTCATATCCTCTAGTTTTAGATTCATAATGAAATAGTTCAACATATGGATTATATACTATTCTATAACCTTTTTCTAACAATTTTAAACAAAAATCGACATCATTAAAAGCCACTTTAAAATTCTCTTCATCCATATAACCTACTTCTTTATATAGTTCTCTTCTTGAAAATAAGCAAGCACCTGTAACAGCAGATACATTTCTCGTAGCAGATTCTCTTTCAAAATATGCATGTTTTCCATACGGAAGATTTACAAGCATATTTCCAGCAATTCCTGAAAGTCCAACGGTAATTCCTGCATGCTGTATAGTTTTATCTTTATAATAAAGTCTTGCACCAACTGCTCCTATTTCTTTATTTTGACTATAGCCTATCATTAATTCTAACCAATTCTTTGTAAGCAACTTAGTATCGTTATTTAATTGAAGGATAAAATCACTATCTACATTTTTTACTCCAAAATTTATTAAAGCAGAATAATTAAATTCTTTTTGAGCCTCATATTTTAAAATTTTTATTTTGTTATTTTTAGATATTTTTTCGTAATAATCAAAAGTTTCTTGTTCTTTGCTGTTATTTTCTATAATAACAATTTCATAATTCTGATATGTTGTAAGCTCTAATATTGAATTAATACAATTTTTTAATAATTTAATATTATCTTTATTGGGAATTAAAATAGAAACTTTAGGATTTCCTATAATATCAAACTTTATTTTATAAATTCCAGGAACATCTTGTCCATATTCTACAATTCCTTTTTTACCAGTTCTTTCTAAATGTTTTTCTATAACTTTTTTGCCTACTTCATATGCATATGGTTTTGTATCTGCAGTGCTTGCAGTTGAAGCTTTATGTACTCTCCAATGATATAAGATTTTCGAAATATGTATAATATTAGATGTATTCTCTGTTGCTTTTAAAACGAAGTCGAAATCTTGTGAGCCATTATATTCAGAATCTAATAATCCAACTTTATCTATTAATTCTTTTTTTACAACTACAAAATGAGTTATATAGTTATTACATTCTAAAGTTTCAGGTGAAAAGTCTGGTTTAAAATATGGTTCAAATCTTTCTCCTGTTTCATCAATTTTATCTTCATCTGTATAAATAAATTCTACATTTTTATTTTCATTTATAACTTTTGTGACTTCATATAATGCATCTTTTGATAATAAATCATCATGATCTAAAAATCCTATAAAATCTCCGAGTTGAAAGTCTTATTGCTTCATTAGTATTTTCGGAAATACCTTTATTAAAATTTAAAAACTTATATAAAATCCTTTTATCATTTTCATAATATTTTTTAAAATTTTTATTTTGCGTTTCACTACCGATCTGCTAAAACAAGCTCCCAATTAGAATAAGTTTGATTTTGAATAGATTCTACTAGCTCTTTAAAAAACGATTCTGGAGTATTATACATTGGAACAACTATACTAATTTTAGGATTGTAATTAAATTTATAATCTCTTTGTTTTTCCAATTCACTTTCAGTTAATTCATTATTTCTTATCCAGATTTTATATTGTTCTTGATTATTTTTTCTGTTTTCTTTAATATGAAACATTCTTTTAAAGATCTTTTTGACAGTTACAAAAAAACCATATCTTCTTAAATAATATTTAATTTTATTTACATTATTTCGAATGTTCATTTCTTACCTTTCAACATTATCTATTCTTTTAATTTTTTTCTGTTTTTTCTTATAATTTCTTCTTCTCCGTAATAATTAACTTTAATATTTTTGAAATTATATACCTCAGTATCTAAACTTAAATTAATATTATAATATGGATCACCACTATCTAATATTTCTGGCCACTTTTGTTCAAATTTGCATATTTCTCCTTGAAAACGTTTTATTTTGGCTGGAGTATCTTCTTGTCCTCTTGATTTTGACTCATAATGCCAGAATTCTACAAATGGATTATATACAACTAGAAATCCCTTTTGTCTTATTTTTAGACATAAATCAACATCATTAAATGCAACTGCTAATTCCTCATCCATTCCTCCAACATCTTCATAAATAGATTTAGGAGTCATTGTACATGCTCCTGTTACAGCACTCAAATTTTCTATCATAGATTCTTTAGCAAAATATCCGTGAGCATTTTTAGGTATACTTTTAAACCTATTACCAGCAATTCCACCTATACCAACAATTATTCCAGCATGTTGAATTGTTTCGTCTGGAAAATATAATTTTACGCCTACTGCACCAACATCTTCCCTTTGACAAAATCCAAGCATTAATTCAAGCCAATTTGGAGTTATTAGTTCTGTATCATTATTTAATTGAATTACATATTCACCAGAAGATTTTTTTACTCCAAAATTTATTATCGCAGAGTAATTAAATCCAGGTTTTACTTCTCGCGAATGTTCCTTTGTATATTCAATACTACATTCATTTTCTGATTTTATATAATCTCCTGTGTTATAATTTGCAATTTTTATCTTATCATTTTTAATTAATTCTTTATAATATTCATATATCTCATTTGTTTGACTATTATTTTCAACAACAACTATTTCATAATTTGAATATGTAGTTTTTTCTAAAATTGAATTTATACAAACTCTTAAAATGTCTTCTCCATCCTTATTTGGAATTATAATTGATACTTTAGGATTGCCTTTTACTTTATAATCTATTCGATAAATTCCTTCAATACATCCAGGAAATACTTCTCCATCTAATCCGATTCTTTTTAAATGATCTTCAATTGCTTTTTTTCCAGATTCAAAAGCATAATTTTTAGCATGGCTATTAAGCTTTGCAGTAGATTCACTATGTACTCTCCAATGATATAATATTTTAGGAATATGAGTTATATTTTCTGGTTTTGTAATTTCTGACATTCTTAAAAAAATATCATAATCTTGTGCACCATTATACCCTTCTTTAAATCCCTTTAGTTTTTCCATTAATTCTTTTTTAAATACACTAAAATGGCAAATGTAATTTTGGCATCTTAAGGTATCTGGTGCAAAATCTGGCTTAAAATATGCATCATATCTATTATCATTCTCGTCAATTTTATCTTCATCAGAATATAAAAATTCTGAATTTGGAAATTTATTTATAGCATATACAACTTCATATAAAGCATAATCTGCTAAAACATCATCATGATCTAAAAGAGCTATGTAATCACCAGTTACCATATCAATTGCTGCATTAGAATTTCCTGCAATTCCCCTGTTTTCACCTAAAAATTTATATTTTATTCTTTCATCTTTTTCGTAATATTTTTTAAAATTATCATTTTCTTTTTCGCTTCCATCTGCTAAGCAAAGTTCCCAATTTGAATATGTTTGATTAATCATGCAATTTATTAAATCTTTAAAAAATTTTTCCTTTGTATTAAACATTGGAACTACAACACTAATTTTAGGAGATATATCAAATTTCTTTTTCATCTGAAGTTTTAAATCGGCATCTTTAGGCTCATTATATTTTATCCATCCACCATAATCACCATATTGTAAATCTTTTTCGCCTTTTAAAAATCTTATTATTTTTCTAAGTACTGTTTTGATACATTTTTTTATTGTTTTTACTATTCCATATTTAGAAATATAAAATTTTATTTGATTTATTCTGTGTTTAATCATATTCATAGTATATCTCCTCATTAAAAGTTATCTTTAATAATTATTTTTTTCTTTTTATAGCACCTGATATTTTCCTAATTGGTTTTGTTATTTTCCATGATAAAGAATTTGCAATCGCTCTTAATTCATTTGCATAATTTTCTAATTGTGTGTCTTTTTCCTTTACAGATTTTGTTAATTCTTCTATTGAATTTTTATATTTTTCAATAACATCTTCTAATTGAGCTTCATGTTTTTTTAAAGCACTTATTTTATTTTCATAATTTTCAACAAAGGTTTTTGAGCCACTAAAAGTTTTAATTGAATTAATATGCATATCCCATATTTTTTTATCTAAAATATCATCTTGTATTTTACTTTCAAGTTCCTCAAAATATTTTATAAAACTATTAATTTTTAATGCAGTATAAATTTCATTTATATCAATAATTTCTTTCAAATCTGTTAAATAAAATACTGCTCTATATAATATAAATTCAATTGGAACATTTTCTTCAAACCATTCTTGATCATATACATAAATGTCATTTCCCTTTTGTAAACAATTCTGAAAGATTAAATCTATTATTCCGTTTTGTGTAAAATGCATTTTGCTTTTTAATTCTTTTGGAATATCAATATTATATTTTTCAAATATATCTGTTTGAGTTAGCTGAGAATTATTTAATAATTTATCTAAGATATTATTTTTAAATTCTTTTATTTTTTCAATAGTAGAATCTAGTCCTCTAGAAAAATATTCTTCTAATAATACATCATTAAAAGCTGTTGAATTATTTAAAAATTTACTTACAATTCTATCATTTTCAAAGCTATCCAAACAATTTATTTTACATTTTTTTAAAATATCTATATTCCTTGCAATATCATATATATGTTGTTTTGCTTCAGCATTATTTGCAGACTTATATACAATATTTTTTCCCATTATTGTTTTTATTCTGTATTTTGCATTTCTAGTTATTCCATAACTTACATATTTAATTTCTTCAAATTTATCATTGTCTGAAACCTCAATAAAATATGAATTTGCAAAAATTGGAAACATTTCTTTTGCTTCTTCTAATAAAGCTTTAAATGCTTCTCTTTCAGAAAATACCAATAATTCATTATCGCCACAAAATGTCAAATCTCTAGCACTAATACTATCTTTTGTAGGAAGATATTCATCAGTATATATAACATTTGTATATTTATAATCTGGTAATGGATAATAAAATTTATATTTTAGTTTTAAACTATTTAAAATATTTTTTATTCTATATAAACTTATAAATTTTGAGTTTAGTATTGTTTCAAATGGATTTGAAGTGTCATCTGCTTTTTGACCTGTCCAATATTTCATAGCAAATTTATTTTCCATAGCTATTAATATTTTTCCATTTTTATTTAACATTTTTTTTGATTTTTCCAAAATATTTAGTATTTTGCTTTCAGTAGCATCATCTAATATTCCAATTAATGTTATATAATCAAATTCATTTTTTATTTCAAGATTATCAATATCTTCTGTTAAAATTACATTATTTGTCTTGGTTTTTAATTCATTAAATATTTTTTCATCCTTACCAATTTGTAGAACTTTATCTTTTTCGTTAATTGGATACCATGAAATAATATTTTTTTTAAATTCCAATAATTCTTCCATATATAATCCTCTTTTTATATAATTTTATTATTTTTTCTTTTACTTCTAAAGTACCTGATGTAGGACTAACAACTCCTGTCATCATTTATTTTTTTATGTTATAAAACTAACATAATTCTCCTTTACTATTATTATAAAAACTTTTATATAAATTAATCCTGATGATTATATCATTATACCTACTAAATATCAATAATTGATTGTTTTTAACTTTTTTCATTTTATTTGTAATTTTTTTGGCACTTGTCTATTTCCTTCAATCCTATTCACAAATTGTAGTCCCCTTTTTATTAATATAATTACAATAAATAATATAAAATATCTTATTTTTATAAAATACATTAGTATTTTACCCTAAAATATAAAAAAAATAAAGAGTGTTGACTATTTTTTAAAATTTGTCAACACTCCTAAAAAATTTTTTACTAATGTTTTTTGCTTAATACTACTATTCCAACTCCAGATAATGCTGTTATAGCAAAAACATATTCAATAATACTATTAGAACCTGTTTTTGGAGTATTATCTTTTTCTGGTGTAGTTGCAGCAGGTGCAGGTGCTGGTGCTGGTGCTGGTTCTGATGGTTTATTGTTTATATATGCAACAACATACACATTATCTTCTGTTAATTCAGCTGTAGCTGGATCAAATTCAGTATACTCAGCTATTTTTGCTGGATCAAATTCAAAAGTATCACTATTAACTTTATAGAATTTTTGGAATCCAGCTTTATTTTGAATATTTGTTAATATTGCTTTATCTGAATTTCCTAAACCTTCAAGAAACTTTTTGCTTCTAGGAGCTGTAAATACAGTTACATTTCCACTTGCTCCAGTTCCTACTTCTTTAATTTTAACTGTTGTCATATCTTCTGTTTCTTTAAAATTAACAGCAGATGGTTTAAGTTTTATTGTTACTGTTTGATTTTTAGTACCTTCTCCATTCCAATCAAAAACAGCTTCATATAAAGTAATTTCTTCACTTGATTTATTATTTTCTATTAATGCAGGATCCACATAAGTCCATGCATTTAACCAATAATTACCGTCTTTTTTAGCAAAGAAAGATTTATTTTCAGACCATTGTCCACCATTAATTCTTGTTTTAAATGTTGCTTTTTGTGCTTGTTCATCACCTGTAATAATATCAGTTGGTGCTTCTATTTTATATCCAATCCAATATCCATTTCTATCTCTTCCTACATTTGGATCAGCTGCACTCCATGTTAATTCTACACTTTCATATTTAATTTCAACATTTTCTTTTCCAGAATTTGTAACACTACCACCAGGAGTTATTATTGTTACATTTCCATAGCCATCATCTGCTCTTACTATATTATTTAGTGAAATAATAAGTAAAAATAAAGTGGCTAATAAAATAATTGATTTAATTTTTTTCATATTTACCTCCATTTTTCACTTATCAATACATATAATACATAATATATAATATATAAACAACGTAATGAATTTTCTTAATAATTTTCAATATTGTTTATTGTTTTATTATTTACTAAAATATTAATATTATTCTTTATATTATTTTAAAAAATTATCTATTAATTATACTTTTGATTAGATTTTATTTTAATACAAATTTATGTACAATTAAAGTAAAGTTTTTATTTTTCATAAGATTTATTTTGTTTTTTTACTTAATTTTATTATTCCTATTGCAGATATAAATGTTATTAATAATATGTATGGAATTAAATCTTTATTACCAGTTTTTGGTGTATTATCCTTTTCTTCTAGAATAGGTGCTGGTTGTCCACCAGAATTTCCAGCAGGTGCAGTAGGTGTAACAGGTGTTTTTGAATTAATATAAGCTACTATTGTAACTGCATCTTCATTTATTACATCTTCACTTTCTGGATCAAACTTATTTGATACATAATCTTTAATTTTTGAAGCATCAAATGAATAATTTGCTTCATTAAATTTATAAAATTCAACAAAATCAGCTTTCTTAGAATAAGAATCAAAAATTTCTTTTTCACTAGCTGTTAAACCATCTTTTAAACTTTTTCCTTTTTCAATAGTAAAAGTATTGCTAGAAGTCTTTTTTGAATCATAAACATATATTTTTGACATTGAACTACTACTATCTTTTAATTGGAAATTTGCAAAATTTGCATCACTTGCATCAATTGTTATTGTAATTGTTTGTTCATCAGCACTATTATCCCAATTAAACTTTACTTCATACACCGTAAATGTAGTATTCTTATTTTTAGATAATATGTCATCATCTATATAAGCCCATAAATTAATATAATCATCATCATCTTTATAAGTTGCAAAAGAATTAGAAGCTGACCAATCTTCTCCATATTGTTTTCTTGTAAAAGTTGCTTCACCAGCAGATGTAGGTTTTGTTACTTTTATTCCTATCCACCATCCATTTTTGTATCTACCTTCACCTGCTTTTGCCCATTCAAGATTTAAAGATGAATATTTTACTACTATATTTTTTCCTTCATCACTAGATGTTATTTCAGGAGAACCACTTATTTGAGTAACGGTTCCATAGTCTGAGCTGTCAGCATTTACTACGCAATTAAAGCTAGCAATAAATAAAATCATAATTCCTAATAATATAACTAATTTTTTCATTCTTTCGTATTTCCTTTCAATTAATATTTTACATAATTTTTTTACATTTAATTATATAACAACTTAATTTTACCTATAATAAATTTTATTGTCAATTATTTTATTGCTTTTTTCTATATTCTATTCATTTTTTATTTATAAATTTAACTCAATTTATTTTTTATTTTAAATAATATCCTTGCTATTACTGGAATATTTAAAATGACAAAATTTTGTATTTTATAATTAAAATTTTCATATTTATAAAGTTTAAAAAATAGTTTCCATTTTTTAAAGTTTATATTTTTCTTTTTTTCTAACATATTATAATATTCTAATGCCTCTTTATTTAGAATTTTTATGTTATTATCAACAAATTTGTTTTCATTTTGAATAAAAACTTCAAAATGTTCTTTTTTTACATCAATAAATAATTGCCTTATTTCATCTATACTTTTTAATTCACTTGACTTCTTTTTAGAACCAACTTTATTATTCTTATGCTGTCTATATCTTATTAAAGGTTCCTCTATATAACTTATTTTTCCATCTTGACTTATTATTAATGTAATCCAATAATCATGTAAAACATATTTACTTGTATTAGGTAAAGGTAAAAATTTTTTTATAAGTTCTTTTTTGGAAATTATTGTACAACCAGTAACAAAATTGTTCAAATACAAACTTTCAAAATTATTATATTTCTTAATTTTTTTATAAAATCCTTTTAATTTCCAATAAGAATCATATTTAACTTTCAGATTTTCATCAACAACTTCTAGATCTGAATATACTAAATCACTATCACTTTCTTCAATTTTTTTTACAGACTTTTCTATTTTAAATTCTTTCCATATATCATCTTGATCTGAAAACATATAATATTTATTTTCTACTTTATTAAGTAAAAATTCAAAATTTCTTATTACTCCAAGATTATTTTTTTGAAAAAACAATTCTATTCTATTATCTTTGTTTTTATATTCTTCTAATATATTTCTAGTTTTATCTGTAGAACAATCATCAGAAATTAATAATCTAAAATTATTATAAGTTTGATTTAAAATGCTATCTAATTGATCTTTTAAGTATTTTTCTCCATTATATGTTGCAAGTAATATATCTATTTTTTCCACTTAATATTTAAACCTTTCTACTTATAATCATCAAATTTGTGATAAGTATATCATTATAAATTTTAAATATCAACAACTTATTTGTGACTTATTTGTAAATTTATAAATACAATATATAATATATAAAAGCAATATATAGTATTCCAAGTATTATAATAAATTTATCTTTTAATAATATATCAACTGGATTTCCCTCGTTCTCAACATTTTCAATATTAAGACTATATTTCATTGCCAAAAGCATGACAATAGGTACTGTCCAAATCATTAAAACATTTCCATAGTTCATTGCCCACAACGAATAAAATGTAATGCCTAAAGCCATACAAACATGCATATTCTTGTCCAAAAAGTCTTTAGTATAATACTTTAAAACACCTCTAGTTTCTTTTCCATCATATTTTATAATTTCATTTCGTCTTTTAGCTAAACCTAAATAAAATGAAATTGAAATTACTGTTAAATATAACCAACTTGAAACTTCTACACCAACGATAACTCCTCCAAATAAAACTCTTATTAAAAATCCTGATACAAGAATTGCAATATCTATTATTGGTTTATTTTTTAATCCAAAACTATACGCAATATTTAATACCAAATATAAAAATAGATAAAAAATGGCTATCATAAAGTTAATATTAGAATCTACATATAAACAGTAAAAAGTAATAATTGTAATAGAAGCAATAATATTAAATATTGCTATCACACTTGCTTTTAAAACTGTTATCTCTCCACTAGCAATTGGTCTATTCTTTTTTATAGGATGCCTCTGATCATTTTTTATATCTTTAATATCATTTATAATATACACTGCAGATGATAGTAGACAAAAGGCGATAAAACCTATAATAGCTCCAAACATCTTTTTAGCATCTAATAAGTTTTTACTAAAAAATAGCGGTATAAAAACTAAAAAATTTTTTATGTAATGTTTTACTCTTAAAAGATTTAAATATTTTTTCATTTAATTTCTCCTTTCATCTAATATTATTTATAAAATAGTTAAAAATTTTGTTATATCAAAAA